>NZ_RBXL01000001.1:3438503-3745004 GCF_003634315.1 Thiocapsa rosea
ATCACCTCTTTGTTCGGAAAAGCTTTCTTGACCTCGTCGTAGCGGCTGACCGCATAGGCGACGGCCTGTTCGATCGGGACACCTTCCCAATAGGGCAGCAGGTGGATGGTGATGAAGTCGACATGATCCGCAAGCTCCGGATATTTCAGCCAGACATGCCACGGTTCGGCCGTGCTCACGGGTAGCCAGGTCATCGCGCGGACCCGGTCCAAGTATTCGGTCAGCTCTGAGACCGAAACGTCCTCGCGCAGGATCGCCTCGTTGCCGACCATGATGCGTACCAGGTTCCGATAACCTTTGCTCAAGATCTCGCCGAAGCGTGCGAGCTCGATGTCGTTGGCCTCCGGATCCGATCCGATCCAAGCGCCGAGGGTGACATTCAGACCGCGCGCTGCGGCTAAGCGCGGGATCGCCGAGAGTGTGCTTTCGACCGAATAGGTGCGCACGGCATGGACGGTTCCCTGTAGAAGGGCCAGGTCTTCGTCGATCTCCTCGGTGGTCGGGAAGTTCTGGAGTGCCGGATCGTTGTGCGCACGCATCGGTGCGAACGAGAAGCCTTGGATACGATTCGGCCACGGCGGCTCGTCCGCCGGCCGGTTGAGCAAGGCCCACGCGGCAACCGTTAGGAGGGCGATCAGAATCGGGATGAGGAAGTTGCTTGAATATCTCACGGGCGCTCGGACGGCTTGGGCATGGCCGGATCGCGCGCTGCCGAGCAGAGAGTGCACGGGGCGGCGAACCTGGGGATTGGGGGCGGCACGACCTGATTCCTTGGAAAACAAGCTGTTTCAGTTCGGGCTCGGGGCCGAACAGCATGCGGAAGCGCACATCGGCAATGTCGCGATTCGACTTCGCAACCCTGAAATGATATCGCGATTTCGATGCCGAGGTGAGTCGGGTTACGCCGACGTCCAGAGCGTTTTCGTGCTTGTCGTTTCCCGCGGCGAGGTTAGACTCGGTTTGGACATGGCGCAACCGCACGTGGGTTTCGATTCGCGGCGACGGCGCTTCCTTGGAGAAAAGAGGACAACAAAGAGGAAAACGCGATGAAGAAGCGAATGATCGCTTTAGCCGTCTCGGTGGGGCTCGCCGCAACCGTGGCCGCTGCGGATGACTCGGCTCTGCGCGACAAGGCCAAGTCTGCCGGACTGCTCCCGATCCCTGCCGGCGTGCCCGAGGTGGCCGGCAATCCCGTGACGCGCGAAAAGGTCGATCTCGGTCGCATGCTGTTCTTCGACCCCCGGCTTTCGGCCAGCGGGGTCATTAGCTGCAACACCTGTCACAACCTCGGCATGGGCGGCGACGACAACCTGCCGACCTCCGTCGGACATGGTTGGCAAACGGGTCCGCGCAACTCCCCGACCGTGCTCAATGCCGTGTTCAACATCGCTCAGTTCTGGGACGGTCGCGCGGATGATCTCAAAGAGCAGGCCAAAGGCCCGATTCAGGCCGGCGTAGAGATGGCGAACGATCCCGAGAACGTGGTCGTCACGCTCAAGAGCATGCCCGAGTATGTCGAGCGCTTTACCAGGGCGTTCCCGAACGAGGCGGATCCGGTGACCTTCGACAACATGGCTAAAGCGATCGAGGCCTTCGAGGTGACCCTGGTGACGCCCGGATCGCCGTTCGATGACTGGATCGAAGGCAACGATGCGGCCATGACGGACGAGCAAAAGCAGGGTCTGGATCTCTACATCGAAAAGGGCTGCAGTGCCTGTCACGCGGGGATCAACTTCGGTGGTCAGGATTACTTCCCGTTCGGTCTGATCACCAAGCCCGGCGCCGACATCCTCCCCCCGGACGACAAAGGCCGCTTCGAGGTCACGAAGACGGCGTCCGACGAATACGTCTTCCGTGCCGCGCCGCTGCGCAACATCGCCTTGACGGCACCTTACTTTCACTCGGGTGCGGTTTGGGATCTAGGTGCGGCCGTCGCCCTGATGGGAACTGCACAGCTCGGGACCGAGATCTCCGATGCAGAGGCGGCGCAGATCGTCGCCTTCCTGCACGCGCTGACCGGAGAGCAGCCGAGGGTCGAGTATCCGATCCTGCCGGTCGAGACGGCCGAGACGCCAAGGCCGGACCTCTCTGCCTTGCCCGTTACGCATTAAACCGCGTCCGACGCGGTGCGCGTCGTTAGTTGGCTTGGCTGCGCCGGCTCCGACAACTGTCGGAGCCGGCGCAAGAGTCGCCGATGTCATGTTCTAAACCGCGTCCAGAGCGAGATGCTCACTTTCAAGTGAACTCGACGTTTGGTACATCCACGGCCCTTAGCGGGAACGCGGTTTAAAAGAATATAATTTTTAATATGTTACCCCGCTCCTGCTCCAGCGGACATCAAGTCTGCCGAGGCCGACCCGCTCCGATTAGGCCGGCCCCTACGGAGCGCGGAGCGTCCGGGGGTGTGCCGGTTTCGGCGGTCGGCACTTGAAGCAACAGGATTAGACGTTACTTTTCTCCCAGCGCGACGTGTCGGCGGGTTGCCGCTTCCGATCTGTCTGAAGAAATCGCTTCATCAGCAACCACCGCTGTTGTCTACGGCTCGGGGGCATGGCGTGACCGATGAGCGTGAGGATGGTGCACAGGCGCTCGCGGAGTGGGCGAGATTGGTGTGGTGGCGCTGGATCGGTAGTCCGCATGGGGTGGGAGCTGCTCTCGAACAAGGCTGAAGTAAGGAGATTCACGACTAGGCAGCCGCCGCCGCGACCGCTCGTGATCGGCGGTCGTCGATCACCTCTTGCAACAACGCCTTCACGCAAAGCCCGCATCGACCGCAGTCGCCGGGCACACCCAGCTCCTTCCTCAGATCGGCGAGCCGCTCCGTGCCGCGCTCGGCTGCAGCGATGATCTGGCGATCGGTAATAGCCCGGCAAATGCATACGTACATGAGACTTCCCCCGAAACTACCCTTGACGTTGATAGAAGGATAGGAATCATTCGCATTTGTGTCAAGATATCTTTCGGTGCATCTTCAGTCTTTTTTCGAAAGGTCCAGTCCAGATGAAAACCCAACCCTCCATCAATCAACATCACAACGCGGTGCTCAAGCAGGCACTGACCGCGATCAATCAGTATTTCCTGCACGCGCGGATGCTCGGCAACTGGGGCTTCAAGACGCTGGAGAAGCGGGTCTACCACGCCTCGATCGAGACCATGAAGGAGGCCGACAAGATCGTCGAGCGCGTCCTCTTTCTGGAAGGACTTCCGAACCTCCAAGATCTCGGTAAGCTTCTGATCGGCGAGGATGTGCCCGAGATCCTGCGGGGCGATCTCACCATGGAGCTGCGTTATCGCGAAGCCCTTGCCGGCGCCATCGCCCACTGCGAGCAGCAGGGAGATTTCGTGAGCCGGCACCACCTTGAAGCGATCCAGGAGTCGAGCGAAGAGCGTATCGACTGGATCGAGACCCAACTGTCACTGATCGAGAGCGTCGGACTGCCGAACTATCTCGAGTCGGCCATCTGACCACAGCAGCCCGGAGACCCGAACATGAAAGGTAACCCCGAAGTCATCGCCCATCTTCAGCGCCTGCTCTCCAACGAGCTGGCAGCGATCGATCAGTATTTCATCCACTCGCTTATGTACGAGGACTGGGGTTTCGCGAAGCTGTTTGCGCGCATCGAGCACGAGGCAACGGAGGAGAAGGAGCATGCCTCGATGCTGATCCGGCGAATGCTGTTCTTGGAGGCGACGCCGGATCTGAGTCAGCGCGACGGCCTGCGCGTCGGCGCGAACGTTCCGGAGATGTTGGCCAACGATCTGCAGGTCGAGTACGAGGTGGCGGCCGCGTTGAAGGAGGCGATCGTCTGTTGCGAGCAGCACAAGGATTTCCAGACGCGCAGCGTTCTGCTGCAACTGCTCAGAGACACCGAGGAGGACCACGCCGATTGGCTCGAGCAACAACTGGGCTTGATCGATCGCGTGGGGCTCGAGAACTATCTCCAGTCGCAGATGCACCCGGCCTAAACCGCGCCCGGCTCGGTTTCGGTCGAACCTGATCCTCCGTCGGCAATCGGTCGGAGGATCAATGAGAATGGACACCCCGCAGCCGGGCGTTCGCCCGGTGTCTCGGTCCTCCAGAAGGGCCGGTACTCGAAAAAACGCGGCATCGAGCCCCGAGGCGGGTCGGTGACAAGCGTAGAGTCCAGCCATACAATCCCCCGCAGTCTTTGGGGAGACGCCCATCCGCGGCGTCTCCCGCCTTCAACGTCGGTCTGTCGGGAGAAGACATCTGTGAAATACGCTGCAAAGAGAACCTGGCCGGATAAGCCCAAGTCGTGGGAGGCGAAGGGCGAAGCGGAAACGCCCGAGGCGTTCGCTCTGGAATTCGCTGCCGACCAAGGGCTCGGTCTGGGGACCGAGATAGTCGTGATCGAGCGCGAAGGCGAGGACGCCGAGATCCAGTTCTTCAAGATTGCCAATACCTCGCCGTATCAGCTCGTGCAGGCGGAGCCGAGAGCGGGCGCGGGCGGTGCGCCGCGCCAAGACGCCATGCCCGAGGCGTCGTCGACGGTCTCGAGCGGCGCTTCGGACGACGCGAGCGCGGAGGTCGCCGCCACGCCACTGGACAATCTGCGCCCGTTCAAGACCATGATCCTTTATATGATCAAGGTCGCCGTGATCGCATTCGCTGCGATCTATGCCGTCGGTTACCTGTTTCGCTATCTGCGGTCCGCCCTTTAGAGCCGTTCCCGCGTGGGCGATCTTTCGCCCACATCCCGCCGTCCTTCGCCATCCGGCGTCCGCCTCGACCGTCCTCACCTTCTCGCGCCATGCGCCGGAACCCACGCTTCCGCTCCGCGATGACGCGCGCAGGCTCTGGACTCGGTTTAGGTTGAACCGCACCCTTGCCGACCCTCCGGCCTTTCCCTTATTTTTTTATGTAAAAGAAACTTGACATCTCAGCGTGTCAAGCTAAGATGACACACAAGGACAGCAAGTCAGTCCGAACGTTCCGGGACATAAGGAACGCTAGCGTGTTTCGTGGAGGTAGTCGGTGCCACGGAGGTCTGCCCCCCGATCGATGTCGGCGGCGCATTTACTCATTCTCACGACGGAGCTTAAACCATGGCTGAGCAAGCAAGCCTTTCGGGTTTAACCGAGCAGCAGGCGAAAGAGTTTCACGAGCAGTTCAAGGTCACCTACACCGCATATGTCGGCCTCGCCGCGCTGGTGCATCTGTTCATCATTGCAGCTAACCCCTGGTTCTAAGAGGAGAGACCCATGAACGTATTCGACTACAAACCTCTTGAGCAGGACTATCGCATTTGGCTGGTGCTGAACCCCGCGACGTGGCTGATCCCGATGTTCGCCGCACTGCTGGTCATCGCCCTTGCCGTTCACGTCTACGCCTTCTCGCTGCCGGGCAACGCTTGGACGCCGGCTGCTCCGGTCGCCGTGGAAGCACCTGCTCAATAAGACACTTGGTTGCCGCTTTCTGAAACGGCACCGTATTTACACCTCTCTATCGGAGATACATCGATGGCCGAGCAATCCTTGTCGGGTTTGACCGAACAACAAGCGAAGGAATTCCACGAGCAGTTCAAGGTCACCTACACCGCGTATGTTGGTCTTGCCGCGCTGGTGCACCTGTTCATTATCGCTGCCAATCCTTGGTTCTAATTAACCCGATCACGACGAGAACAAGATCATGAGCGAAATCGCAAAACCGAAAAACCCGGAAGACGATTGGAAGGTGTGGCTGGTTCTGAACCCCGCAACCTGGCTGATGCCGATCTTCTTCATGCTGTTGGTCATCGCGCTGGTGCTGCACGCCGTCGTGTTCCAGATGGGATTCGGCTGGGCTTGATGCCTGCGAGTGCCGGGGCTTCCGTCGAGTAGCCCCGAGGACGATGGGCCGGCGCCGCACGGCGCGCCCATCGTCGACGGCGGATGGTGAGCGGCAGAAACGCCGCTCTCATCCGCCGTATCCTGTCTGGGGCTGTCCTGGCCTGGCTGAAAACGATCGACTTCCTCCCGATCGCCTGTACGAAATCCTCTTCCGTCCGCCTCCTCTGCTCTACCGCCTTCATGCATCCGAAATCGTTGCCCGATGTTCGGCGCCCTCCTGCCGGCGGCTCTCCCTCTCGGTCTCGATGGCCGGTATCCAGAGTCTTCTTCCGCGCCTTGCCGAACAAGGAATCCCGCGCGTGATGCGCGCCAAGGGCAGCGCAACCGCCGGATCTAAACCGCCTCCCCGCCAAGGGCCGCGGAGGCACCAAGCGTCGAACCCACGCGAAAGTGAGCATCTCGCTCTGGACGCGGTTGAGGTTCAAGCCTGGTGCTGCTCCGCCCGCTTGGTGCGCGGAATATCTAAAACACTGAAAAATATATAAGTATTTTCTTTTGCGACTTCTCGGCAAAGATATTTGTCTAATCTTCTTGACATTGTCAGATGTAAAGCTAAGATGACACACAAGATCTCTGGTCAATTTGAAATTTTGAAGCCCGACGAGATCGGGATCAGAGAATCGGGTGGCAGTCAATGCATCCATGTCGCCGACCGTTTCCATCGAAGCGGCGGTATCAGCAGCCCCTATCATGGAGTTCAAACCATGGCCGAACAGGCAAGCGTTTCGGGTCTAACCGAGCAGCAGGCGAAAGAGTTTCACGAGCAGTTCAAGGTCACCTACACCGCATATGTCGGCCTCGCCGCGCTGGTGCATCTGTTCATCATTGCAGCTAACCCCTGGTTCTAAGAGGAGAGACCCATGAACGTATTCGACTACAAACCTCTTGAGCAGGACTATCGCATTTGGCTGGTGCTGAACCCCGCGACGTGGCTGATCCCGATGTTCGCCGCACTGCTGGTCATCGCCCTTGCCGTTCACGTCTATGCCTTCTCGCTGCCGGGCAACGCTTGGACGCCGGCTGCTCCGGTCGCCGTGGAAGCACCTGCTCAATAAGACACTTGGTTGCCGCTTTCTGAAACGGCACCGTATTTACACCTCTCTATCGGAGATACATCGATGGCCGAGCAATCCTTGTCGGGTTTGACCGAACAACAAGCGAAGGAATTCCACGAGCAGTTCAAGGTCACCTACACCGCGTATGTTGGTCTTGCCGCGCTGGTGCACCTGTTCATTATCGCTGCCAATCCTTGGTTCTAATTAACCCGATCACGACGAGAACAAGATCATGAGCGAAATCGCAAAACCGAAAAACCCGGAAGACGATTGGAAGGTGTGGCTGGTTCTGAACCCCGCAACCTGGCTGATGCCGATCTTCTTCATGCTGTTGATCATCGCGCTGGTGCTGCATGCCGTCGTGTTCCAGATGGGATTCGGCTGGGCTTGATGCCTGCGCATGACGGGGCTGCCCTCGAGTAGCCCCGAAGGCGATGGGCCGGCGCCGCACGGCGCGCCCATCGTGCTCGAAGGGCGGGGATGGTCAAGACCCGCAACCCCGTCCTTCGCAACCCCGATGATCGCTCTTCCCCAGATCTCGACCGACATCGACGTCTCTCCCGAAGGCGCTCGCCTGTCGAACAGTCGACCCCTCCTCAGGATCGCTTGTCCGGTGCCTCGCCGTGCCGCGTGTGCTCGGGCATACCGCCTTTCGGTCCTGATCCGGGCGTGGTGGATCATTGATGCCCCGAGTGCGATAATCCTCGATCCTCAAGACATGGCTCTTGTTTCCGAGCCTCTTTTACCTGTGGAGCTGATCCCGGCATGAGTCGTAACGACGATCCCTGGGCGCAAGCCTGGCGCGAGCTGCTGCCTCGGATATTGCCTTTTTCCGATGTCTCGTCGGCTGATTTTCCGTTGCGCCGAATCCTGCGCTTGTCCCTGTTTCAGGTCTCGGTCGGCATGGCGATGGTGCTGCTGCAAGGAACCCTGAATCGGGTCATGGTCGTCGAGCTTGCCGTGCCCGCATCGCTGGTCGGTCTCATGCTTGCGCTGCCGCTGATTTTCGCGCCGCTGCGTGCACTGATCGGTCATCGTTCGGATTACCACCACTCCGCATTCGGTCTGCGTCGCATCCCTTACATCTGGCTGGGAAGCATGATGCAGTTCGGCGGATTCGCGATGATGCCGTTCGCCCTGCTGTTGCTCGCCGACGTCAATAACCAGTTCAACGTTCTCGGCCAGTTCGGCGCTGCGCTTGCCTTCCTTTTGGTCGGTGCGGGGCTCCACACGACGCAAACCGCGGGTTTGGCGCTTGCCACCGATCTCTCGCCGCCGGAGAAGCGGCCCCGCGTAGTGGCGTTGCTTTACGTCACCCTCCTGGCTGCGTGGGCCGGAAGCTCGCTCCTGTTCGGACATTTGCTCACGAACTTCAGCAACGAGCTATTGATTCAGGTCATTCAGGGTGTTGCCTTGGCGACGATCATTCTGAACGTCGTTGCCCTCTGGAAGCAGGAGGCGATCGACCAGCAGCGGGCGGCCCATCCTGTGCCGCGCCCGCCGTTCCTGGAGACCTGGCGTAATTTCACCCGTGGCGGGCGAGCGAGCCGACTCCTGGTGGTCGTGGGTCTCGGGACGGTCGGGTTCACGATGCAGGACATCCTGCTCGAGCCTTACGGCGGTCAGATCCTCGGTCTCAGCGTTTCCCAGACGACCGCGCTCAACGCCATCTGGGCGGCTGGCTCATTGCTGGCCTTCGTGCTTGCCGCGCGCCTGATGGGGCGTGGCAGCGAGCCCTATCGGATTGCTGCAGTCGGCGCCCTGATCGGGATCCTCGCCTTTGTCGCGGTGATCTTGTCGGCTCCCCTCGATGCGGTCTGGCTGTATCGAACCGGCGCCGGGCTCATCGGTTTCGGCGGCGGGCTCTTCATGGTGGCAACCTTGACCGCCGCCATGGCACTCGCCGAGGGTGGGTTCAGCGGTTTGGCGCTCGGCGCATGGGGCGCGGTTCAGGCGACAGCGATGGGGCTTGCCTTTGCTGCCGGCGGTATCTTGCGTGACGTCGTCATGGCGATGGCGAACCGAGGTGTCTTCGGAGAAGACTTGGCCTGGCCGGCGTTGGGATACGATGTCGTCTATGCCCTCGAGATCCTGTTCCTCATCGCTACGCTGGTGGTGATTCTCCCGCTGGCTCTTCGCCCCGGAGATGCCAACACCCGCGCCGGATCCAAGATCGGTCTCGATCATATGCCCTGAGGCATCGGCCTCGGCCCGCCGGTTCAGGCGATTTCCGAGAAGAATCACATCCCGACCGCGAAGGCCAGGAAGGCCTGACGGGACTGCAGCGGGCGCCAGAGCCGGAACCAGGACAAGCGGTTTAGATCTCTTCCAGGCGTGCGCTTGCGGGATGGCTCTTCCCGGCAATCACCTTAGGCCGGCGGTGCTCCCGCCTTGACCCGGACGCCGAGACGAGCGATCGCTTCAAGCCGCCAGGGTCTCGATCGCCAATGCGAATGAAGAGAGCCCGGAGTTGCCGAGCAGCGCATGCGGTTTTTCGGTGCGCTTGCAGAAACGTTTGGTCCGATAGTAAGCGCCGTGGCTGACATAGTCGGTTGCGCAGACGACGATATCGGCTGATGCCAGCATCGCCTCGAGCCGGTGTTGACTGTCTTCCATGCCGCCGTCGTGGTGGTCGAAACGACCGTTGCAACCCGCCACCATCGCACGATACTGATCGACGAGCTGCTTGCGCCCGCCCACACAGAGCACCAAGCGGCCCGCAAGATCCTTCGGCTGCACGCACGTCTCCGATGTGCACCCGTCGCACCGATCCGCAAGCAGGTGCGCGAGCAGCCGCTCGGTCGCCCGGCATTCCGCCTCCGCCGCGCACCGGGCGCGTTCCGACGCGTCGGCCTCTTCTCTTGCCCGAGTACCGATGCCTCGAAGGTGTGCGTTCTCCTCGCGGGTCCGATTCAGCTCGGCGTCCAGGCCTGCAGCCCGATCGGCAAGTGCGCTCAACCTGTCCTTAAAGCATGAACCGTTCACGAGCTCGAGCTCCTCGCGCAGGGCCTGCACCTGCGCGCGCGATTCGGCGAGTTCGCGCTCGCGGCTCGCCAAGGCGTTCTCGAGCGCGCGGATCCTCGCCTCGCGCAGATCCGCCTGTTGTCGGGTGCGCGTGTGGAGGTGATCAAAATCGCGTTGCAGCTGCTCGAGCTGCGTGCGCGTCTCGGTGAGCCGCTTGAGATCGGCGCGCTGCCCCGCGCCGATCTGATGGGAGAGCATATGGATCTCTTCATAAGCGCGTGTCATCACCCGGTGGTCGGCGCGCGGGTGCGTCATCAGCGCCCAGAGCCCGCCGGGAACCTCCCCCGTGTCGAGCGATTCACGCCAGAGCCGAAGAAGCGCGTCGGCGTCGCGTGCCTTCGCATAGCGTCGCACGCTGATCGTGAATTTCTTCTCCAGTGTCTTGTGTGTCGCCAGCGACAAGGGATTCTTCTCGGCCGCCGCCGCGACAAAGCTCACGTGGATGTCGAACTCCGACAGGGGCGTGTCGGGCCGTTGGGCCGTTCGCTCGGCGATTCGGCGCAGCTCGTCCACGGTGAGACAGGTCCCGATGATCGGGCAATGGTATTTGTGCGGGATGTCCCAGAGCCTGCGTCGCCCTGTCGATTTCAGGGTCGGCTGACGGCTCGGCGGGCCGGACAGCTCGGTCAATTTCGCCGTGGAAGCGGCAGCCGAGATCGATGGGCGCGGTGAGCGCGAGAGTGCAATCGGCGGCGACGAGAGCCCATCCGTTTCGGGAAAGAGCGCCTGCGCGATCTTGCTCTGCGCGCGTCGGGCCTGCGGGAAGGTCTCAGCCGTCGGAACCTCGGCATGATGCGCGCAACAGGTGCGCTTGCTCGGGACGCTGCCGATCCGCAGCTCCTCGAACATGCGATGCCATGACGCACCTTCCACCTCGGCGAGCAGCTCCTGACTCTCGAAGTCATAGATTGCGAGTCGCGCAGCCTGGTCGGAGACCTCGAAAATAAGCCGTTGCATGGATGCTCCCTCTTAAACCGCGTCCGGCGCGGTATGCGATGTTTTTGGATGGGATCGGCCCCGGCAGACGTGACGACCGCTGGAGCTGGCGCGGTTTAGTCCTGAAGCGCGTTGACGAGGGTGCGCCAGATCGGATTCTCGATGGCGACGAATCCGGGCACCGAGCTGAGCTGCGCCAGCAGTCGGCCTTGCGCGTCGTAGAGACGGAGCGACGTCTGCTCGTGCGCCGCTTCGGAGGCATTCAAGACCCAGGCTGAATCGATCTTCGAGGTGTCGATTCGCAAGCGCGCCGAGTCGCTGCGCAGGGTCTGCCAGACCCCGTCGCGTCGATGGCAGAAGAAGGCGCAATCAAGGGTGTGAGCGACCCCCGCCGTTCCGGTGGTGATGCGAACGGGCAGCGCCTGCTCTGCGAGCGCTTCGAGGAAACAGGGGACCAGCTCGGCGTCCACGGCGCTGGCACTACCGCGTTCACGCAGCCTTGCGGGATTGAGTCGGAACTGGCCTGTGGCTTCGGCCAGATCGGCGACATCGACCGAATCGCCAAGCTCCGCCATCAGTCTGCGAAACGGAACGCTGTCGAGCTCCGCACCATCCCCGTCGCGCTGCGGTGCCGGCTCGCACCACGAGGCTGCCCGACTGAGGGTACGGCATCGGGTCAGGACGTCCGAGCCGCGCACTCGACCCTCCTCGCCAAAACCGAGATCCAGCAGCGGAGCGCCCTCCCGATCCAGGATGGAGATGTCCGAGCGCGGTCCTTGTTCAGCCGCATCCGTCCCCGAGCCATCGATGTGAGACCAGCGATCAAGCACCATCCGAAGCGTGAACCGGCGGCCCGAAGCGATCCCGAAGGAGTCGTCGATACGGACCCCCGGCCAATTGCCATGGTGCTCCAACGTGACGGCCGGCTGGCTGGTCCCGATACGGAGCTGTCCGGCACCGACAAGCTCCCGGAGGAATGCAGTCCAATCACGGACCTTGCCCGCGGTGTTTCCCTGTTCCGCTCCCAAGGAGGGTGCTCGGGAGGCCGGCATGACGGCTGCACTCGGCATATGTTCAAGCTCGATGTAGGGCGGCATTGCGCACTCCTTGATTGATTCCGGAAGGTCGGCGGACTCGCATAGGGGCGAGGCCCTGTTCAATGCGCGACGGTTGCCGCTCTTTGTGCGAGCCAGCGCCAATGACGCGCCAGTCGGCGATAGGCACAAAACCGTTCGGCATCGGACCCGAGATCAGGATGAAGGTAGAGCGCCTCGATGGATTCGACGACCCGTTCGGCCAGATCGGCCGACCGATGCCGAACGTAACGGCGAATGAGCTCTCCGAGATGCATCTCCAGATCCTCCGGTTTGAGCCGAGCGAGATCGGAGTGTGAAGCCAAGGGGGAATCGACGGGCATGGTGTGTCTCCTAAGACATCAAGCGGTTGTCGAACAATGCCCCGCTGGCGATCCGGACAAAGCGTCCGGGATTTGGCTGACGGGAGTCCCGCGTCGAACGGGACTGGAAACTGTCGCGAGCGCTCGGCGTGTGGTCCGGCAAACGCCGTCTCAGACTCGACTGCTGGCTAGATTATTAATGCGAATCGTTCGCATTAAAGATAGATGGTGGGTTAACGCTTGTCAACGGAAAGCTAGGGCGCGCGTCCTCGGCAGGCGGGCTGCTCCCGCGGAGCGGCGGACCCGATGATTGATCCTAAACGGCGCCAGGCGCGGTCGAACTCACGCGAAAGTGAGCATCTCGCTCTGGACGCGGTTTAGGTTGACACGCCTGCGTAATATCTTTTTACAATAGATCATACGATCGGGCAGCGGCATCGACGCCGGCAGGTAGGTTCAGCGTCCGAGTACCTCGAATCGCAAACCCTCCGGAACTCCCCAAACCTCCTTTAAGGACACCTCATTTCCATGGACAATCGCTTGGCCTTAGGCGCTGTGCTCTCCTGTCTCACCCTGTCCGCGAATGCCTACGATGTCACCGACAGTTTCTCGATCGGCGCGGTGTTGGGCGCGGCGGGTCAATGCCAGGAGGGCCTGGGCGGGCTGGTCGACGAGGACGGGCAGTCGCTGGGCGGCAACAGCTGCCGGGGCGGCATGCCGTTTCAGCTTGAATTGAGCGTTCGCCCGAGCGAGCGCGACGAGTTCTTCGCCCTGTTCGGTTTTGCCGTGGACAACGGCCTGAACGCCGTCTCGCCCTTCGTGCTCGCCCCCTGGGCGGTCGATCTCGAGGACGATCTGAAGGACATCAACGGGCGCGGGCGCGACTACCTGCTGCAGGCCTGGTACAAGCACACCTTTACGCTGGCCGAGGACGCCACCCTCGGGGCGACCTTCGGCATCATCGACTCCACCGGGTATCTGGACGAGAACGCCTACGCCAACGACGAATTCACCCAGTTCATGAACGAGGCGTTCGTAAACTCCGGCGGCTTCAATCTGCCGTCCTACGATGCAGGCGCGGCACTCGAGCTGGCGCTGGGGGACTGGGAGATCAAGGCCGCGGCGCTGAACATCGGCGAGAACGACGACGGCAACAACTACAACTTCTGGGGCGCGCAGGTCGGCTATCGTCTCGACACCGCGCTCGGGGAGGGCAACTACCGCGCCGTGATCACCGGCACCTCCTCGGCCTTCTTCAGGCCCAGCGCCGACCTCGGCGAGGCAGCGGAGTGGACCGAGGACGCACCGCAGGACGGCGCGCCGGTCGCCGCGCAGAAGACCGATCTGATGGGCTACGGCCTGTCCTTCGACCAGGCCCTCGGCGATCATCTCGGCGCCTTCCTGCGCCTGGGCTGGACCGACCATAAAGACATCCTCGACTACCGCGGGCTCTACACCGGCGGACTGCAGCTCGGCGGCGGTCTGTGGGGCCGCGAGGCCGACACCGTCGGCATTGCCTACGGCTATCTCGACGGCGCCAACACCGGGATCTCCAACACCAACGTCGCCGAGCTCTACTACCGCTTCGCCGCCAACGACTTCCTCGCCCTCACCGCCGACATCCAATACATGGCCGACGCCTACGACAGCGGCGAGGACATCGAGGGCTGGATCTTCGGGTTGCGTCTGGTGGCGGAGCTTTGATGAAACCGCGATGAAACCGCGTCCGGTGGCGTCATGTCCTGTTGTCGGGCTGTTCCACCTTGCAGGCATCAACGAGCGTCGGAGTCGACGCGGTTTCATGATGCTGAAAACAATCTCCTGAACCCAATCTCCTGAGCCGCGTCGCGCCGAGGCTGTGCTTGGGCGACAGCGCCGTCAGCGCGCATCTCGCGGGGGTAGGGTTTAGCCCGACCTTCGACTCGCAACCCATTGACGGAGTACATCGTGACACTGACCTCCAGTCCATCTCGCCCGATCCGGATCTCTCTCGCTGTCGCACTCATGGGCGCGGCCGGTGCCCATGCCCACTTCCAGGAGCTCATCCCCTCCACGGATATCGTCAACGCCGAGACCGGCAACAACGTGACGCTGGAGATGCGTTTCACCCACCCCATGGAAGGTGGTCCGCTGATGGCGATGGGAGAACCCGTTCAGGTCGGGGTCCTGAGTCCAGGTGGTCGGGAAGACCTCAAGTCGAGCCTTCAGGCAGAGGAGGTGGACGGTCAGCGCACCTATCGTCTCGACTATAAGATCAAGCAGCCGGGCGACTATGTCTTCTATCTGGAGCCCGCGCCTTACTGGGAGCCGGCCGAGGAAGCAATGATCGTGCATTACACCAAGGTCGTCGTCGATGCCTTCGGTGCGGAGGAGGGTTGGGATGCCGATCTCGGCCTGCCGGTCGAGATCGAGCCCCTGGTTCGCCCTTACGGACTCTGGGCCGGCAATCTTTTTCAAGGGATCGTGAAACAAGACGGCAAGGCCGTGCCGTTTGCGGAGGTCGAGGTCGAGTGGCGCAACGACGGCTCGGTCAAGCCGCCATCGGATCCTTACATCACCCAGGTCATCAAGGCCGATGGGAACGGAGTCTTCAGCTATGCCATGCCCAAGGCTGGCTGGTGGGGCTTTGCCGCCCTGCTCGAGGGTGATGAGCCGATGAAGAATCCCGACGGCGAAGAGGTCCCGGTCGAGCTGGGTGCCCTCATCTGGGTCTATACGCGCGAGATGCGCTGATGTCCGGCGCGGAGATCGCCGACGGTCGAACGCGAGTGGTGTGCAGCGCAAACGGATCGACGAGTGCCGCTTGCCACCTCGCGACGCTTCTGCTGCTGTCGAGTCTTAGCTCCCCGGCCCTCGCGCACAAGCTCCAAGTCTTCGCCTTTACCGAAGGTGCACGGATCAGCGGATCGGCCTACTTCGCCGGCGGCGGTGCCGCCTCGGGTGCGCGAATCGAGGTCCGTGACCGCGAGGGCAAGGTGCTGGCCGAGCTTGCGCCGGATGGCGAGGGTAAGTTTGTCTATACGGCTGCGTTGCCCGTGGATCATCTGATCCTCGCCATCACGGACGACGGTCATCAAGCCGAGTGGCGCGTCCCCGCGGCCGAGCTGGCGGCGGGCTTCGCACCGGACGAATCGCCCGCCCGGGACGCTGAAAGATCCGAAGGGGGCGAGGTGTCCGTCATTGTAGAGACGGTGCCATCTGCGGTTTCGGCAAACGCCATGGCGGCTCTTGATCCCGCATTGGAGTCAGCGATCGAGCGCGCCGTCGCGCGACAGATTCGACCCTTGCGCGAGCAGCTCGTTGCCGCGGAGGATCGGATCCGCCTCCAGGACATCCTCGGCGGCATCGGCTACATCATGGGCCTGACCGGACTGGCTCTCTGGTGGAAGAGCCGCCGTCCGTCCGGTCGGCCTTAGGTCTTGCGCGCCCGGACGGGTGCGCTGGCCTATTTCGTCAAGATCAATTTGTTGTTGCGCGTCATTCTCAGGATGTAACGATCGCCCGCGTGATCGATCAGCAGCAGGTTGTACCCGCGCAACAGCGCGTTGCTGTCGATCCGCGGAAGATCCGCGCGCATCGCTGCGGCAGACTGCGCACGCTGACTCGGGCTCTCGGACAGGGATTCTCTTGGCATGGCCGGCACTCCGCGTGAGTCGGTTTACAAATGCGAATCGTTGTCATTAAGATTATGTCGCGACGCGCCCGCTGTCAAGTCGTCTCGACCAGGTACGCCCTCTATCGCGTTCCCCCGATGCCGGGTGATACCTGGCAGAATCCAAGGCATCTGCGATGGCCGGGCCTGAATCTCGGCACCCCGTCCTTGAGCCCATTGTTCGAAACCCAGATCTATAGGTCATTGCGGTGTCGCTGTCCCTCATTTGGAGAGGTTGGTGCGGCGATTCCGGGACACGCTGTCCCGGAAACCAAAACGGCGCCCATCCCGGACCTTGCGCTGCTGTCCAGCGTGGCGTTTGCCCGGTATCGCAAGGGCACGCCGTTCGAGCCCGAAGCCCGACGAGCCCGACGAGCCGGACCCCGAGCTGTGCATCCGGTTACAAACCGCGATTCTGGATGCCGGTCTGTTCAGGCAGGCCGACCGGCCGCGCGAGGTCTTCGCCGACGCCTTGACCGACTGCGCCGCCGTCGAGGCTCTACCTGTAGTCGGCGGCCCTGAGTCCCTGCGCCTTGAGCTTCATTCGGACCGCTCGCGGCGTGATGCCCATCTGGATCGCGATTTGATCGACATTGCCGTGACTGACCCTCAATGCCCGGGTCAGCGTGTCGATCTCTGCCTGTTTGGCTGCTTGTTGTTTGCGGGTGCGCCATGCCGGTACGGATTCGGGCGGCGCGGTCACCGGGACGTCGATGTCGGTGATCCGAGCATCCGCGGCAAAGATGAAGGCGCGTTCGAGGACGTTCTCCATCTCCCGAATGTTGCCCGGCCAGGCATAGGCCAAGGCCTTGAGGCGTGCGGCTTGAACCAATGTCTTTTCGGCAGTGGCGTAGCGTTGGGCGAGCTTGCGGAGGATGTGCGTGATCAGTGCGTCGATGTCTTCGGTACGCTCGCGCAGCGGCGGGATCGCGATCGGCACGACGTTGAGTCGATAGAAGAGGTCTCGACGGAATTGCCCTGCGTCGACCATTGCGACGATCTCGCGGTTGGATGCGGCAATGATCCTGACATCCGAGCGTAGGGGACGCTTGCCGCCGACGCGTTCGTACTCGCCTTCCTGGATGACACGCAACAACTTGGCCTGTGCCGAAAGCGGGAGGGAATCGATCTCGTCGAGGAAGAGCGTCCCTTTTTCGGCACGTTCGAAGTAGCCGTGATGGACCTCGTAGGCGCCCGTGAAGGCGCCTTTCTCGTGTCCAAAGAGGGCCGTTTCGACCAGATTTTCCGGGATGGCCCCGCAGTTGACCGTGACCATCGGCTTGTCGCGACGCGCGCTGAGCCCATGCAGGGCGCGTGCGACAAGCTCTTTGCCGCAGCCGGTCTCTCCGGTGATCATGACGGTGACGTCCGTGGGGGCGACGATCCGGACCGCCCGCAGCGCATCGCGCATGGCCGCCGACTCCGCGACGATCGGCTGCAGGGCCGCGTCGGGGCTGCCGATACCGACCGGCGGTGGGCACCACTTCTCGCGCAGTCGCCGGTGAACCCTGGGTGTCATGAGTGTCGTGAGGTTTCCCGAGGTCAGGCGCTCGCCGTCCGCCCGGTATTCGGTGCCTTCGTTGCGCGCGGCAAGCTGCGGATCCAGATAGATACAGACGTCGCAGGAGCCGTCTCCGCCCGCGATCGTCTGTCGTAACTCCACCTTCGCGTAGCCGAAGTGGCGTGCGGCGATTCCGCCGAAGACGCTCGATGTCATCCGGCAGAGCGAGGGGGCATGCTTGACCTGCTCGCCGAAGGGGCATCGGCTGTTGACGACCCGGACCGCCCCGGCCTCGGCGGAGGCGCGGGAGAATCGTCCGCCGATCTGATTCTTGATCTCGACGATCAGGTCCGCGTAATGGTCGCGATCCATCGGCCGAGGCGAGCCGAGGACCTCGCGGGCCTTTTCCTCCAGGCAAACGCCGGCCGTCAGGCCGATCTGCTCGATATGCTCGAGGTGGGCAGAACAATTGGGACACTCGGCCCGATCCATCGCCTTGGCGATCTCGGACACGAAGGATTGGAGAAAGGCGACCGCGCGTGACGGTGGTTCGGGCGCGTCAGGCATGTTCGATGATCAGTCGCGTCGAGATCTCGGTTCGGAACAAAACGGCGCTCTCACGCATGCCCGCACCCGCATCCGGGGCCGTGTTGGTGACCTCGCGGCGTGTCGGCAGGCTGCAGTGAACGAATGGCTTGATCTCGGCCTTGGGCCATTCGGCCGTGGACGGCCGGTGCCGACAGAAAGACCCGAATCGTCTTGCCCCCGCAGGCGGGACAGCTCGGCGCTTCCGCCGTCATGGAGTGGAACCTCTCGAAGGAGGCTTGGCAGCAGCTGCACTGGTAGTCGTAGATCGGCATCGGAGCAATCTCTAGGTTGTAAGGCTCGTCGACCAAGGCAAGGCGGCGCCCGAGCCGGGCGCCGTTTCGATCAACGCCAGCGGTTGGGCTGCGGCGTCGTGACACCGAACTGCGCGGAGGTCACATCCGTGCGGGAGCGCTTCTCGTCATCGAACACGGGAGGGCGCAAGCGCCGGGTCTCTACCTCCCAGACCCAGCCGCTGACGACCACGTCCTTCGGGATCAGCGGGTGATTTCGGAAGGTTTCCACCGTCTTCATGCAGGTGACATCGACATCGTCCATCATCCCGATCCATTTCGCGAAGCCGCCCGCATCGAGCTTCAACTCGGGCAAGGTCGGATCCAGAGCCAGGTTGTCGATGTCGACGCCTTTGGCCCGGAGTGCCGCTTCCAAGTCCTTGGCGTTCGCCGACAACATCCCGCACTGCGTATGTTGGACGATAACGATCTCCTGTGTTCCGAAGAAGTTGCAGGTGAGCATCGCCGATCGGATCGCGTCGTCCGTGACGATTCCGCCGGCATTGCGGAAGCAATGAGCATCGCCGCCGCCGACCGGGCTGTCGACGCGAATCCCGAGTGCTTCATCGACCGGCAGGCGCTCGTCCATGCAGGCCAAGACCCAGAGTCGACGGTTGTTGGGGCCATCGGGTCCGAAGCGGCGACGCGTTGCCCAATGATCATAGGCATCGACACGTGCGTTGATCTCGTCTTTCAGATAGCTCATCGCGTTTCTCCTACCCTCAGTTGGTGTTCTGGTTGGCCGAGAACGGCAACCGAAACTCCGCAATGCTTGTGCCAGGGTGGGCGATGATCATCATCAATGGCTTAGTGTAGCGGTTGGATTTTATTTCGTCGTCTTTTTGGGTGCCATCCGAGATGAGTGAAGTAAAAACAAAGCGTTGTGGATTGGAAGGAAGGCTTCTGAAAGGGAAGTGCGATTTCCGGGGATCGACATCCCAACTGCACAGACGATGGGTCGGAAGTGACGCCAACGGTCGTCGCGAAGCGGCGACATCCCGGGATAGACGACTTGCAGTCGTCCTCTTCAGCCGGCCCGACGGCCCGCGAGGTCGCGGTCAACGCGACGCACACGAGAACCGTGCTGAACGCGCTTTGGCACCGGTGTCCGTTTTGCTCAGCCGTTCGCGATCGTCCTCTCCTTCCAGGTGTTGCCCGACGCGACGGTCGTGCGAGCGAGGCCCGTGGAGGAGGACGACTGCAAGTCGTCTATCCCGGAGGCACGCCGCTTCGCGACGTTGCTTCCGGCCGATCGGATGTGCAAGGAAAGATCGGTTTGTCCGGAATCCGATGACGACAACGACAACGACAACGACAACGACAACGACAACGACAACGACAACGACAACGAGTAGAACCTTCGACGACTTACCTTGGTTCCGGCACTGTCGCTAGATCCTTTCCCGGAAAGCACCTTAAACAGCGTCCCCCGCCAAGGGCCGTTGATGCATCAAACGTCGAGCTCACTCGAAACTGAGCATCTCGCTCTGTACGCGGTTTAGGTCCCGCAGAAGGTCTTCAGCACACGCTCCTCTTCCTGCGGCGGCTCGGTGTAGCCGGCGAGGTCAGGACGATCCTCGTAGGGGCGCTCGAGGACGCGCAGGATGGCTTCGAATGGTCCGAAGTCACTCTGCTCGACGGCCGCATTCAGCGCCTGCTCGACGCGATGGTTGCGCGGTATGACCGCCGGATTGGCGCGACGCATTCCCTCGGCGCGCTCGGCGGGTGTTTGCGGATCTCGGTCGAGTCGTGTGCGCCATTGCGCGGCCCACGCCTCGTAAGCCTGCCGGTCGACGAACAAATCGCGTACGCCGCTGTCCGCCCGGGGATCCGCGGCCGCGTCGCAGAGGTGGCGAAAGGTCAGGGTGAAGTCGGCGCCGGATGTCTTCATGGCGTCCAAGAGTCCGTGGATGAGGTCGACATCGTCCGGCTCGGCGGTGGCGAGGCCGAGCTTGCGTCGCATGCCGGCGGTCCAGTGCTCCTCGTAGCGACCGAAGAAGCCGCGGATGAGGTCGGTCGCCTGTTGGATCGCGGCGTCCGATGCCCCGTCGATCAAGGGCAGCAGGGTCTCGGCGAAGCGGGCGAGGTTCCACTGGGCAATTCCCGGTTGATTGCCGTAGGCGTAACGACCACCGCGATCGATGGAGCTGAAGACGGTCGCGGGATCATAGGCGTCCATGAAGGCGCAAGGCCCGTAGTCGATCGTTTCGCCCGAGATCGCCATGTTGTCGGTGTTCATGACGCCGTGGATAAAGCCCACGTGCATCCAGGCGGCGATCAGGGCGGCTTGTCGCTCCAGGACGGCTTCGATGAGTGCGAGGTAGGGCGAGTCGGTCTCGGCGGCCTCCGGGTAATGGCGGGCGATGACGTGATCGGCGAGATGTCGCACGGCCTCGGTGTCGCCGCGCGAGCCGAAATACTGGAAGGTCCCGACGCGGATGTGGCTGCTTGCGATGCGTGTCAGGATGGCGCCGGGCAGGATGGTCTCTCGATAGACAGGCTCGCCGGTCGTGACGGCGGCGAGCGCGCGGGTGGTCGGAATCCCGAGCGCGTGCATGGCCTCGGCGAGGATATATTCACGCAGGACTGGCCCGAGCGCCGCGCGTCCGTCGCCGCTGCGTGAGAAGGGCGTTTGTCCGGAGCCCTTCAGTTGGATGTCGCGACGTTGGCCGGCACGGTCGACCACCTCGCCGAGGAGGATCGCTCTGCCGTCTCCGAGTTGAGGGACGAAGTTGCCGAACTGATGGCCCGCATACGCCATCGCGATCGGATCGCCTCCGTCCGGCAGGCGATTCCCGGCGAAGAGCAGCGCAGCCACCTCCGGATCGGTCGCCGCAGGATCCAGGCCGAGCTCTTCGAACAGCGCAGCGTTCAGCTTGATCAAGCCGGGTGCCGTGACGGGCGTGGGACGGATGCGGGCGTGAAAATGATCGGGTAGACGTCGATAGCTGTTGTCGAACGCGAAGCGAATGGCCTGCTGTGTCATGCGATGGTCTGATGTCGGCTGTGACTCGATACAGTAGGCATGCGGCCATCCCGGCGATTCGCAACTCAACCGCCGCTGAACCGCGTTCCCCGCTAGACGCGCGCTCCGAGGTCTTCTCGGCCCTGTCGCCCAAGAGCAGCCTCGGCGCGACGCGGCTCAGGAGATTGGGTTCAGGAGATTGTTTTCAGCATCATGAAACCGCGTCGACTCCGACGCTCGTTGATGCCTGCAAGGTGGAACAGCCCGACAACAGGACATGACGCCACCGGACGCGGTTTCATCGCGGTTTCATCAAAGCTCCGCCACCAGACGCAACCCGAAGATCCAGCCCTCGATGTCCTCGCCGCTGTCGTAGGCGTCGGCCATGTATTGGATGTCGGCGGTGAGGGCGAGGAAGTCGTTGGCGGCGAAGCGGTAGTAGAGCTCGGCGACGTTGGTGTTGGAGATCCCGGTGTTGGCGCCGTCGAGATAGCCGTAGGCAATGCCGACGGTGTCGGCCTCGCGGCCCCACAGACCGCCGCCGAGCTGCAGTCCGCCGGTGTAGAGCCCGCGGTAGTCGAGGATGTCTTTATGGTCGGTCCAGCCCAGGCGCAGGAAGGCGCCGAGATGATCGCCGAGGGCCTGGTCGAAGGACAGGCCGTAGCCCATCAGATCGGTCTTCTGCGCGGCGACCGGCGCGCCGTCCTGCGGTGCGTCCTCGGTCCACTCCGCTGCCTCGCCGAGGTCGGCGCTGGGCCTGAAGAAGGCCGAGGAGGTGCCGGTGATCACGGCGCGGTAGTTGCCCTCCCCGAGCGCGGTGTCGAGACGATAGCCGACCTGCGCGCCCCAGAAGTTGTAGTTGTTGCCGTCGTCGTTCTCGCCGATGTTCAGCGCCGCGGCCTTGATCTCCCAGTCCCCCAGCGCCAGCTCGAGTGCCGCGCCTGCATCGTAGGACGGCAGATTGAAGCCGCCGGAGTTTACGAACGCCTCGTTCATGAACTGGGTGAATTCGTCGTTGGCGTAGGCGTTCTCGTCCAGATACCCGGTGGAGTCGATGATGCCGAAGGTCGCCCCGAGGGTGGCGTCCTCGGCCAGCGTAAAGGTGTGCTTGTACCAGGCCTGCAGCAGGTAGTCGCGCCCGCGCCCGTTGATGTCCTTCAGATCGTCCTCGAGATCGACCGCCCAGGGGGCGAGCACGAAGGGCGAAACGGCGTTCAGGCCGTTGTCCACGGCAAAACCGAACAGGGCGAAGAACTCGTCGCGCTCGCTGGGGCGAACGCTCAATTCAAGCTGAAACGGCATGCCGCCCCGGCAGGTGTTGCCCTCCAGCGACTGCCCGTCCTCGTCGACCAGCCCGCCCAGACCTTCCTGGCATTGACCCGCCGCGCCCAACACCGCCCCGATCGAGAAGCTGTCGGTAACGTCGTAGGCCCGAATCGGCGCCGCCGATGTGGCGAGTAGGCCGGAGGTCAGCGCAGCCAAGACGAGGCTGCGGTCGGCGGGATGTTTGATGCGAGACATAGCGGAGACTCCATTTTGATGCGAAAGCAAATAAAAAGCGTTCGCATTTATAAAGTGTATCCGAGAGTGAGTAAAGGCGGATGGCGTGCTGCGCTGCAGTATTTTCCGACCGAACGGCGGAAAGTTGATCTCGATCAAAAGAAGCCCCGGTCCGGGTCTCTCCGGGTGGCGCGAAAAGCGTGGTGGAGCGAGGGGATGCAAGCGGGTTTGAAATGAGGCCGGAGGCGGGATCTAAAGCGGCGGTTTCAACCGCATGCTCCGAGCGCGTTCCGGTCGACGCGCGGGGCGATGTGATCCATCCATGGATCGTGCAACAGGCGCGGCCCGTGGCTTCAGTAACCGCCCTTGCGCAGCACCTCGGGCAAGCCCGCGATCTTGGTCCCTTGTTTGGTCGGCGCGAGCGGGAAGAGGGTGTAGAGATCCTTGCTCGTGGGCTTGGAGCCCCACTTCTTGGCCATTTCCTTCAGCACCACGCGCTCCATGGGCTGATTTTGGGCGTTGTTGTGGTACTCGTCCCTCAGATAGTTGATCACGTCCCAGTGTTTGTCGGTCAAGGTGATGCCCTCGATCTCGGCGAGCTTCATCGCGACATCTTCGCTCCAGTCTGCGAGGTCCTGAAGATAGCCGCTTGGGGTCGTCTCGACGGTCTTGCCATTGACTTCGATGGCCATGGTTGCTCCTCTCGTCTTTGCTCGGCGGGGTACAGTCGTTGCGTGACGCTGTACCCGTCATTAAGGGTTGATTTGAACTTCCTAATCTTATGATTTTGTGATTCAGGCGTCACATCTTTTTAACCTGAATGCAGCACGTCCCGCGCGGTTTGCCGTCAAGACGCGACGAGGCGGGGTGATTTTGACGGGCTCCGGGGATGTCGGAAAAGGGCGGGGCAGCGGGGACATTGCGAGGAGGCCGCGCGTGTCGGGGGTTAAACCGCGCCCGATGCGAGATGCGTAGTGTGTTGGATCGGCTTGGCTGCGCCGGCTCCGACGCTTGTCGGAGCCGGCGCGGTTTAACGTATTAAAAAATATATAATTCTAAACCGCGGCCCCGCTAAGGGCCGTGAATGCACCAAACGGCGAACTCTCGCGAAAGTGAGCATCTCGCTCTGGACGCGGTTTAGGCTGCTTCGTCGGACGAAGCCCGCGTCGCAGCACGTTCAGCCTTGACTTGGCTTGACCGAGTCGATCCCCTTGTGCGGAATGAAGATCCCGCAACCCAGTAGGTGATGGTGCCCGAGTCCCTGTTGCTGCAGCCGGATGGATTCGTCCGGCGTGAGTCCCGCAAGCATCAGGCTGCGTGTCGCAATGGAACCATCGGGCGTGGCGAGCCGGTTCGTTCTGCCGCACACGGCCTTGCGCACGCGGATATCCATCGCGGAGAGGGCGCGTGCTGCGGTCTCGAGAAAAACGCCCTCGTCTTCCTCTGCCGGGGCGGCGAGATCAAGTGCGACATATCTAGAAAATAAGGTCGTCTCGGCGGTGAGCGGCTTGGTCTTGCCCGTGCCCACGACAAGGGTTTCTCCGCCGACATCGAGCTTGGCCCCCGGAAGATCACGCAATACCTCCGTGACGCGGTGTCGGGGAACCCGCAGGGTCAGCTTGGTTCGCCGGGAGACGACGAGATAAGAGTCCGTGCCGTGCTCGGGTCGCTCCCAGCCGTTCTGTGATCCGGCGACATGCACCGAGTGCACGGCAATGCCCGCCTCCTCGACGATCCAGGGCAGTGACTGTTTCAGCGCCTCGGCCAGCAGGTAGGCGTGGTCGACCGGGAGGCATTTGCAGTCGATCCCGAAGAGGAGATCGACGATGTCATCCGGCACACGAATTCGGTCGGGGTTGTCGTCGTCATTCCAAAACATCATGGTTGTCCGTCGTGTGCACTCGATTGTGTTTCATGGCCTGAAAGCCCGGTATACCCGCGGCAACATCTCAGAAACACGCCGAGCCCAGCATCCAATCATTGTCGTTGTCGTTGTCGTTGTCGTTGTCGTTGTCGTAATCGTAATCGTAATCGTAATCGGCAACGACAACCACAACCGAGGCAACGCGATGCTCTCGTCGAGTTGCCTTACCGACCTTTGAGAACCGTGCCTTAGGCGAACGGAAGACGCTCCTGCAGCGCACGGCGGTCGAACCACCACTCGTCCTGCACCAGCACGTCGACGACATTGCGTAAGCGCACCAGGAACTTCTCCGGCTCCTTGAGCTCGAGGCGCTCCATCCAGTGCTCGAGCTGCTCGGGTGTGTCGACGCCGCTGTGTCGCCGTGCAACCGTGCCCAGCATTTGGGTTGCGAAGAACATGAGATCCTCGCGTTGACGGTCTCTGGCGCGGACATCGGCGATGAAAAGTGCCGTGGTCGCGGCGACTGCGGCGCCGTCGGCGTCGTCGGGCGTCTCGTCGATCACGTGGCCAAGAAGCTCGATGGTCAGCTCGGGATCGATCGGGCATGTCACCCCAAGCCAGATCCCTTGGCCGAGCGCAACGAGTGACTCTTCTTGGCCGGCCTGGAACAGAACATCGCAGGCATCGGCGGCAAGCTCGAAGGAGTCGTGCGCGATGAAATGGTCGAAGGCCGCGCGGCCGATGGGCCACGCCTCTTCACCTCGCTCCAGACTCACCAGCGTGCGTGCGACCTGCAGCCGTGCGTCCGCGACCGCATGCGCGGGCGCATGGATCCGTACGAGGTTGTCGAGCCGATCCTGGAGCATCCCCAGATGCGACTCCAGCGATGCATTCTCGGCGCTGCGATTGATGATCGAATCAGCGGCCGTATCGGCAATCTGCGTTGCCAGAACGTCGAATTGTTTCATAACGAAGCCTTTCTCTGCTCCGGCGTCTGTTCAGACCTCCGCCCGGAGATCATCGGACGAGCCCGCTGAAGGCGGCCTCGAGTCGATCCTCCCAGTTCTCCGGGGTATCGGGGTAGGGGGGCTTGACGTCCATCCTGAAGAAACGCTCGCCCGAGCGCGCGACAGCCTGAATGACGGGGACGAGTTCGTCGAACGATTCGATGTCTTGATTAGATACCAGTATCTCGCTGAGCTTGAGCATGGGTCGTCGCTACTGCTCCCTTGTCGTCGGGTTGATGTTGAGCGCTTCGCCCGCTTCGCGCTCTTGCGGCCGCGGGTCTATGACGCGTCGTGTTCGTAACCTGCGCGGGCAGGTCGCGACGGACCCAGTGCCTATGGCGCGCGGGCTTTCGGTCGACTGTCAGTCGAGGACGATTCGGTCCAAGAAGCGGACGCGGTAGAGAAGTCGCGCCTTCGCGGGGTCTTCCTCATCGTCGAATCCTGAGCGGCAGTGCAGGACGTTGTTGGCGATCAGCCCTTCGCCCGGTTCTAGCCTGTACTCGAACGTGAAGACATCCGGGCGGGAAAACAACCGATCCAGTGCCGCTCGCGCGGCATGCGTGTCGGGCGTGTCGCGCCAGAGGACGTGGCGTGCACGTGCCGAGTAACGCATGTGTAGATGTCCGCTACGCACCGAGAACACAGGTCCGACACTCGCCGCCCGGAGTGTGCGACCGTCCCGGACATGCGCAGGGATGCTCAGGGCTTGCGGGTGAGAAAGCGCCGCGATGTGCTGCGGCGATTCGTCGCGCAGGCGCAGATAGGCCATCTCATGGTCGATGAGGCCGTTCTCCCCGCCGTGACGCGCGGCGCGTCGACAGAACAGACACCATGCCTCGACCTGTTTATCCGGGGGGTTGTAGTAGCCGTCGGTGTGCCAGCTCAGCGGTTTGTCGGTATAGGGGATGAAGTCGCCGAGGGTTGCACCGCCGGGGGTCTCGGGGCCTGCATCCGCGCGTCCACCCTCGTCTGGATTACGTCGGGTTGCGGTGATACGGCTCACGGCCGAGGCGTCGGCGAAGAGGTTGGAATCCGTTGTTCGCAGCCCGAGGGCCTGCGTGAACGCCAGCAGAGCCTCGGTCTCGATCTTGTCGGGATCGACCTCGACCAGCGCCATGTTGAAAGTAGCGATCCGTGTCTTCAACGCGGCGTGCTCGGCCGGCGTGGGCCGGTCGAGTCGCTCGACGGGAACACGCAGGTCCGTGATCTCGGCTGGATAAGCGCGCAGCTTGCGAGTCCTCCAGTGTGAATAGGCACGATCGTCCGAGAGATCGAAAGGGTCGTCCACGGGTTTCACCCCCCTGAATGAGCAAACCTGAATATTAGTGAATGTTGACTTACGGCGCCTCGAGATGTAGCATCTCCTGTCAATTTGCTCAAGCATGTTCGCCGCCAACAAGAATCGGGAGGACACCCGCTGCGGCGCTCGTCATGCCTTAGATCCTCTATCCCGAATGGGATAGTCCGTCGGGTAAGAGCCCTCCCAATCGTGGAATGGGCGCGGACCCGGGGAGCCGGTAATTTAGCGAATGCCGATGGGGTCTCGGTAGAACAGGTTTCGATGTGCGCCGGCTGTTCAGGCATGCCGTCTAGCCCGCGCCATGGCGAGACTCTCGGTCAAGCGGTGTTGTATCGACACATGCCCGATTGGTTTTATCGGAACCCCTATCCCTTCCTGCTTTATTCTGATTCGGAGAGACAGCGCCATGGCGATCGAGAAGCACAGTACACCGATGCTTGATCAGCTCGAAACCGGCCCTTGGCCGAGCTTTATCTCGGGCATCAAGCGTCTCCGCGACGAGCATCCGGAGCCCCGTATCAACGAGATGACCAACGATCTACTTGGTCAGCTCGAGCATTCATACGAGACCCGTAAAGGGTATTGGAAGGGCGGCACCGTTTCGGTTTTCGGGTACGGCGGAGGGATCATTCCGCGCTTCTCCGAGGTCGGCAAAGCATTCCCGAAATCCAAGGAATTCCATACGCTGCGCGTCCAGCCGCCGGCCGGCAACCATTACTCGACCGACATGCTGCGCCAATTGGCCGACAGCTGGGAGAAGTGGGGCTCGGGCCTCGTGACCTTCCACGGTCAAACCGGCAACATCATGTTCATCGGGACGGACACCCAGAACACGCAGCACTTCTTCGACGAGATCAACGAATACGGTTGGGACCTCGGCGGTGCCGGTCCTTGCGTACGCACGGCCATGTCCTGTGTAGGTGCGGCGCGCTGCGAGATGTCCTGCACGAACGAACTCAAGGCGCACCGTGCGCTGGTGAACAACTTCGTCGACGACGTCCATCGCCCGGCCCTTCCTTACAAATTCAAGTTCAAGGTCTCCGGCTGCGCGAACGACTGCCAAAACGCCATCGAGCGCTCGGATTTTGCGGTCCTGGGCACGTGGCGCGACGACATGAAGGTCGACCAAGCCGAGGTCAAGAACTACATCGCCGACAAAGGGCGTCAGTACTATATCGACAACGTCATCACGCGCTGTCCGACGCAGGCGCTCAGCCTGACCGACGACAACACGCTCGTGGTCAACAACCGCGATTGCGTGCGCTGCATGCACTGTCTCAACGTGATGCCCAAGGCGCTGCATCCGGGAGACGACAAGGGTGTAACCATCCTGATCGGCGGCAAGCGTACCCTCAAGATCGGTGATCTGATGGGCACCGTCGTTGTGCCCTTCAAGAAGCTCGAAACCGAGGAGGACTACGAGTCCATGGTCGAGCTCGCCGAGACCATCATTGACTTCTGGGCGGAGAACGGTCTGGAGCATGAGCGCTGCGGCGAGATGATCGAACGTATCGGCCTGGCCAACTTCCTCGACGGCATCGGGATCGAGCCGGATCCGAATATGCTGAGCCACCCGCGTCAAAGCTCCTATGTGAGGCTGGACGGATGGGACGAGGCGGCCGAGGCATGGTTCGAGCGTCAAGCCGAAGCCGGCAAGTAAATCCGCATCGGCACCCGTGGGGCCGCGCATGCGATCCCCTGGATCGCGATATGCGGGCGCCGACGGGTGCCGCCGAACGACTTACCATCAGACTGAAATATTGGAGTAAAGGCGATGGCAGACATGCGTGAGCCGATCGAATCCGGATGCCCTGATCCCTGGCAGTATATGCATCCGATGATGCGCAAGAATTTCGGCCAGTGGAAATACCATGATCATCCTCGTCCCGGCGTCCTGCTCCACGTCGCGTATAGCGGCGATAAGATTTGGACCGTCAAGGCGGGAACCCAGCGTATCCTCGATGTGTTCACCCTGCGCAAGCTGTGCGATATCGGTGATGAATTCGCCGAAGGCTATGTGCACTTCACGCTGCGCTCCAACATTGAATACATGGTGACGGACGAGGCGAAGGTCCAGCCCCTGATCGATGCTCTGGAGGGCGCGGGCTTCATCGTCGGCGGCACGCAGAACTCGGTGGCGATGATCTCGCACACACAGGGTTGGTTGCACTGCGACATCCCCGGCACCGACGCCTCGGGCGTGGTGAAGTCCATGATGGACGAGCTCATCGACGAGTTCCGCAACGCCAATATGCCGAATCGGGTGCATATCACGACGTCCTGCTGCCAGATCAATTGCGGCGGCCAGGGTGATATCGCGATCAACGTGCAGCACACCAAGCCGCCGAAGATCAATCATGATCTGGTTGCGAACGTCTGCGAGCGCCCCTCCGTCGTCGCGCGCTGCCCGGTTGCGGCGATTCGTCCGGCCATGGTGAACGGTAAGCCCTCGCTGGAAGTCGACGAGCGCAAGTGCATCTGCTGCGGTGCCTGCTATCCGCCCTGTCCGCCGATGCAGATCAACGACGCCGAGCATTCCAAGCTGGCCATCTGGGTTGGCGGGAACCATTCCAATGCCCGCGGCAAGCCGACCTTCCAGAAACTGGTCGCCGCCGGCATCCCGAACAATCCGCCGCGCTGGCCCGAGGCGACCGCGATCGTCAAGCGTATCCTCAAGGCGTATAAAGAGGGCGCGCGGGATTGGGAGCGGGTCAACGAGTGGATCGAGCGCATCGGCTGGCCGCGCTTCTTCGAAGAGGTCGAGCTGCCCTTCACCAAGTATCATATCGATACCTGGCGCGGTGCACGGGCCAGCTTCAACAGCTCCTCGTACATCCGCTTCTAAGGGCGGGCAGAGGGATCGGTTCAAGAGCTATCGTAATCAGTCGAGAGGTCGGCATGAAGTTCGCACTTCAGATCAACGAGGGACCCTACCAACACCAGTCATCCGACTCGGCATATCAGTTTGCCAAGGCGGCGCTGGAGAAGGGGCACGAGATCTTTCGGGTCTTCTTCTATCACGACGGGGTCAACAACTCGACGCGTCTGACGACACCGCCGCAGGACGATCGTCATATCGTCAATCGCTGGGCGGAGTTGGCCGAGCAGCACGACCTCGATCTGGTCGTCTGCGTCGCCGCGGCCCAACGCCGCGGTATCGTGGACGAGGGCGAAGCGAGCCGCAACGGCAAGGACGCCACCAACATTCATCCCAAGTTCCGCATCTCCGGACTCGGGCAGCTGGTCGAGGCGGCCATTCAAGCCGACCGTCTCGTCGTCTTCGGCGACTAAAGGAGAGTTGAGATGTCGGAAGTCGTGAAGAAATTCATGTACCTCAACCGCAAGGCGCCTTACGGGACCATCTATGCCTGGGAGGCACTGGAAGTGGTGCTGATCGGGGCCGCCTTCGATCAGGACGTCAGCGTCATGTTTCTCGACGACGGGGTCTATCAGCTCACCAAGGGCCAAGATACCAAGGCGATCGGCATGAAGAACTTCTCGCCGACCTTCCGGACCCTGGGCGACTACGAGGTCAAAAAGATCTTCGTGGACCGTGCCTCGCTGGAGGCCCGAGGGCTCACTCAGGACGATCTGGTCGAGATCGCCTGGGAAGACTTCGAGACCGAAGAAGAGATCGAGAACATCGTCGAGGTGATCGACTCGGCCCGCGTCGGCGAGCTGATGAACGAATCCGATGCGATCTTCAGCTTCTAGAGGGACGTCATGAGTATTCTGCATACCGTCAACAAGTCGCCGTTCGAGCGCAACGCGCTCGAGTCCTGTCTGAAGTTCGCCACCGACGGGTCGGCCGTGTTGCTGTTCGAAGACGGCGTTTATGCGGCCCTTCAAGGGACCGCCGTCGAACCCCATGTGAGCGGTGCGCTCGGCCGCTTGAAGGTCTATGTGCTGGGCCCGGACCTGCAGGCGCGCGGCTTCTCCGCGGAGCGCATCATCGAGGGTATCAGTGTCGTGGACTATGCCGGATTCGTGGATCTTGCCGCGGAAAACGGGAAAGTTCAGGCCTGGTTGTAGTTTTTTAGAAACCGATAGGAGCATCTAAATGTCTGACACGATCGAAGTCGACGGCAAGCAATACGGTGTCGACGAGGAAGGTTATCTCGCCAATCTGAACGATTGGGTCCCGGGCATCGCCACCGTCATGGCGGCGCAGGACAACATCGAGTTGACCGACGAGCACTGGGACATCATCAACTTCCTGCGCGAGTACTACGAGGAGTATCAAATTGCTCCCGCGGTGCGCGTGCTGACCAAGGCAGTGGGCAAGAAGCTCGGCAAGGACAAGGGCAACAGCAAATACCTCTACAGCCTGTTCCCCTATGGCCCGGCCAAGCAGGCATGCCGTTTCGCCGGCCTCCCGAAGCCGACCGGCTGCGTCTGATCCGTCAGCCGTGACCGGGGGCGGGCTCGTTGCGAGCTCGACCCCCGGCGACTCTCCGATCCACTGAGGTACCAGGCACATGTCGTTCCTGACCACGGTCTACGCCTATCTGTATTACTTCGCGGCCTTGGTGTTGCTGGCCGGCGTGACCTTCAAGGTCGTCCAGTACGCGCGCACCCCGGCACCGCTGAAGATTCCGACGACACCGGCACCGACCACCAAAGCCGGAGTCGTGCTCAGAATGACGCGCGAGGTCGTGCTGTTCGAGAGCCTGTTTCGCGGCAACAAGTGGACCTGGATCTTCGGCTGGATCTTTCACTTCGGCCTCTTTCTCGTTACGTTGCGCCATCTGCGCTATTTCATGGAACCGGTATGGCTGCCGATCGAGCTGGTCCAGCCGTTCGGGATCTATGGTGGTATGGCGATGGTCGTGGGTCTTGCCGGCTTGTGGGCGCGACGTTTCTTCGTCGACCGAGTCCGCTACATCTCCTCGCCCTCGGATCATCTGATCCTGGCGCTGCTGATCGCGATCGGCTGCACCGGATTGTTGATGACGTTCGTGTTTCATACCGACGTCGTCGCGGTGAAGTCATTCTTTATCGGACTCTACAGCTTCGACCCGCCGCCGCTGCCCGGGGATCCGCTGCTGCTGCTGCACCTGTTTCTGGTGGCCGCGTTGATGATTATTTTCCCCTACAGCAAGCTGCTCCATGCGCCGGGTCTCTTCTTCAGCCCCAGCCGCAATCAGGTCGACAACCCGCGCGAGCAAAGACACATTGCGCCTTGGGCGAAACGACTCGAGCAGGAATAGATTTTTCGCGCCATCCCGTCCGCAGCAAAGGTTGATCCATGGCTAAGGCAACGTTTGAAGTTCCCGAGCTGAGTCAGTACCTCGACGTCCCGCCCGTGACGCCGCAGACCATGGCTCACAGCAAGCCGTTCGTGGCCAAGCCCGAGTTCCAAGCGCCTCTCGGCTTTCCCGGCGAGCTTATGGACGACTGGCAGGAGAAGGCCCTCGATAAGATGGGCGAGCTCCTCGGAAAATATCGCTCGTTGCGGGTCTACCTGGACTCCTGCGTCAAATGCGGCTCGTGCACCGACAAGTGTCATTACTATCTCGGGACCAAGGACCCGAAGAACATGCCGGTTGGTCGGCAGGACCTGATGCGCAAGGTCTACCGGCGCTATTTCACCCTGGCCGGAAAGCTGTTTCCGAAACTGGTCGGGGCCGAGGACTTCACCAAAGACGTGCTCGATGATTGGTATAGCTACTTCCACCAATGTTCACAGTGTCGACGCTGCTCGGTCTTCTGTCCCTACGGGATCGACACGGCCGAGATCTCCATGGCGGCGCGCGAGATCATGGACAGCATCGGTGTGGGTCAGAAGTACTGCAACGAGATCATCGGCAAGGTCTATACGATCGGCAACAATCTGGGTCTGCCCGGACCCGCATTGAGGGACACGCTGGAGGGCTTGGAAGAGGATGTCTTCGACGAAACGGGCGTCGCCGTGCGCTATCCGATCGATCAGGTCGGTGCCGATATCCTGCTCGTCACGCCCTCGGCGGACTTCTTCGCCGAGCCCCATGTCGACGGATTGATCGGCTACGGCAAGGTCTTTCACGAGGCCGGTGTGACCTGGACGCTCAGCTCGCATGCCTCCGAGGCGGCGAACTTCGGCATGTTCATCGGCTCTTACGACAACATGCGTCGGGTCGCCCAGCGTATCCGCGAGGCCGCCATCGAGCTCAAGGTCAAGCGCATCGTTTTCGGTGAATGCGGTCACGCGTGGCGGGTCGCCTACAGCTTTCTGAACACCTTGGCCGGACCCTGGGACTTTCTCGATCCGCGTTATCCGGTGCCGCAGCACATCTGCGAGTTCACCTACAACCTGATTCAGGAAGGCAAGTTGACGTTCGACAAGGGCGAGAACGACGACAAGGTTCTCACCTATCACGACAGCTGCAATGTCGCCCGCGCCTCGCGCATGGGCGATACGCCCGGCGGGCAGTTCGAGATCCCGCGCGCCATCATCCGGGCGACCTGCAATCACTTCTACGACATGGACGAAGATACGATCCGCGACCGGACCTTCTGCTGCGGCGGCGGTGGCGGATTGTTGACCGACGACCTGATGGAGTTGCGTGTGAAAGGCGCCAAGCCACGCGTGGAGGCGCTGAACAACGTGATGCTCGAAAAAGGCGTCACGCATATGGCCGCCATCTGCGCCATCTGCAAAAGCCAGTTCACGAAGGTCCTGCCGTATTACGGTATGGAGATGGATCAGATCGTCAGTCTGCACCAATTGGTATCGAACGCCATCGTGCTGACCCCCTCCCTGGACGGCGAGGACGACGAGGACGACGAAGAAGAGGCAGAGGAGGCCGCCTGAACCGGCAGGCTTGCGTCGCGAGGCGCAGGTTTCCCCGAAGGCCCCGAGCTGCGAGCTGATACGAGCCCCCTGACGATGTATCAGGGTTCAACCGGTACGGAGAGTGATCGACATGGCGACTTCAACCGACGAAATGAAGACCAAACCTTCCTGGCGCCGTTTCGAGGACGGTCAGCACGAGTGGGAGAAGTGGACGGATAAGATCTTCGTTCAGGACACCTCCCACAAGTGTCCGACCTACGTCCACAAGACACCGCCGTGTCAGGGCAGCTGTCCGTCGGGCGAGGATATTCGCGGCTGGCTGCAGATCGTGCGCGGAATGGAGAAGCCGCCGGTCGGGATGGACTGGCAGGAATATGCCTTCCGCCGTTCGACCGACGCCAACCCCTTCCCCTCGATGATGGGACGCGTCTGTCCGGCGCCCTGTCAGGACGGCTGTAATCGCAACGCGCTCGAAGACTTCGTCGGGATCAACGCCGTCGAGCAGTTCATCGGCGACACCGCCATCGAGAAGGGCTACCGGTTCGAGGCTGCACCGACCGACACCGGCAAGCGCGTCGCCATCATCGGCGGCGGCCCGGCCGGCCTTGCAGCGGCCTACCAGCTGCGCCGCAAAGGGCACGGCGCGACCATCTTCGAGGCCAACGAGGGTCTCGGCGGGATGTTCTTCTACGGCATCCCGGGCTATCGCGTGCCGCGCGACAAGCTCAACGCCGAGATCCAGCGCATCCTCGACATGGGTCAGATCGAGGTCCGCCTGAAGACCAAGGTCGGTACCGATGTCACCGTCGAGCAGCTCGAGAAGGAGTTCGACGCGGTGCTCTGGGCGATCGGCTGTCAGAGCGGTCGCGGGCTGCCTGTCCCGGGTTGGCAAGGCACGCCGAACTGCGTCTCGGGTGTCGCCTTTCTGAAGGCTTTCAACGAAGGCCGCATGAAGATCACCGCCGAGAAGGTCGTCTGCGTCGGCGGCGGCGACACCTCGATCGACGTCGTCTCGGTTGCACGCCGGCTCGGTCATATCACCAAGACCGGTCCGAAGGATCTGCCCGAGACCGTCATCCACGACGGCTATGTCGCGCATGATGCGGCCATGACTGCCGCGGCCGAAGGCGCCGAGGTCACGCTGACCTCGCTGTTTACGCGCGACAAGATGACGGCCTCCGAGCACGAGGTTCACGATGCGACCCACGAAGGCGTGACCATCCTGGACGGCGTCATGCCCCTGGAAGTCATGCTCGGCGAGAACGGGCGGGCCACCGGACTGCGCGTCGCCGATTGCCAAATGGTCGACGGTCGTCCGACCCCCGTCGAAGGGACCGAGCGCGTCCTCGCGGCCGATCTCATCGTCGCTGCAATCGGTCAGGGTGGCGATCTGTCCGGTCTCGAGGAGCTCGACAACGGGCGCGGTCTGATGAACGCCGACAAGTTCTATCAGGTGCCGAACAAGCCCGGCCACTTCGTCGCCGGCGACATCATCCGCCCGCATCTGTTGACGACGGCCATCGGCCAGGCCTCCATTGCGGTCGACTCCATCGACGAATATGTCCGTCAGGTCGAGCACAAGCGTCGCCCCAAGGTCGACGTGCATCACTTCAATCTGCTCGAGAAGATGACCGAGGCAAACCTCGCGCCCGAGGCATTCGTCCCCGACGAGCGCGGCGATATGCGCGGAACCTCGAGCGCGAACTACGCGATCCATAACTACGAGGATCGTTCGGGTGCCGAGGTCATCCCGCACGAGGAACTCTTCCTCGGTCACTTCAACTTCCATGCACGCAATCTGCGCAAGGAAGAGGTGCCGAGCTCCGATGACGTGCTGGGCCACTTCAAGGAGCGGGTGATCGGTCTCGCCGAGGCCGAGGCGATCGACGAGGCCAAGCGCTGCATGAGCTGCGGCATGTGCTTCGAGTGCGACAACTGCGTCATCTTCTGCCCGCAGGATGCCGTCTTCCGGGTCGACAAGAACAGCCGAACCACCGGACGCTATGTCGACACCGACTATGCCAAGTGCATCGGCTGTCATATCTGCGCCGATGTCTGCCCGACCGGCTACATCAAGATGGGTCTCGGCGAGTAAGCACAGTGGAGGCGTCGATGGCAAAAGCCGCAGTGAGAGCTGGCCTCGTCGCCGTTGGATTGGCTTGGGTGCTGGTCGCCCAAGTCGTCCTGGCGGCCGACGCGAAGACCTATGTACTCGAGGGATCCAAGGCGGCGGCCTTGGAGTCCTGTGTCGAGCCCACCGACGTGATGCGTCGCAAGCATATGGAGCTCATCAAGCACCAGCGCGACGAGACGGTCCACGGTGGAATTCGCTCCAGCAAGCACAGTCTCGCCGGTTGTGTGGAGTGCCACATCCGCTCCGACGCGGATCATGTGCCGCAACCGATTCATCGCAAGGACGAGTTCTGCGGCGCCTGTCATGCCTTCACAGCCGTCAACCTGAACTGCTTCGACTGCCACGCGTCCGTGCCCAAAGGCCCGGGCGCCGAGCAGGCGTCGCACGCCGCCTTCCAAGCTGTCGGTGCGGATCGATCGGTTCAGGCTCGACCTGATGGGGAAGACCACTGAGATGAAAGATCACCACGAACCAACCGATCCGACCGACGCCGGTCCTGCCGATTCCGGACGCCGGGCCTTCATGGGCGTCGCCGCCGGTATCACGGCCGCCGTCGTCGCGCCGGGGGTTGTCCTTCATTCGGTCACAGCCGCCCCGCGTTCGGAGGCGGTGACCAGCGACGTGCGCTGGGGTCTTCTGATCGACACGGCCAAATGTGTCGACGGCTGTTCGGCCTGTGTCGATGCCTGCGACCGCGAGAACGGACTGAATCTTCAAAACAAACCCGCGAGCGCGTCGCAGGAACACTGGGACGACCAGAAAGCGGTCTGGATCCGCAAGGTCCAGCTCCAGGACAACCAGACCGGGCGTGTCACCAACCTTCCGCTGATGTGCCAGCATTGCGAGCATCCGCCATGCGTGGATGTCTGCCCGACCGGCGCCTCGTTCAAGCGCGCCGACGGCATCGTCATGGTCGACCGTCATACCTGCATCGGTTGCCGCTACTGCATGATGGCCTGCCCCTACAAGGCACGCAGCTTCATCCACAAGGCGGTTGAGGATCAACTCACCCGTGTGCCCCGCGGCAAGGGATGCGTGGAGAGCTGCAACCTCTGTGTTCATCGGCGCGATTTCGGCGAAGACTCGACCGCGTGTGTCGATGCTTGTCGCGAGGCCGGGCACGAGGCGATCGTCTTCGGCGACCTCAAAGATCCCGAAAGCAGCATCCGAAAGCATCTCGCCGAGATGGCGAGTCGGCAGATCCGAGAAGATCTGAGCTTGAATACGGGCGTTCGGTATTCCGGAATCTGACCTGGGCGAGGTGAGCAGGACATGAAGCGAATCATCTATCGCGAGTGGCGCATTCCGCCCGCTCGGTACTGGGGCCTCCTCGGCATTCTCGCCTCGGTTGTCGTTATCGGCGCGCTCGCCTTCGCTTACATGGAGCACGAAGGCCATTGGGTCACCGGGATGAGTAACTCGGTGGTCTGGGGTACGCCCCATGTGTTTGCCGTATTTCTGATCATTTCGGCCTCCGGCGCGCTGAATATCGCCTCCATCGGGACCGTCTTCCGCAAGCCGCTCTACAAGCCGCTCGGGCGGCTCTCCGGCCTGCTCTCCGCAGCGCTTCTGATGGGCGGTCTGCTGGTGCTGGTGCTCGATCTCGGGCGCCCCGAGCGCTTGGTCGTGGCAATGACCACCTACAACTTCCGCTCGATCTTTGCGTGGAATATCTTCCTGTACTCGGGATTCATGGCGATCGTCATCGCCTACCTCTGGAGCATGGCGGATCGCCACGGCGAGCCTTACAACCGGCCCATCGGGATCCTCGCGACCTTTTGGCGGCTGGCCTTGACGACGGGCACCGGCGCCATCTTCGGCTTTCTGGTCGCGCGTCAGGCTTATGACGCGGCTATCCTTGCGCCCATGTTCGTCGTGATGTCCTTCGCCTATGGTCTGGCCATCTTCATGCTGGTGATGATGTTCACCTTCACGGAGGAAGGTCGTCCCATCGGCGAACGTATCCTGTGTCGGCTCAAGAATCTGCTCGGTATCTTTATCCTGGGCGTGTTCTACTTCACGCTGGTCTATCACCTGACCAAGCTCTACGGCGCAAAGAACCATGATCTGGTCGGGTGGCTCCTGCTCGACGGCGGCATCTATACCTTCATGTTCTGGGTCGGCTGGGTCCTGGTCGGCGGACTCATGCCGCTCGGGATCATCTACCACCCGGTGCTGAGCAAAGACAGAACCTGGATTGCCGCTGCGTGCGGCTTGGTGATCGTCGGCGGATTGGCCAGCATGTATGTGATCATCATCGGCAGCCAGGCGTATCCGATGCAGATGTTCCCCGGTCATACGGTGCTCGCCTCGGGTTTCTTCGACGGCGTGCAGGGCGAGGCGTCGCGTTACTCCCCGACGATTCCCGAGGTCCTGCTCGGACTCGGCGGTGTGGCGATTGCCCTCTTGATCACCTCCGTAGGCGTACGGGTCTTGCAGTTCCTCCCCGAGTCGCTCGCAGACGATGTCCTGCCGGTCGACGAGGAAAAGATCGTGGAGCAAGGTCCGGCAGGCGCCAAGGCCTGACGGCGGATCGGTCGGCCCGTTCGTCTCGGACGGCGCCGGCATGGCTTCATGTCGCCCGAGAGGCGCGCTACCGCCGAGCCTTTCGGATGCCTGCGGCCATCGAAATGACTTAGCAGTAATAGGTCGGGTGACAGTTCGATGGCGCATCTCTACATCGCGGCGGCTCAAAAGTCGTCGGGCAAAACCACCCTTTCCATCGGTTTGTGTCGTGCTTGGCGTGACGCGGGCGTGCGCATTCAGCCCTTCAAAAAGGGACCCGATTACATCGACCCGCTGTGGCTGACCGAGGCATCCTCGCGGTCCTGTTGCAACCTCGATTTCCACACCATGGGACGCGAGGAGATCCGGGATGCCTTTGCGCGAGAGCTCGACACGGCCGATCTCGGGCTGATCGAAGGCAATGTCGGCCTCTTCGACAGCATCGATCCGACAGGCTCCAACAGCAACGCCGAGCTCGCCAAACTCTTGGGCGCACCGGTCGTTTTGGTGATCAACGCGCAGGGTATGGGGCGCGGCATCGTTCCCCTTCTGCTCGGTTATCAGGCGTTCGACCGCGATCTGAATCTCGCCGGGGTGATCCTCAACAAGGTCGGCGGGACGCGCCATGCCCGCAATCTCATCGCCGCGCTGGAGCACTATACGGATCTGCCTGTGCTCGGCGTGATGCACCGCGACGACGACATCGAGATCGCCGAGCGACACTTGGGGCTGATGCCGAGCAACGAGGCGGAGGCCGCCGAGGCATGGATCGAGCGCATCCGGGGGCGTGTCGCCGAACAGGTCGACCTGAGCCGGATGCTCGCGATCGCCGAGGGCGTGCCGCGTCCGTCGCCCATCCCGTGCGTGTCGTCGATTCACGTCCCTGCCGGGGATGTGGTGCGCATCGGCGTCGCGCGTGACGCCGCCTTCGGCTTCTACTATCCGGACGATCTGCGTGCCCTTGCCGATGCGGGTGCCGAGCTGGTCGAGTTCAGCCCGCTTGCCGATCGGACGCTACCCGCGCTCGATGCCCTCTACATCGGCGGGGGGTTCCCTGAGTGTCGCATGGCGGAGTTGGAGGCGAACCGCGGGATGCGCGAGGAGATCGCTGATTTCATCGCGCGAGGCGGGCCGGTCTACGCCGAATGCGGCGGGCTCATGTATCTGTGCGAGGCGATCGACTGGAATGGCGAGCGGCGCGCAATGGTCGGCGCGCTCGAGGCCGAGGTCCGGATGCACCCCAGAGCCCAGGGGCGCGGGTATGTGCGTCTTCGGGAGACTTCGGATTTCCCGTGGCCGGATGGGGCAGTCGGCGCACCCTGCGAGATCCCCGCACATGAGTTTCACCATTCCGCGGTCGTCGCGCCTGACCCCTCCTGGCGATACGGCTATGATGTGCTGCGAGGTGTGGGAATCGACGGTGCACATGACGGGGTTGTCCAAGGTCATCTGCTGGCCTGTTACAGTCACCTCAGAGACGTGGGCGGTGTCGGCTGGACACGGCGCTTTGTCGCGCATGTTCGGCGCTGTCTCGGCGGTTGATGATCGGCAGGAGTCTCGAGGCGACGAGCCGCATAGACAGAACGTATCGCGAGTCCGCGACCCGCGGAACACGCGCTTGAATCCGTGCAGATCGCTCCGAACGGGTTTGGAGCGGAGCCGATCGGACGCATGTCACGCGAATACACAACAGGACAACAGCACAAAAGGTTTCAGATGTTCAAACTCACGACAGCAGCGGCCGATCAGGTGCTCAAGGCCGCCCAACAAGGCGGCACCGAGGGTATGTCATTGAGGTTGGCCGCGTTTCAAATGCCGGACGGGTCGATCGACTATCGGATCGGGTTCGACGAGCCGACCGAGGACGATATCCGCATGACCTGCGAGGGCGTGGATATCGTCATGACGCCCGAGCAGGTGCCTTTGCTCGACGAAACCACGATGGACTATGTGGAGATGGAGCCGGGTCAGTTTCGCTTTATCTTCATGAATCCGAAGGATCCGCACTACAAACCGCCGACCGATGTCTGATCCGGATCGGAGCCCCTCGGCATGGATCTCAGCAACGAAGACAGCTTCCGGCTGAACGTGCTGCTGGCCAATCGTCCGCAGGCCATCCGCATCGACGAATCCAAGCTGATCGTCTACGGTCTCGGCCCGCAGGGCGAGGCGACCGTGCGTCTCAACCCGAACGCACGTCCGGATCAATATCTGCGTCGCGTCAAAGAGCTTATTTCCGGTCACGTCCTGGGCTCGCCCGGCGGTTATCCCATCTATCTGCGCCGCTGGACCCGCATGGGCCAGATGCGCGACGAGAGCCTGGAACAACTGCTCCTGCTCGGCGAGCCGGAGGCCGTCGTGGCGGCCGTCTGCTCGCCCGGACTCACCGACGAGCTGGCTCGGCGCGCCTGGTGGGCCATGGAGGACGCGGAGAATGCCCGGCGCATGTTGGGCAATCCGGCGATCGTCGCGGGGTCCATGGGGCGGATCCTGGTGGACTATCTCCTCGACTATCTCCCGTTCGAAACCGAGAGCGACAAGACCACCGAGTCGATCCGTTTGATCCTCCTGACCGGTCTCCTCGACGCCGATCGGCGCGACGACCTGTGGAAGAAGGCCGCGCGCAAGCAGGTCTATCTCGTCGGTTTCCTGCAGGCCGTTCCGGACAACCTGCCGGGGGCAGAAGGCTCGGCGGCGCGCCCGCTTCCCGAGCCGATCCTGGCGCTCTCCGAGGCTGGAAACCCCTGTGCCGGGCTGCTCCGTCGGGTCTTTTCCTCTCCCGGACAGACCTTCCTTGCGACCGTCGCAACGGTGTTGTCGAAGCCACCTAGTCAGGACGTGGTGTCGGCGACCTTTGACTTGCTCAGAGACTATTTCGGTGCGCTGCGCCCGGAGGGTGACCCCGACCTTCCACTCTCGGATCTGATCGCGGAAGCCGAGCGCTTCGCAACACCGACGAGCCCTGATCCCGACACGGCACGGCTGCTGCACGAGTACCCGGAGATGGCCCCGGAGGTCGCCGCCATGCGTATCCTATCGGGTGTCGGCTATGGACTGATCCGCGCGGTCGCACTCGATCCCAGCGTCCTCGGCAGCCTTATGCGCCGAAAGCTGACGCCTGTTATCGACCCGCTCCAGGATCGCCTGCGCCTGCTCGCAAGACGCTGATGATGCTCCGGGTGGTCGCTCATTAGAGCGACCACAGCATCCTCGAGGGGCTCGTGACATCCGCTCCGCTGTGTCACGCATGCCCCGTGGCACTCCGCGCCACGTGCCACGAGGGCCGAATTGACGAACGGGTCACTCCGCGTCGTCGGGTCAGCGAGGGAGTCATCCGAGGGTCGAGAGGGTCGATGTCTTGACCGGCCGCGGCCGACGGGCGACCTCGTCGCCTTTTTCACCTGTGTCTTCTATGATTGTTTTTGACGATCGATAAGTTAATAACAATCGATTTTGAAGATTGATGTGCCGTCGCTATGCTCCTATGCAACACTTTGAAGAGGAGCACTCACATGGCTAAAACGATGACGTTCGCGATCCTGCATATGACGGTCGCCTTCAGCGTGGCCTACCTGTTGAGCGGCAGCCTCCTGGTCGGCGGGGCGATTGCCCTGGTCGAGCCCGCGATTAATACGGTTGTCTACTTCTTCCACGAGAAGGTGTGGGACCGCATCCGGCAACATCGCGCGCAAGGGCCTCCCGGCAGCCTGCTGCCCGTTTGAGATCGCGCGGCTCGATCCTCGGATGCCCCGTTGGACCGCCCCGGAGACGGGCCGTACGGCTCAAGGGTTAGACAGTACCGCGTCTTGCGAGAGACCCACGAGTCTCTCGCTGATGTCCCAGAGTCGCTCGTTGGCGGCGGGATCGCGTGCCTGAGATGGCGCCTTGATGGGCCGACGGCCGTCGAGATAAAGCCCCGTGACGCCGTCGAGGTCGGTCGATCGGGCCGCGTAGAGCACGCGCTCGGCGGCCCGCGCCGGGGTCGGTAGGGCCCAGCCGAGCAGCAGATCGACGGCTTTCCAGAAGACCCCTTGTGCGCCGTCGGACCCGCCGAGGTTGGATCGAAAGACGCCCGGAAAGACACAGTTCACGCTCACTCCGGTGCCTTCGAGCCGCCGTGCCAGCGCGAAGGTGAAATGCAGGTTCCCGAGCTTGGACTGACCGTAGGCCTGCATCATCCGATAGGGGCGCCGGGTCCAGTCGAGATCCTCGAAGTCCATCGCCGTATCCATCTTGGTGCCGACGTTGACGATCCGGGCCGGTGCGCTGTCCTTGATGCGCTCGAGCAGGAGGCCCGTGAGCAGGAAGGGGCCGAGATGGTTGACCGCCAGCGAACGCTCAAGACCCTCGGGGCTTGTTCGTCGGCGCGCGTAGGCCGTTCCGGCGTTGTTGATCAGGACGTCGAGTCGCTCGAATCGGTCGAGGATCTGTGCCGCCGCTCGGCGAACCTCCTGCTGACTGCCGAGGTCCGCAACGAAAAGATGGACGTCTTGGTTCCCGGTGGCTGCGATGATCTCGTCTCGGGCTACCCGACCGCGTTCTTCGTTGCGGACCAGCATGCCGACACGCATTCCGTCGCGGGCGAAGGCGTGGGCGAGCGCCTTTCCCAGGCCTGAGTTTGCCCCCGTGACGAGAACAGTCCTGCGATTCGCGTCCGTCATACGCAGCCTCCGGTCGAGGGTGGTTATTCGGAGTAGCCGCCGCGCCCGGTTCCGCGTGTGTCGCGTGCGAAATAGCTGACGCGCCCCATCGGAACTACGGTGACCCCGCCTGCGCTGACGTGGAAGCGTTGCTGATCCTTGACCGGATCGAAACCGATTCGATCTCCGGCCTCGATGACATTGTGTCGATCGACGATGACGTTGCGCAGATGGGCGCCGCGGCAGACGCGGACATAGTCCATGATGATGCAGTCCTCGAGGACGACATCCTCCTCGATCACGGTCTCGCGACGGATGATGGAGTTGGTCAGGCGTGCACCCTCGTGGATCATGGTCGCCGCGCCCAGGAGCGTGTTGCGCAGCTCGCCGCCCAGCACACGCGCGACCGGACCCTGGTAGCCGCTGGAGAAGACGGGCCACTCGGGGTTGAACATATCGAAGGCCGGCTCGGCTCCAAGGACGTCCTTGTGGGCGTCGAAGTACGCATCGATGCTTCCGACGTCGCGCCAGTAGACGGGCGTTTCGTAGGGGTGCACGCCCGGTATGACGTTCGTCGAGAAGTCGTAGGCAAAGAGTCGATGGGTGTTGAGCAGTCGCGGCAGGACATGCTGGCCGAAGTCCGATTCACCGGCGGCCTCGCACTCTTTGAGTGCCTGCATCAGGACCTTCGCGTCGAAGATGTAATTGCCCATCGAGGCGAAGGCCATGGTCGGATCGCCGGGAAGCGGGGAGGGATTCGCCGGCTTTTCCTCGAAGGCGTTGATCCGTCCCTCTTCGTCGGCGGCGATCACGCCGAAGCTCGACGCCTCGGCGAGCGGTACCGGCAGGGCGGCGATCGTGACGTCGGCGTTGCGCGCCTTATGGAAATCGACCATCTGGCGGATGTCCATCCGGTAGATGTGGTCGGCCCCGAAGACAGCGACCAGATCAGGCCGATGCTCCTCGATGAGAGCGATGTTCTGATTGACTGCGTCGGCTGTGCCCTGGAACCAATGCGTCCCGGACATCATCTGGGGTGGGACAACGGTCACGAACTGACTTTGCAGCAAGGGAGAGATGGTCCAAGCCTTGCGTACATGCTCGATCAGAGACTGTGATTTGTACTGCACCAGCAGATAGATGGTTTGGATCTGGGAGTTGACCAGGTTGCTGAGCACGAAATCGACGATGCGGTAGCGGGCGCCGAAGGGTACCGACGGCTTGGAGCGCGCCGTCGTGAGCGGCTGGAGTCGCGAGCCTTGGCCACCGGCCATGACGAAAGCGATGATTCGATCGGTCTGCATGGTTCCTCCGCTTGCCCCGCCGTTAGGAGCTTGTGTTGTGATGGCTGGATCCGATCATTGGACCCACACGAGAATGATAAACCCGTCGAGCGGAGCTTTCCCGATTATCGCAAGCCCTCTCGATCGGACCCCGGCGGCGACCGAAACAGGGGCGACGCGGGGTCCCGAACGTCTACAATGTCCAACCCCGACGGCAGAGGAGTAAGCGAGCGATGAGTCAACCGAGGAAGAAGGTCCCGGGACGCCCGGTCATCCTGATCATCCTGGATGGTTTCGGTTTGAACCCGTCCAAGGCCAACAACGCGGTCGCGATCGCCGACACGCCGAACCTCGATCGCTATTTCTCGAGTTATCCGCACACCGCGCTTCATGCCTCCGGGCTGGCGGTCGGGCTCCCGGACGGACAGATGGGTAACTCCGAGGTCGGGCACATGTGCATCGGCTCGGGTTGTGTCGTGCTCCAGGATCTGGTGCTGATCGACCGCGCGATCGACGATCGCAGCTTCTTCGACAATCACGCCTTGGTGAACGCGGCGCGTGCGGCAGCGGAGCAGGGTCGGCCGATTCATCTGATGGGTCTGGTCTCCGACGGCGGAGTTCATAGTCATGTCCGTCATTTGGCAGCGTTGATCAAGTTGTGCAAGCGTCAGGGTGCCCGCCCGATGGTCCACGTCTTCACGGACGGCCGGGATACCCCGCCACGCTCGGCACTGAGTTATCTCAAGTGTCTCGACGAGGCGCTGGAGACCTCCGGGGGGCGAATCGCCACCGTCAGCGGACGCTATTACGCGATGGATCGAGACAACCGCTGGGATCGCACCGAGCTGGCCTGGCGTGCCATGGTCGACGGCGAGGGCCGGCACGCCGAGAGTGCGCACGCGGCAATCGAGGCGGCCTATGCCGCGGGCGAGGACGACGAGTTCATCCGTCCGACCATCGTCGACGGCGGCGAGCCGATCCGCGACGGCGATCAGGTGATCCACATCAACTTCCGCAAGGACCGCCCCCGTCAACTGGTCTCGGCCTTGCACCAGAGCGATTTCGACAAGTTCGACCGCCGCGGCGTGACCCGGGTCCAGGTCACCGGCATGATGGAATACGACCCCTGGTTCGGGCTGCCCTTTGCCTTCGATACCGACACGCCGAGGACCACGCTCGGGCAGATCCTGAGCGACGACGGCATCGCGCAGTTTCATTGCGCCGAGACCGAAAAATACGCGCATGTGACCTTCTTCTTCAACGGCGGGCGGGGCGACCCCTTCCCCGGCGAGGAGCGCACGCTGATCCCCTCGCCGAAGGTCGCCACCTACGACCTGAAACCCGAGATGAGCGCGCCCGGGGTGGCGGATGCCGTCATCGAGGCGCTGCGCGGCGGTGAATTTCCGTTCATCGTGGTGAACTTCGCCAACGGCGATATGGTGGGTCATACGGCCGTGCGCGAGGCGGTGATCGCCGCCGTCGAGACACTGGATCGCGAGGTCGGCCGCGTGCTGGACGTTGCCGTTGAGTGCGGCTACTCGGTCATCTTGAGCGCCGACCACGGCAACTGCGACGAGATGGTCGATCCGGTCACGGGTGCCCCCCATACCCAGCACACCACCTATCCGGTGCCCTGTCTCGTCATCGACGAGGTACCTTGGCGCCTGTCGGTCGGCGGCGGGATCAAGGACATCGCCCCGACGATCCTGCACCTGATGGGCATCCCCATCCCGGAGCAGATGGACGGACACTCGCTCCTGCTCGGGCCGGCGACGGTCTGACGGATGCGCGTCTATCTCGATCTGCTGCGCGATGTGATCGACAACGGCATCGACAAGTCTGACCGCACCGGCACGGGGACGCGCTCGGTGTTCGGTCGTCAGGTGCGCTTCGATCTACAGCAGGGTTTTCCGCTGCTGACCACCAAGCGGGTGCATACCAAGAGCCTGATCCACGAGTTGCTCTGGTTCCTTGCCGGCTCGACCGACAACCGGTGGCTTCAGGATCGCGGCGTGACGATCTGGAATGAATGGGCGGCCGAGGACGGTCGCCTCGGTCCCATCTACGGCGCCCAGTGGCGCAGCTGGGCCTGTCCGGACGGTCGTGTTGTCGACCAGCTCGCCGAGCTGGTCGCGACCATTCGGACCCGCCCCGATTCGCGTCGGCTGGTGGTTTCCGCCTGGAACCCGGCCGATCTGCCCGACGAGACCCTGAGTCCGCATGAGAACGTGCAGGCCGGGCGCATGTCGCTCGCCCCCTGCCATTGTCTCTTTCAGTTCTACGTTGCCGAAGGGCGGCTCTCTTGTCAGCTCTATCAGCGCAGTGCCGATCTGTTTCTCGGCGTGCCTTTCAATATTGCCAGTTATGCCTTGCTGACCCATCTGATCGCGCACCAATGCGACCTGGACGTCGGCGAATTCATCCACACCTTCGGCGACCTGCATCTCTACCGCAACCATCTGACCGACGAGATCGTCTACGAGCAGCTCGGGCGCGAGCCTCGGGCGCTGCCTCGGCTCAACCTCCTGCGTCGACCGCCGAGTCTGTTCGACTATCGTGTCGCGGATATCGAGATTGTCGGGTATGAGCCGGAACCTGCGATTCGCGCCCCCATTGCAGTCTGAGGCTGAATCGCGCTCGGAGCGGTTTGCGCGGCTCGATCGTGGCGTGGTGTTGTCGTGACTTTGCGACAGTGGAGCGGCGCGATTCAGGATTTTTCGATTGGGGTCGGACGGTAGGGTGCGGGTGAGCGAGGGGGCTTCGGGGTTTGTTGGTTTCTGTGTGCTGTCTTCCGTGTTGCGCGGCCTTGCGCAACATTCACGATCTTTCCGGGCGAGGAGTTGCCGCTGATGGAGTCACTGATTCAAGTCCTGCTCGCGTACGGGCTGTTTTTGGCCAAGACGATCACGATCCTGCTCGGAATCGCCGTGTTGCTGGTCCTTGCCGTGCGGGTTCGACACGGCGGCCACGGCGATTCCGAGCAGTTGGAGATCACCGATCTCAACCAGCGCTATCGTGCGCTGAGCTCTGAGCTGAAGGCGTTTTCGCTCTCGAAGAAGGCGTTCAAGGCGTACCGCAAAGCCGAGCACAAAGAGGAGAAGGCCCGCGAGAAGTCGGGACATGCCGATCGCAAGCGGCTCTTCGTCATCGAGTTCAACGGTGATATCCGCGCCAGCGAGGTCGGCGGGCTGCGGGTGTTGGTGACAACGCTCCTTATGGAGGCCCGCGACGGCGATCAGGTCCTGGTGCGTCTGGACAACTCGGGCGGTCTGGTCAGCGATCACGGGCTGGCCGCGTCGCAGCTGGCACGCATCCGCGAGAAGGGGATCCCGCTGACGGTCGCGGTCGACAAGGTCGCCGCCAGCGGCGGCTATCTCATGGCCTGCGTGGCCGAACGCATCATCGCCGCACCCTTTGCGGTGATCGGCTCGATCGGCGTGTTGGCCGAGCTGCCCAACTTTCATCGGCTGCTGGAGCGCGCCGGGATCGACTTCGAACTCCATACGGCCGGCGAATACAAGCGCACGCTGACGATCTTCGGTGAGAATACCGACGAAGGTCGCCAAAAGCTGCGCGAGCAGTTGGAAGAGACACACATACTCTTCAAGTCGTTCGTCGCGACCTATCGCCCCGCGCTCGATCTCGACCGCGTCGCCACAGGCGAGTATTGGCATGGCCAACGTGCCGTCGAGCTGGGTCTTGTGGACGCCATCCAGACCAGCGACGATTTCCTGCTGGCTGCGATCGAGGACATGGACCTCCTCAAGCTCAAATACAGCGCCCGCAAGAAACCGATCGAGCGGCTCCTGTCGAGCATCCGAGTGAGCTTGGACGGCGCCGTTGCCAACTGGCGCCGCGCGAGCTGAGCAAGTTCATCGAGGACGCCGTGCGCTGGCACCACGTTTGAGATCTGCCCACAACGCTAGCCGCGCGGGGTCGGCTTAAGCGCCGTGTTAGCCCTTATCTAGTTCCAGTTGACTGACGACATCGGCCAACGAAGCCGAAGCCGCTGGACCCTCCGCTTCCTTCGCGCTGCGGAGATCTTGTAAATCCTGATAGTCTTCGAGAGCTTCCGCGACGGCGCGAAATTCCTCTATGGGAAGGACGACGTACTCTTCGGAACCTTCCTGCCCGATAAACTGAGGATGCAGGTTCATGGATCACCTCTTGGCGTAAACGTGCTTTCGGTGCATCACGCGGTACACAACAACCGTAGCTTCTTCAACTTCAAAAAGTACCCTGTAGTTGCCAACTCGGAGCCGATACTCAGGCGTGAAATTCGTGAGCCGCTTGATGTTTCCGGTCAATCCGTTTTCCAGTTCGGCGAGCTTCGCGGCAATGCGCGTGGCTTCTTGTTTTTGGAGGCTACGTAGATCCTTTATTGCCTGTGGCTTTAGTTCAACCTTCATATGGGGTTCGCGTAGTATCGGGCTTTTCTCTTATCGGCTAACGTGCAGGCTAAAGCGGCGCGCGCCCGCACGGAGCCTGGGAATTAGCACGATGCCCGTGGCGCGCGCTCGCTTTTGAGCAGAAGGTTAGGCTCTTCATTTTCCGTGAAAAGAACTCGAGCCAGGCCCCTTATCCCTCTCGGCCTTGATCATCGTTTGGTCCAAAACCCAGCGCAAGAGCAAGGATAGCTGCGACCTTGGCCTGCAAATCAGAACCTTACGCTTGGGCGCCGCACTCTCGCCGGCTAGGTGGACCAAACGATGATCGAGGCCTCCCTCTCCTTATCCCTCTACCCTTTTAGATGGAGCGCAGCGAAGGCATGACCGTCGGCTTGAATCGAATGTTAGGGGCCATATGTGCCACGCTTTATTTGCGAGGTGAGCGCTGTCGCCAAGCTAATGTACTCGGCAACATCATCCGGTTTAAACACAGCATCGCCTACGTGAACTGCTTTGTTTCGGAGGTCGCGCAGACGATGGAATATTTCCAACTGCGCGCCATTAATGATTTCTTTTCGATTGAGGGCTTCGCCTAACCGGAGTGGCGCCATTGCGGTCTTTTTCGAGAAATTGGGATCGCGAGCGAGCAAGACTTCTGCGGCCACCGTCTCCACCTGTATCCACGCCTCCAATATGGCTGAGCGGGGAGATATCTCAGCCAAGGAATAAAGCCGGTCACGAGGCACCATGCCGGCAGCTTCCATTTCTATGCCGCGCAACGCAGTACGCGATTTCTCAGCTGTCTCCTCCAAAGCCTTTCGGAACTCTACTTCGAAGTCCTTGTATTTGAGACGCTCGATGTATGGAAAGAAGGCGCCGATGTTACTCCGGAGTACAAAAGCAACGGTGAGCAAGGTGGCGGGCCAGGCCAAACTAGAAATAAGAGATGAGAAGAATTGCAGCCAGTCCATCGTATCCCCCTGTGTTTGGAGCCTAACGACCGGCCTAAAGCAGCGCGCCACCACGGAGTTTGCCAGTTAGCACGAACCCTATGGCGCGCGCTCGCTATTGAGGCCACTTGTTAGGCGATCTGTGTCTTCCTGCCAGTTTAATTGAGTCTGGCACGTTATTCGTTCTAGTCGCAATGGCAAGTATAAGGCTGATAGACGACAATCGGGGCTTCACAAGAAAATTCGCCGGGGCCAAATTTGCTCCCCCCTGATCAAAGCAATTACTCCTGGACGGTCTGGTGGATGCTGTATAGCCACGTATTCGCCGGCGATACACAGCTTTTTGCTCCTTGCGCAAATATGCTCGCATGTTGTTTCCTGCGGTGCAGTTGCCATTTCATTGGATCCCCGAGAACCTCCTGGTTCGTCAAGCCGACTACGGCTATTAGGTCGTTGCTCACCTGTCGGTGAGGTCGTTGGTTTCATTTCCGGGCCAATAAGGGATGTGATAATTCGATCGATAAATGGCTTCATGCAGTCGCGCTGGTCCCTTAAATCGTCGCGCTATAAATGGCCAGAAAAGCTATCTATGACACCCCTTGCATCGGATTTGGAAAGATGTACTTTACCTGTAACGCCCCTCTTAAGAATAGAAATGCCTCCACCTATGTCTCCCTCGATCTCAAGCTTATTGCCCGCTGCACACGCGGTCTTTAAGAAATCGATCGCGATGTCGATTTTATCAGAATCCTGGGCTACGCCTACAACCGGCGACAGTATAAGCACTAATGCTAAAGTAGCCATCTTCATATCGCTTATTCTCCATTCTCTTGCCAATTTCTCGCGGCCTAACGCCTGCCATCACCGGTGGCAGAACCGCAGCGAAGCGGAGGTTTTGGAAACCGGCGCATGGCCTGGTTAGTTTCTCTTTTGCCGGTGATCAATCCATTCAATTTGTTTGGATGCTTCATTCATACGTACAAGGATTGTTCCACCGGGAGGCTTGAAGCTGGTGTCGAAACCGATGTCTCCTAGCACCTTCACTCCCTCGTGATAGTCGTTTAAGAAATTCAGGAACGAGCAAACGATCTGCTCGTAGTCAGGCTGATAGCTGGGCTTGGGCAGCAGCAGCTTAAACGTATTCCCATCATTGGCTTCTGCATAGATGGAGAGTGCAAGAGAATACGGGCTGTCTTCACGAAGCTTACCCTTGGTGCCCAAAAGTACCGGCTCAATCCGCGGGGATTGCATGGTCTTAGTCGCAGTCTTCGACAGCTTAGATTGTGCTCGACCGAAAACCCCGTTTTTTCCCGTCCCCGCACCCTGTCCTGAATGGCGGCCGGGAGCGAGTGTATTCAATCGAGCCTCATTCTATGGTCATTCGCGCAATCAAGCCGCTTAAATGAGAACGACTCGCATCACCGCCATACGGCAGGCGCACCACTCCCCTCGGAGGAGGCGCCCGGCCCGATCGACAGGGTCAAGCCGCGCGTCGTCGACGCTGTCGTTCTCGCTCGCGTCGTGCTTCCTCGGCCTCCCGCGCCAGCAGCAGCGCGCCGATGCGCTGGAGGTTGCGCGCCACCACCGCCAAGGCGACGTAACGCTTGAAGCCGTCGATCCCGTGATCGCGACAGCGGTCGAGCCCGTGGACCTCCAGCGCGTTGATGGCGGACTCCACGGCGGAGTGTTTGCGGCGCAGCTGGATGAAGCGCGGATCGCCTTCGCGTGCGCGCTCCGCGGCCGAGCACTTGCCCTTTTTCGGCAGCACCGGAAAGTCGATCACCTCGGCCAACCCGCGTTGGTTGGCGGGGCTGTGGAAGCCCTTGTCCATACTCGCGCTGGCGACCGTCGGGAAGCGCTCCAGGGTCTCCTCCACCAGGGGTACGGCGACCTGATCGTCGGTGATACGCACCATGACCCGATGGTGCAGGATGAAGCCGTGCTGATCTTCGACGATCGCCACGCGCAGACCCAGCTCCACCGGCACGCCGGCCTTGCCTTTGCTGATCCACTCGGTGTGGGGCTGGAAGATCGAGAAGACCTTCTCGGCATGCGGGATGGTCTGACCGCCCAGCACGCGGCGGCGAATCTGATCGATCTGCCGCTCGCCGTGGGCAATGAAGGCATCGAGCGGTTTGAGCAGGACGTTCGGCAGCGCCGCGATCAGGTGCAGGCGGAGACGCGTCTCGCGCGCCCGCATCAGTAAAGCCGCCGGCCAACTCCAGATAGGCGGCATGGGCCGCTTCGATCTCGACACGCCGTGCGGCTCGTTTGTCCGGATCCTGCGCGGTGGAGTGCTTGAGGGTTTGCGCCCGCCGATAGGCTTCTTCAGGCAGCGCACGTTGTAGGCGCTTTGCCGCCAATCGCTCAGGCCGGCGTCCTCGCACAGCCCGGCGCTGGTTTCGATGGCCTTGCGCACGGCGTCGTAGAGCAGGTTGATGTCGGTCGGATAATGGACATGGGTCTCGACCACGAAGGAGTCACACCGCACCGCGAGGGGCTCGTCCGGACTGCTTTTGACCAGCGCATGGCCGGCATCCACGACCGCTTGGTTGATGCGCTCGAGCAGCTCGGGCGTGAACAGGCTCAGGTTGTCCTTGAGGGTCTGCAGGCTGTAGGTCGTGTCGTCGGCCCAGTCGGCATGGCCGAGCATCTTGCGCAGGGTGGTGTGCTGGTTGGCCAGCTCGAGAATCCGATCGTAGTCGGCATTGAGCCCCAAGCGCAGCACCCCGAGCACCAGGATCGCCCACTGCGACAGACCGGGTCGGCCGGTCTCGGGACGGGCCTTGCCGTCCTCGCCGCCGCCCGGCGGGCGCACCTCGGCAAGGATCGCGAACACGGGTTCGCGCAGCTGCGGGAGGGTGTAGATGTGCTGCAGTCCGCGCAGCAATTGCGGGATGTCGTCGCGCGAGCGCAGATCCAGCGCGATCGCGGCGATATCCTCCTCGCCGAGTTTCAATTGCGGATCGATGACGTTGCGCATAGCGGTTCGAATAGGGAAGTTGATGAAGGCTCATGGCGTGCCCCGGCGAAAGTAGGCCAGGATCGCTGTCGAGCCCTCTTAAAATCAGTAGTTTAGGGTTTTACCTGGCCCTCTCGATCGAAAATCGGCGAATCTTCGATCATGGGGGCATATTATAACCGACTGTTTGAAAATGGGAAAGTTGGTTTCTGTTCAGGCACTAGATTTAAAAAGTTGATAGTGGTCCTTGCCAGCCTCTTTAAGAAACCCATCAAAGTAAGATTTTGCAACGAAGAAAACTATGGCTGTCGGGATGAACCACTCCACTCCTGCGTATGGTCCAGAAACGGGACGCGATTCGACGACTACATCTAAGCCAGGGGCAGAAACAGCGTCTTTAAATTCAACGAACTGTTCGTCTGGAATCCCATCTTCGAAAACGACTGCCAAATCAGGCTTCTTCACTTTGCCTCCAGAGCATAACGTGCAGTCTAAGAGCTTGTATAGTAACACGCCATTCAAAGAGAATTTATTATACCTCTTATAGGCATAAAAGCTGATTAGAGAGAGTGTCGGTCCGGTGAGATAGGCAGAATCTGTCTATCTCAGTCGGAGTAGATTCTGGGCTCTCCCGGATCTCAGGGAACGCCAAGTTTAGTAAAATCAGTGTTCTACGCAGCCAATCTTGGTAAACTTCCATTCGAACGCTTTTAACTCAATGGAAAACCGATGATTGACCAGAGCCAACTCCTGCGCCTGCTCGGACTGCCGCAGATCGCCATCGACCGCGTCGAGATCACGGACGCCGCTGTGCTGGAAATTCATGTGCACAGCACCGAGGAGGGCACGCAGTGCCGGAGCTGCGGCCGACGCATCACTGAGCCGCATGGACTCGGTGAAGAACGGCGGTTGCGCCATCTGTCGATCTTCGAGCATCGCACCGAAATTCTCATTCGTCCCAAACGGTATCGCTGCCCCGATTGCCGGGATCATCCCACCACCACCCAACGGGTGGACTGGTACGACCCGCGCAGCGGCTTCACCCGTGCGTTCGAACACAGCCTGATGCGCGCCCTGATCAACAGCACCCTGGAAGACGTCGCGCACAAGGAGGCCGTCACCCCGGAGCACCTCGACGGTATTCTCGATCGGTGCGTCCCGAGCCAGATCGACTGGACGACGCTCACGGCGCTGCCCGTGCTCGGGCTCGACGAGATCGCCTTGACCAAAGGCCACGGCAATTTCGTGGTGATCGTCAGCGCCAGGGTCGAGGACACCCTGAGCATCCTCGCCGTGCTCAAGGACCGTAAGCGCGCGACCATCGAGGCGTTTTTGCGCACGATCCCAAAATCCTTGCGGCGCACCGTTCGCGTCGTGTGCACCGACCTGTACAGCGGCTTCATCGGTGCGGCCAAGGCCGTCTTCGGCACGCACGTCGCCATCTGCGCCGATCGCTTCCATGTCGCGCGTTTGTATCGCGACGCCGTGGAGACGTTGCGCAAGACAGAACTGCGCCGGCTCAAGCGCGACCTGTCGAAAACCGAGTACGGCGGGCTCAAGAACGTCCATTGGATCCTGCGCAAGCGCGAATCCGACTTGAGCGCCGAGGAACGGCGGATCCGCGCCCGGTTGTTCGCCTATTCCCCGCAACTCGCGCAAGCTCATGCCCTCAGCCAAGCCCTCACCGAGGTCTACGACATGCCCCTGTCCAAAGGTCAGGCCAAGCGCAAACTCAGTGGCTGGATGCGACGGGTCAAGAACGCCGAGATGACGTGTTTTCAATCCTTCCTGAAAACGTTGCGCCGTCATTGGGACGAGATCACCAATTATTTTACCGAACGACACACGAGCGGTTTCGTCGAAGGTCTCAACAACAAGATCAAAGTATTAAAACGGCGGTGCTATGGCTTGAGCAACCTGCGCCGGCTCTACCAGAGGGTGTACCTCGATCTGTGCGGTTATCGGGTTTTCGCGCGCTGATCAATGAAAAACAACCGCTTAAAAATGGCTTGGACGGGGTGCGTCCAGCGATATTTTCAACCAACGTGTTCGGTCAAAATGACTACAACGTCATGTTTTTAAATATTTTAGCGCTTTCCCTGAATTCCGGGAGAGCCAGATTCTGCCTAGCCGGTGCCTGGCCGACTCGCCGAACGTCTCTTAGAGTGTACACTAGCCATACACGGCATCCTTCGCGGAGACGCTAACAGATGGGAGGCGGTCAGACAACACGGACGACATCGGTCGATCTTTTCTGGGACCGTTTCATTGATTTGGCTCGGAAAAACGGTGTCAAGGACACCGCCTGCGATGGTATGTCCGGCATGCGGAGCGCTACTTAAAGGCGCGGCGCGGCGGCGGGGTCACGGCAGCGGGGATGTTCAAGTCTTGTAATCACGCATTGCGTGATTAAACGCAGGATCGTCAGGGAGTCGTCCATTATCGGGGCAGCCTATCCTCCGAAAAATAGAAAGAACGCATCCTGATCAAAATCCCGGCTCCCAGATGCGCATGAGCGGGAGCACGAGACCGGGTAGCAGGGCGTCATCGCCGATCTGTGCCGGGTTGTCGGAACACGCCGGCTCGCCAGTGGGTGTGTAGCGCCAGACCTGGCGCTGCTCGGGCAGAATTAGCCAGCCGAGACGCACGCCGTTGTCGCGCCATTCGCGCATCTTGGCGTGCAGGCCATTGCTGTCGTCGGTAGGCGAGGCCAGCTCGATCACGACGTCCGGGGCCAGCGGGAGAAACGTACGCTTTTGCTTTGGGCGCATCGTGGCCAGTCGCTCCCGCAGGACCCAGGCCAGGTCGGGCGAGCGCATGGCACCGTTCGGCAGCAGGAAGCCGGTGGACGAGTCGAAGACCACGCCGCGGCCGTCCGCCCTGGCCCAGGTGCCGAAGTCGCAGGTGAGATCCGCGTTTCTCGCTCCGGTCTCCGCTCCGGTCGGTGGCATGATCTCCAGGTCTCCTTGGGCATTGCGCTCGATTCGCAGTTCTCGGTTGGCTTGGCAGAACGCGAACAGCAGGTCGTCGTCCAGGCGCATGTCGGGCGGGATGTGCAGGTCGATCCGGCCAAGCTCGGTGCCGGTGGGCTCGGAGGCTGTCAGGGGCATTGTGGGTATGTCCAGTTGCAGCAGTGGGCAGCGGATGATCCCGGGAGTCTAGCGCGACGATTCGCGCTGCGCATCGGCACCCGGGGACCGGTCCGACGGTTGCCGATGCGTATCACGTCCGTTGAGTGCCGGGCATCCGGTGGACGCGTCGAGGCTCAGGCATGTCCAGGGTGCCGGCTGACACCGAAGGGATCACTGAGTAAGGCCCCCGGGCGCTGGTTCGCCAGCCAGTAAAAATGGTAAGGCGGAACCACGACCCGATTGTTGAAGACGGCGGGTGATTCGCCCGAGGCCAGATCGATGATCTGTCCGTAGCGAAAGAGTCCGCGCCGGTTCAAGGTGTCCAGGTCCAGATACTGAGGTTTGGCGTCGAAGTTGGCCGCAACCAGGACCGAGTTGGCGGCTAGGCTCGGGTGGGTGCGCAGGAAGACGAAGAGGTGCGGGTTCTCCACATCGATCAGCTCGCGGTTGTTGAAGTCGGCGAAGGCCGGCGTGTCCTTGCGCACCGCGATGAGCCGTTTCAGGCCATCGAAAAGACGGCGTTCGACGGCTCCGCTGAGGTGACGTCGATCGGCGCGCGCCCAGTCGATCCGCGGGCGATGGACCCAGCGCGCGTCGCTCGCCTTGTGCGTGTCGTTGAGGAAGGAGTTGTCGTTGAGGGTGCCGATCTCGTCTCCGTACCAGAGCAGGGGGATGCCGCCGAACGAGAGGATCATGGCGTGCAGCATCAGAATGAGATCCACGACCTGATCGATCGCATGCTGATCCTCGGCCTCGAGCGCCGACTCCAGACCCGCGAGCGATGCGAGCGCGCCGGCAATGCGCGCATCGCCCGTCTTGAGGTTGACGCCGAAGGGGCGTCCGCGCGCCGGTGAGCCCTCGAAGGCGCCGGTAAACCAGTCCACCAGGAAACGACGGTGAGAGTAGGGGTCGTAGTCGCAGGCGCGGATGTCGGCGTCGTCGAAACCCAGGCCGATATCGTCGTGACACCGTAGATAATTCAACCAGGTCGCGCGGTCGAGCTTGTTCGGCAGGCTCTTGATGCCTTGATTCAGCAGCTTGGCGTTCTTGGTCGCGACCGCATCCCACAGCAGCGCCATGAAGGTGGCGTTGTAGGCGATCTCGCACTCCTTGGCGATGACCGCATCCTCGCCGAAGTACTTGATGATCTCCGACGGGGCCACGATCGCCTCGGCGATGAAGAGCACGCCCGGCGCCGTCACCTGGCAGCAGTCCTTCATCAGCTGCAGGATCAGGTGCGCCTCGCGCTCGTTCTGCGAGGTCGTGCCGATCTTCTTCCAGAGGAAGGCGACCGCGTCCAACCGAACGATGTCCGCCCCCTGGTTGGCCCAGAAGAGGATGATGTCGAGCATCTCGATGAAGACGGCGGGGTTGGAGTAGTTCAGGTCCCATTGATAGTTGTTGAAGACCGTCATCACCCACTTTCCCATCTGCTCGTCCCAGGTGAAGTTTCCGGGGGCGGTCTCCGGGAAGATCTCGGGCATGGTCGCCTCGAACATGTCCGGGACGTCGCGGTTGGGGAAGCAGTAGTAGAAGTTCTGGTACTCCGGATCGCCTTCGCGGGCGCGCTGCGCCCATTCATGTTCGTCGGAGGTGTGGTTCACGACCACGTCGAGCGTGAGCAGCATGTCGCGTCGACGCATGGAGTCGCCAAGCCTGCGCACGTCCTCGACCGTCCCGGCACGCGGGTCGATGTCGCGGAAGTCGCTGACCGCATAGCCGCCGTCGCTCGCGCCTTGCGGGCATTTGAGGATCGGCATCACATGGACGATGTTGACCCCGAGCTCCTGCAGGTAGGGCAGACGCTCGTTGAGTCCCTGCAGGTTGCCGGCGAATCCGTCCGAATACAGTGCCATCCCGACCCATTGTTGGCTCAGGAACCAGTTGTGGTCCTCCTCGCGCGCCATATCGAGCTGTTTGAGCTCCGCCGGGCGGTCGATGTAGGCCCGGGCCAGACGCTCGGTGAGATGCACCATCTGCGTCTTGAAGTCTTCGCGATGTCCATAGAGGTGGAAAAACAGCGAATGGATGGCGTAGAAGTTGGCGCCGAGGCGTGTGTAGAAGTGCCGAAGATCCTCGCGACAGATCTCGCGATCGAATTCATCGAGGATGTCGTTGAGAAGGGCATGAGAAACCTGTTCGTACATTTGAACTGCGTCCGGGGTGTGTGGGTGCTGTGTATCGTGTTTTACGGGCATGGAGGCAGCCCGTCATCGCGGCGGAGACGCAGCTCAAAATCATCTGTGAATCAAAATCTTTGAACTGCGCGGCGCCGATCCTCGCAAGGGCCTGACCGGTGTCTAGGGGCGCCGATCTTCGCATGAACCGCTAAGCGCAGTTCAAATTCCCCATTGATCAAGGAAAGGCCGATAGAGTGCGGGATCGGCAGCGGTGGCCCCATGCTGCTCGACGATCCGAGAGGCGAAGGACTGGGCCCGCTCCAGGGTCGCCGCGAGCGGCCAGCGTCGAATCATGCCGAGGATGAGCACGGAGGCGAAGGCGTCGCCCGCGCCGACCGTGTCCTTGACCGCGAGTGCGGGCGCCGGTGCAACGCGCACCGGCGAGGTGTCGGGGCCGAGCGCGAAGGCGCCGTCGCCGCCGAGCGTCACGACGAGCCCGGTGAGCCCGTATTGCGCGAGGAATGCCGTCGCCAGCGCGGTGAGCTGCGCATCGTCGCCGTCGCCGTCGCCGTCGTTCGAGCTGGAGCCGGAGCCGTCGACCAGAAGGGTCAGCTCGCTGCGATTGAGCTTGACCCAGTCGGCACCCTGCAACAGTCCGCGCGTCTCGTCGGCAGACCACCAGGGATCGCGAAGATTCACGTCGAGGAAGCGCATGCCGTGACCGCGGCTCTTGAGCGCGCTCAGCGTTGCGGCGGAGACGGGGCGGCGCAGGGCCAGGGTGCCGTGATAGAGCAGATCCCCGGCAGGAGGCAGATCGTCCGCGCGGATATGGTCGAAGGCGCGATCGGGGATGATCTCGTAGGTCGGCTCGCCGTCGTCGAGTGTGACCCGGACCTCGCCTGTTGCATGATCCGGATCGGTTTGCAGGGCGCTCGTGTCCATTCCCCAGTCCTGCATCGCACGGCGCACCTGCTCGCCCTGCGGATCGTCGCCGACCGCACTGATCAGTCGTGGAGCCGCCCCGAAGGCACGTAGGTGCCAGGCGACGTTGAAGGGTGCTCCGCCGAGGACGCGTCGACCTCCGGGGAAGCAGTCGAAGAGAACCTCGCCGAAGATGTCGACGATCGGTTGCTTGGTTGATGAATCGGACATGGGGTGGCTCCTATCTCGTCGGTGCGGTCGCGAGGTCCGGCCGAAAATGGGCGATCCCTTCGAGGATCCCCGCGCTGTAGTTCCCGTTCATCCCCGACCAGCCGCCGCGGGCGCAGTAGAGACGATCCGCCTGTCCGTTGGCTGCAGCGAGACGCAGCGCTTGCTCGCGCACCTCGGGGTGACCGTTGGCGACCAGCACCGAAGGGATCGGACTGACCAAGACCTCGAGGTCGTTGCCGCTGTCGCCGGCAAAGAGTGTCGTCGTTTCGTCGTGACCGAGACGGCGCATGAGAAAGTCCACGGCGTGGTACTTGGTGGCCCCTGCCGGCAGCACGTCCAGCAATCCGATGTTCGCCGCCTCGTCGATGCTCCAAATCAGACTGGCGTGCACTCCACGCGGGGTCAGGCGGGCCTCCAGTTCGGATTTGAGCGCACCGCTGTCGGTATCGACGGGGGCATAGTAGCTCAGCTTGAAGGGGGCCTGCTTCTCCGCCTCCTGAAGCCGCAGGATCTCGAGATCCGCCAAGCGCTCGGCGAGTCGGTCGTGGCCGATGCCGGCCCAGTCACGGCCGATCTGCTCCTGCCAGTCGGCGAGCGGCACCCAATCACCCGCAGTGACCCTGAAGATGCTGGTCCCGACGTCGCCGATGACCACATCGGGAACGGGCAGGTCGTACTCGGCGATTGCCTCGCGCACCAGTCCCTGGTGGCGGCCCGACACGTAGGCCAGCGTCACCCCCGGTTGCGACACGAAGCGCCGAAAGCGCGGACGTGCGTCGGGCGACTCCGGTTCTGCCCCGTTGGGGACGAGGGTGCGGTCCAGATCCGTACAGAGCAACAGCGGCTTCATGATGCCTTACCGGGGGCGTTCGGAGCCGTGTCCGGGCCGAGGCCGGAGTTGGAGCCGGGGACGGTGCAGGTCCCGAAGAAGTCGTAGTGCTCGATGGCTTCCAGGATGCCGAGTGCGTGGGCCTCTCGAGCGAAGTAGATGTTGTCCATCTCCAGGAGCTGGGAGAGCTCCTCGTGGTGACGGTTCGCGACCACGACCGCGAGCGTGTTGCCCCGCATCATGTCCTCGTCCGCACCCGATCCGCCGGCCACCAGGATGTGCTCGAGCGGGATTCCGAAGCGATGGGCCACATAGCGCAGTGCTTGGCCCTTGCTCGCGCGGATCGGCACGACGTCGAGAAACTGCCCGAAGGCGTGAATGACGTTCACCGTCAGCTCGCGAGTGCGCAGCAGGGTGGTGATCTCCTCGACCGGCGGGGCGACAGTCGGGTCGTAGTGATAGGCGATTTTGAACCGACTCTGTTCGGTCCTACGTTGGGGCACGAGACCCGGCACATCCTCCAGGGCGCGGCGCACCGCCCGCGGATTCCAGAGGTGGTCGACATGCTCGCTCCAGAAGTCATCCACGACCAGGGCGGCGCTGTAATGGATCTCCGTCCCCAGGCTGGTAATCATGACGTCGGGGACCGGGATGCCGTGCCGTTTCAGCTCCACGAGGAGTGTATCGAGCCGGCGACCGGTCGCGATCCCGAAATTCGCACACCGCTTGTTGGTCCGCATCATCTCGATGAACAGCCGCACCCCTTCGCTGTTGCCGAGCAGGCTCTGATCCAGATCGGTGAAGAGTGCGCGGTCGCGGTAGATGAGACGACGGCGCAAGGGCGGCGTGGCCGGAATCGGCTCGGCCCGTTTGGTGAGCGGGGCGACGCGTTCGCGATAGGTCTCGGCGTGGGCCTGCCAGGAGTAACGGTCGCGCACGGCGGTCAGACCGTTCTGGATGAGTTCGCGGCGGAAGTCGTCGTCGCCCAGGATGCGAATCAGGGCGTCGGCCATGGCTCGGCGATCCAAGGGATCGACCAAGAGACCGTTCTTGCAGTTGCCGATGATGTCGACCGGACCGCCGTTCTCGGTGGCGACCAGCGGCAATCCGCTGGCGGCGGCCTCCAAGAGGGTCAGTCCGAAGGGCTCGGTCAGGGCCGGGTTGATGAAGACGCCGCCGGAGCGGGTGACGAGTCGATAGATCTCGGGCACCTCCTCGGAGCGATGATGTTTGGGTGCCGCGACCTTGCCGTAGAGGTCGTAGGCGTCGATGGTGAGCAAGACGTCGGTCAGAACGGTGCGTGCGCCCTCGTCGAGGTCGCGGATATCGTCCCGGTTGCCGGCGATGATCAGCAGATTGGCGAGTGACTGGAGTTCGGGGGATTCGCCGTAGGCTTCGAGCAGCGCGACGATGTTCTTGCGGTGATCGGCGCGCGAAAGCGCCAAGATCAAAGGCTTGTCGGGCTCGTCCAGGAAGCGGTCCACGTCCGCCGCAAAACCGATCGGCGGATCCTCTTCGGCGGGTGGGTGAAACTGAACCAGGTCGGTCCCCGGCGGGATGACGACCATGCGCTCGGGCTGGTAGTAATCGTAGAGCGCGTACTGCTCTTCGATCTCGTTGTAGGTACTGGTGATGACCAGATCCGCCGTGCCCAGGACACTCTCCTCGGCCTCGATACGACGCATCATGTTGTAGCGCGCATCGATCTGCTCGCCGTCGAGCCCGGCGGCGAGCAGCCGCTGGCGTTTGTCGCGCCCCAATGAATGGCCCGTGTGGACCAAGGGGATGCCGGCGAGATTGGAGAGCCGCACACCGACGTAACCGGCGTCCGCGTAATGGCTGTGGATGATCCCCGGCCACTGCGCTTCGTCGTGCAGGAAGGCGGTGAGATTGTCGACGAAGACGTCGAGATGATCCCAAAGCTGCTCTTTCGGGATGTAGCCCTCGGGTCCCGCATCGATCCTGACGATACGCGCCTTTTCGCTCAGCGCCTCGAAAGGCTCGGCATAATCCGGGCTGACGGCAGGATCGATGACCCGGCGGGTGACAAGATCGACGCGTGCGATGTCCGCGCGCTCGGCGAGTGCACGGGCGAGATCGACCACGTACTTGGTCTGGCCGCCGGTGTCGGCGTCGCGACCGAGCTCGAGGTCGTGTCCGCGAATCAAGCCATGGATACTGAGCAACAACACATACATTCAGACCACCCTTGGGGAACGGTCGGGCCGAAAGCGGCTACCGTTCGATGTCGAGAATTCCGAGCCTGGTCTCGGGCGGAAAGTTTCGGATCCAGGTGTCGAGTATCGCCAGCTCCGTGGGCAACCTGTCGATGGCGTCCGTTGCGTCGGAATAGCGCGCGTGCAGACCGTGAATCAGGACGAACCAGGGTCGGCCTTGGTAGCTCTCCTCGCGGAAATAGACGCGTGACGGCAGCGCTTCGCGGCGCGCGAAATCAAGCAGCTCGTCGAGCGAATAAAAGCCGATCAGTTGCAGCGCGAATGGTGTATTCCCGACGGCCAATGTCTCGTCGCCGATGCGGGTCGAAACCGACGGCGTCCCTTCGGCATCCGTCTCGAGTGTCGGAGCGGTCGGTTCGATGCTCTGAGGCGGGGCCTCCTCGACGGGCGGGGACGGGTCGTCGGCCTGCGGCGCGCTAGGCGTGAGGTCGGACGCCGGGTCTGGTTCGGGGGCGGCCTCGGGGGCCGGCTCGGACGTTGGCTCGGACGTTGGCTCGGCGTCCAGACCGGCAACATTCTCCGGTGTGTCCGGTAGCGCCTGGGCGGTCTCCTCCCGGGTCGCGCTCCCAGACGGCGACGCCTCGGCCTCGGCTTCGGGCAGCGCTTCCGCACTCGGCACCGACGCGTCTTCGGCCGGCGCGCCCGGGATCTCCTCGGCGGTTTTCGCGACCTTGTCGTCGATCGTTTCGGTCCAATCGGCTGGCTCGGGGGCGAGCCCTGCCTGCCCTTGATCGGTCGATGCCGTCTCCTCGGTCGCCGTCGGCGGAGCCGTATCCTCGACGCGTGGGGGCAAGGACTCCGACATGGCCGCAACCGAGGCGCGCAGCTCGGCCAAGCTCTCCTGTAGGGCCGCATCTTGGACGGCGACGCCAGCGAGCTGCTCGTAGTCGACACGCAGCCGGGCAACGTCTTCGAGCAGCGTGCGCCGGGCGGCATCCAGCTGACCGTAGGCCAGGAACAAGGCACCGCCGAGCAGGGCGGCGACCAACAGAAGTGATCCGAAAAAGACCGATGCCTGATGTTTGAGTCTGGCGTCGATCTCTTCGTGATGAGTCTGCCAGGCGCGCTGCAGACGATTGGTTGTCAGCCGACGGTCGTCGTCGACATCGGCGATTCGCGTCACGAGCGCGCTCTCGGCCGCTTGAAACTCAAGCCGATGGCGCGCCAACGCGTCGGACAGCGAGCCGATCTGATCGGCAAGGGTGGCCGTGTCTGCCGTGTTCTCCATGGGAGCCGCGTCCTTCAGTTAAACCGCGCCCTGCGCGGTCTGTGATGTTTTTGGATGGGATCGGCCTCGGCAGACTCAACGATTGTCGGAGCCGGCTCGGTTTAAGGTATTCAAAAATATTCAATTTTAAACCGCGTCTCACCGGGTTCGAGGAAATCTCCGAAGCCAAGCGCAACCTGAACACAATGCATGTCGCTCTGGACGCGTCTGGACGCGGTTTAAGCCGGTGCGCGAGTCGACCTGCAGCCTCGACATCCCGCCGCCGAGTTCCGGACACGGCGGCGCCTTGCGCAGGATCGGCAATGCACCGAAATATTCGTATGAGGCCGGTATATCATACCAGCCATGATCGACGTCGTCGGGGTAAGACCATCATGAGTGAATCGAAACAGGCTGAATCGCGGAAGGTCAGGGTGCTGTTCGTCTGCATGGGCAATATCTGTCGCTCTCCCACGGCGCACGGCGTCTTTCGGCAGCTGGTCGTCGACCGGGGCTTGTCGCATTGTGTCGAGATCGATTCCGCCGGAACCCATGCCTACCACGTCGGCGAGCCGCCGGATCGGCGCGCGCGGACGACGGCGTTCGAGCGCGGGATCGATATCGGCGATCTGCGCGCCCGTCTCGCCGAGCGCGCCGATTTCGAGTCCTTTGATTATGTACTGGCGATGGATCGAGACAACTACCGTATTCTGTCGAGCCTTTGTCCGGCGGGGATGGAGTCCAAGCTGCGGCTTTTTATGGAGTTCGCGCCCGATCTCGGGGTCCGGGACGTACCCGATCCCTATTATGGAGGGGCGCGCGGTTTCGATCAGGTCTTCGATCTGGTCGAGGCGGCATCCCAAGGACTCTTGGAGGACCTGCTCCAGCGGCATCTGCGTTAAGCCGCAGCGCCGACAGACGGGTGGGTAGACCGGGCAGATGACGTGCCGAGGCGTCGACACCCTTTAGCCCGCACCGACCTCCGCGTAACCGGCATGAGATCGAAAGCGGCGAAGATCCAGACGCAGATCCTCCGCGAGGCGCAGGTCGAGGTCGTGTGGATGGATCCCGATGCGGATCCAGCCCTGCCGGGCGGCACGTCGGCGATTGAGCCGGTTCCAAGCCCTGATGGCGACCGTGCGCAGTGCGGTATCCGCCTCGTAGCCGGTGAGCGGGACCGGATGCATCCGTCCGGTTTGAGCCGACAGAACCCCGCTGAAGAATTCATAACGTGTGAACGGCAGGCTCGAGAGTGTCGCGCGCGGGACGGGTCCCATCGCCCAAGCCGGCGGACAGTAGAGTGACGGGGCTGCGAGGCCCTGCTCGAGGAACCAGGCGTGACATCGCGCGATCAGGCGATGGATGGCAACCCGATCGAGCGCGAGGTGTTCGGCGACGTTGCGCGAGATCAAACGCGAATGGATTCGGTGGGCCAAGCCGGTGATGCGATCCACACGGTGGATCCAGCCGTGGCCGGCAAGCTCGCAGCCCCTCGTCTGGAATTCGCGCAGCCGCTCGACCCCCTCGTTGCCCCAGCCGACGCCGGGAACCACCAGCAGCGTGACGGGTGTGACCCCTTCGTTGTCGAGCAGAGCCAGGATGCGCTCGACCTGCGGCAAGGTCTCGGGCATGACGTCGTGCACCGAGACCAGAGCACGGACCTGCCGAGCGCTTGGGCCTGCCGCGGGCTCAGCGTTTCGCATCGACCGAATCGGCATAGTTGCCCGACAAGACCCCAAGCCAATGTTCCAGGTTGCGGTGGTTGATCTCCCGCGCGCCTTCGCGTCCCAGGTGTGCCTTGCGTTCGCGGATCGCCGGGTCCAGGTCGCGCAGCCGCGCCAAGGCATCGGCGAGGTGCTCGCCCTCGTGGATCCGGAAGATCCCCCTGCTCAGTAGATCCCAGCTCAGGATGCCGCAGGCCGAGGACACCAGCACCGGGCGTGCCCGTGCCATCGCCTCGAGCGCAACGGTGCCGAACGACTCGACCGTCGAGGGCAGGATCAAGGCGTCCATCTCGTCGATGAGGGCCATGATCCGACTGCGGCTGACCCAGCCTGAGTGTCCGAGGTTGGGTAGCCCTCGGCACTCCTTCTCCACCCACGCCCGCATCGGACCATCGCCGACGATCAGGAACTCGATGTCCGGGAGTCGGTGCGCAGCGGCGACGATGGCCTCCAAGTTCTTTTCAGGTGCCAGACGTCCGGCGAAAAGCACGCGAGCGACATCCCTGCCCGCCGGGGCGGGCGGCAGATCGAGAAAGCGCTGCGGGATCGGGGTGGCCATGAGGCTGACGCGGCGGGCACCGATCGATCGCGCAATCGCCATCATCTCTGCCGAGTTTGCCAAGACCAGATCGCTCTTGTCGAAGAGCAGCCGATGACAGGCACCGAGGTAGCCGTTGGCGATGCGGGCGCCGATACCCCAATTCCGGAACAGCGTTGTCAGGGCCTCGAAGTGGGTGTGGAAACCGACCACCAGTGCGGCTCCGTTGCGCTCGGCCAGATGCATCCCGAGCAGGCCGAACGGGCCAGGGGTCGGGACGATGACGACGTTCGGGCGGAGGCGATCGAGGCGTCGGCTCAAGAGCCAAGGGGAGGGCAAGACGATCTTCTGGGTGGAGTCGCCTGGCAGCGGGAGCGTCAGGCCCCCATACCAGGATCCCGCGCGACAACGCGGTGCGACCAAATCGACCCGGGCTCCGGCGGTCCTGAGATGGTCGGCGAGATCGCGGTAATAGGCGCCGACGCCGTTGCGCTCGGGAGCGGCGTCGGACACGATGGCGACACGCAGCTCGGCGGCGCAGGGATGCAGGGGCGTCCTAACACTGGTCCCCGCAGTGGATAGGTTCAGCATGGCGCACGGGTGTCCTGGTTGAGGATGAGCCCATGGGATCGTCGCCGGGCCTTGTCCCCGGGTGCATCGACGCTGCATCGGCCGCGCTCCGTGCCGACCGAGCGGCAAGCCGTGCGAAGACGGGTCCCGGATCGCGATCGATGTCCCCCCGAGAGAGTCCGAACTGCTCCAGGCTGTAGCCGTGAGCGCTTCGGTAGGTTTCGGCCTCGGCCGCGTGTCGTGCGATCGCGGCGCGGAACTGCGCACGCGCCGTTAGCCCGAGCTGCGCGTAGATGACCAGCACCCGACACGCCGGATCCGACTGCAACGCGCGCATGGTAACCCATGCGCAGCGCTCTTCGGGGAGTTCTCCCAACGCCCTTTCCAGATTCTTGTAATAGAAACCCAGTTGACCGGTCAAGCGCTCCCGGAAATCGGGGGTCGCGGACAGGACATCGAAGAAGTCGATTCCGGCCGCGAGCGAGCTCAGCTGAGACGGGAACGTGGCGTGCGGCTCGCGCAGACAGACGATGAAGCGCGCGTCGGGGAAGCGCGCCGCGAGACTGCCGGCCAGCGGGGCGAAGGCGGCGTTCTTCGACAAGAGCCGCTTCTCGGGACCATGGACGTAGAGATGTCGCTGCAGGCACCGATGATAGAAGTCCATCAGCCGTGCGCGGCGCGCCTCCGGCATGTCCTGGTCGAATAGGCCCATACGCCACAAGAGATCCGAGTGTGGGAAGGGTAGGACGAGGATGAAGCAGCACAGCACCGGCATGAGCGCGAAGTAGTCTTCTTCCGGGTCGCTCAGGCGCATGGGGTGGACGGCATCGAGGCCCTTGAAGGCGTGTCGTTCGATCCAGTCGAGCATGCGCCCGAGGGGGCGACCCACATGCGCATCGATCCGCCCGAGGCCGAGCCAGAAACGCCGTTGGGTGACCGACGGTGCGAAAAGACATTCCCAGGTCGAGAAGGTCGTCAGTGCAGTGTCGTCAGCGATGACGCGATGAAGGTGAGTGGTTCCGCTTCGGGGGACACCGAGCACGAACAGCGGCTCGCGGATCGCGACACGGCGATAACCGCGATAAAAGATCTCGTCGAGCAGGAAGCCGATCCAGTGGATCCCTTGGACAAGGGTGAAGAGCGGGATGAATCCACTCATCACCAGCATGCGTTTGGCGCTCGGCCGGGGACGGCCTGGCCCCGGCACGAATGTCCGATAGGTCAGACGGAGTAAGCCGGTCAGGCTCTCGAAAAACAGTCTGAGCATGATGACCCCGATGAGCCGGATCCTGCGTTGACGGTTTCAGACGATCTCGGTCGGTTGATCCGCGTCGACCCCGGGCGCGCATCAACCGCTGCTGCGCGGTTAAACCGCGCCCAGCGCGGTACGCGATGTTCTGGGATGAGATCGGCCCCGGCAGATTTGACGGCCGTTGGAGTCGGCGCGGTTTAAGAGATTAAAAACGATATCCTTTTAAACCGCGTCCCCGCTTTTCGGTTCGACCGGATCGGACGTCGGGGCCGCTGCCGCGGCGGGTGTCGGAGGGACAGGCTCGGGTCTCGACGTCGACCGATCGTCGGTGCCCGACGATGCAGCGCGTTCGCTCAGGACGCCTTCGGTCCCATCACGATAGGCGCCGGAACCGGCCGAGGGTTCGGTCGGCGTCCGAGGCTCGGCCGTCTCGGCGACGGGCGCCGGGCGCGGCAGCGTGGCCGTCGGCTCGCTCGTCGGGGCCGCATGCTTGACCGGCGTGACCGGCTCGCTCGCCGGGGCCTCGTGCTTGATCGGCGTGGCCGTCGGCTCGCTTGCCGGGGTCTCGTGCTTGATCGGCGCGGTCGGCTCGCTGCTCGGGGCCTCGTGCTTGATCGGCGCGGTCGGCTCGCTGCTCGGGGCCTCGTGCTTGATCGGCGCGGTCGGCTCGCTGCTCGGAGCCTCGTGCTTGATCGGTGCGGTCGGCTCGCTCGCCGGGGCCTCGTGCTTGATCGGTGTGGTCGGCTCGCTCGGCATCGATGCCTCGGTGCTCGAGTCGCCGTCCGGTCGAGGCTCAGCGCGGGTGCTTTCGCCCTGCGCGACGACTGCGCCCTCGCGGACCCGTCGGTCGGGTCTGTGCTCACGGGGTTTCGGGTCCGTCTCGGTCGATTCCGCGTGCGCCGGCTGCCGATCATGCGGTTGCGGGGGCATTTGGTCTGCTGTCGGACCCGAGGCGCCTTCGGTGCTGCCGCCCTCGTCTCCCGCGCCTTCCTTCGTCTCTGCGCCGGCCGAAGAGCGTCGGCGATTGCGGCCGCCGCGACGTCGACGCGAGGAGCGCGGCCGCTCGCCGCCCGGCGCTGCGTTGCCGTCTTGCCCCGGCTCGGCGCCGGGATCGGAGGTGTCGTCCGAGGCGTTGTCCGTACCCTCGGGTTGTTCGCCGAGGCGCGCGTCTTCGGCGCGTCCCGCCGGACGTCCGCGGTCGATCGAGTCCGTCGAGGTTGCGCCCGCTCCGCCGTTCTGCACGGCGGTCTCGCCGACGGGTGCGATCATCAGCGGATGATCCTCCGGCCGACTTCCGCGCGACGGCGCGGCGGCTCGATCGCTACTGGTCGTCGGCGTGTCGTCGCCATGACGTTCGGACCGTTGCCGACCCTCGCTGTGCTCGCCGGAGCCCTCGTCGCCGCGGGTATCTTGATCGCGCGACGCCTCGCCCGTGGGACGGCCTCCCTCGCTCGAACCGGAACTCCGTCGTCCGCGTCCGCGCGAGCCGCTCCGGCGCGAGCGTGTCTCGCCGTCGCGGCGGGCCTGGGTCTGCTCCTCGGTCTCGGGTCGCGTCGTCGGATCTGCTGCCGCGACAGCCTCGCTGCCCTGGCTGGCCTCGTTCCGGCTGCGGTTCGGCTCCGAGCGCGTCTGCTGCTCGGGTGCCGCTCGGCTGTGCCGACCCTGTTCCTGCCGCCCGCGCTCCCTTGGCGACTCGTCGCGTCGGGTCTGTGGTGGTCTGCTTTGGCTGCGGCGCTCGCCCGAATCGGCGGTGTGTCGCGGTTGCTGCGTGCGCGGCGCGGTCTCGGGCGCCGGGCGCTCGTCTGCGGGTGGCCTGTGGGTTGCAGGGACATCCGCTTCGGGCTGGCGCGGCGCAAAGAGCCCGGTCCAGATGCGTTTGAGCAGGCTTTCGGGCTCGCCGCGCTCCGCTTCGCGACGCACGGGTGTTTCGGGCTGGGGTGTCGGCGTCCAGCGTTGGGGGACCGGGGTCGCCGGCGAGACCTGCTTGACGGCCGGCTCCTCGGCCTGCACGGGTTGACCGAGCTTGGCGTAGAAGGGCGCGACCTTGGTCTCGGACGCTGCGGTCAGCTCGTAGCTCGACTGATCCGGGACGAGCTTGCCCGCGTCCTGGGTGCGTACGCGTTCGATCTGGTACTCAGGCGTTTCGAGTGCCTCGTTGGGCAGCAAGAGGACCTCGACGCCTTGGCGCTGCTCGATCTCCAGAATGCCGCGACGCTTCTCGTTGAGCAGGAAGGTCGCGACGCTCACCGGCAGCTGGGCGACGATGCGGTGGGTACTGTCCTTCATCGCCTCTTCTTCGACGATGCGCAGGATCGACAGCGCAAGCGACTCGACCCCGCGGACGGTCCCCTGACCCTTGCAGCGCGGGCAGACCTGCTGGCTCGACTCCCCGAGCGAGGGTCGCAGGCGCTGGCGCGACATCTCCAACAGACCGAAGCGCGAGATGCGGGCGACCTGCACCCGGGCGCGGTCGTGCTTGAGCGCGTCGCGCAGCCGATTCTCGACCTCGCGCTGGTTCTTCGGCGGCGTCATGTCGATGAAGTCGATGACGAAGAGTCCGCCCAGATCACGCAGACGCAGTTGGCGCGCGATCTCGTCGGCCGCTTCCAGGTTGGTGTTGAGCGCGGTCTCCTCGATATCGGCGCCCTTGGTGGCACGCGCCGAGTTGATGTCCACCGAGGTCAGCGCCTCGGTGTGGTCGATCACGATCGAGCCGCCGGAGGGCAGGCGCACCTCGCGCTGGAAGGCCGACTCGATCTGGCTCTCGATCTGATAGCGGGTGAAGAGCGGGACCTCGTCCTGGTAGAGCTTGAGCTTCTTCAGATTGCTCGGCATCACCTGGCGGATGAAGCTCTCGGCACGCTCGAAGACCGCCTTGTTGTCGATCAGGATCTCGCCGATGTCCACGCGCAGATAGTCGCGGATCGAACGGATGATGACGTCGCTCTCTTGATAGATGAGGAAGGGCGCCTTGCGGTCCTGCGCAGAGGTCTCGATCGCCTTCCAAAGCTGGAGCAGGTAGTCGAGGTCCCACTGGAGCTCCTCGACGTTCTTGCCCACGCCCGCGGTGCGCACGATCAAACCCATGTCTTCTGGGATCTCGAGCTGACTCATGGCGTCGCGCAGCTCGCTGCGATCCTGGCCCTCGATGCGTCGCGAGACCCCGCCGGCGCGCGGGTTATTGGGCATCAGCACCAGATAACGACCGGCCAGAGAGATGAAGGTGGTGAGTGCTGCCCCCTTGTTGCCGCGCTCTTCCTTGTCGATCTGAACGACGACCTCGCGGCCCTCGCGCACCGATTCCTTGATGCTGACGCGCGAGCCAGGTTTGACACTGTCGGGCTCGAAATAGGCCCGCGCGATCTCTTTGAGCGGGAGGAAGCCGTGCCGATCGGCACCGTAGTCGACGAAGGCGGCCTCGAGACTGGGCTCGACGCGGGTGATGATGCCTTTGTAGATGTTGGCCTTTTTCTGTTCTCGGCCGGGGGACTCGATATCGAGGTTGTAAAGCTGTTGACCGTCGACGGTCGCAACACGCAACTCTTCGGGCTGAGTTGCGTTGATCAGCATGCGTTTCATAGGGTTGTTTTCCGCACCACGACGCGTCTCCCGTCTGAGGGACTGCTCGCCGTGCGCCCCTGCAAACCTGCGGGCGGCTCGGCGTGTCGCCGTCGCGCCGACGAATCGGCCCGACGGCATCGACAGTGTCCGTTCAGACGGGCTCTCGGCCGATCCGGACGGGCACGCGCGTAGTCAGTAATGTTTTGTCGTCGACGAGCGCCCATTGGAGGCACTCGCACCTGATCGGCCCGCCCGGTTGGAGGGGGCCGATCTCGGGAGCGGCGAGGTCGGCGCCGGCTGCGCTGGTCTGCCGTCGTGCAGGGCGCGCGGCGCTCACAGGGTGTAGAATGCGCGGTCACCCGATAAAACGAGTCCGCGTCACCACTCGAGATCCCGCACATCGGCCTGCTCGGACATCGGATGCCGGCATGAGGGTCGGGGCCTTCCGAGCGGATGTGGCTCCACTCGCTCCGGCATCGTGACCGACCCTTGGCTGCGCTCGCCGCTCCGGGAAAAATCGCGTTTCCGCTGGCCAGCGCAAGCGTCCAAGTGTATCAGTAAACCTTATTTAGCATCAATTGAGCCACCCAGGCAGGCGCCATCATTCGTGAATCGACCTCATCCCCGTGCCGATCGCCGTCCGAACAAGCATGCCGCCGCCCGCGCAACAGGGGGGCGGGACGGCCTCCGGGGCCGCCCGGCTTCCGAGCGCGCCGGCCCCAAGAGCACTCCATCGAAGGGCTCTGAAGGCGTCGTCGCCGGTCCGAAACGCGCCGTCTTCCGAAGGGCTGACCCGAAGACGACCGGCCCCGGGAGTGGCGGACCCGGACGCACGCAGCCTAAGCGCTCCGGCCCGATGCCTGCGGTTGCCGAGCGTGCGCGTCCCGAGCCGGAGCTTCGGGATGATTCGTCCGTACGCGTGGTCTGCGTCGATGCCGAGTCCGACGGGCAGCGCATCGACAACTTTCTTCTGCGCCATCTCAAGGGCGTGCCGCGAAGCCACCTGTATCGGGTGATGCGTCGTGGCGAGGTGCGCGTCAACAAAGGTCGGGTCAAGGCCAGTCATCGGCTGCGCACGGGCGATCTGGTGCGCATCCCGCCGATGCGCACGGCCCTTGCGGAGACGCCCGTCCGGGTCCCTGTCTCGCGTCTCGCCCCGCTCGCGGAGGCGGTGCTCTACGAGGACGAGCGCCTTCTGGTCATCGACAAGCCCGCCGGCCTGGCCGTGCATGGCGGCAGCGGTCTGAGCTACGGCCTGATCGAATCGCTGCGCGAGCTGCGGCCCGGTCGCGAGCTGGAGCTGGTTCACCGTCTGGATCGCGACACCTCCGGCTGCATCCTCATCAGCAAGCGGCGCAGTGCATTGCGCGAGCTCCACGAGCTGATCCGCGAAGGCGCTATGGACAAGCGCTACATGGCCCTGATGATCGGGGAGCTGGAGCGCTCGAAGGTCGGTGTGGACGCACCGCTGAAGAAGAACGTGCTGCAGGGCGGCGAGCGGATGGTTCAAGTCGACCCGGAAGAGGGAAAACCGGCACGCACGGTGTTTCGACGTCTGGGACGCTTCCGCTCGGACGTCGGCGTGCTCACCCTGGTCGAAGCCGAGCTGATCACCGGGCGTACGCACCAGATCCGCGTCCATGCCGCTCATCTGGGAACCCCCTTGGCGGGCGACCCCAAATACGGCGACGAGAACGCGAATCGCGCCCTCAAGGCACTGGGATTGTCACGCTTGTTTTTGCACGCCTCCGCCTTGAGTTTTCAACTCGAAGCCGCCGATCGACCGCACCGTGTCGAGGCGCCCCTGCCCGATGACCTCGAGCATTTCCTGTCTGCCTTGGAGCCCGCCGCGTGACCTTCGACTTGATCGTGTTCGACTGGGACGGAACCCTGATGGATTCCGAGGCACGCATCGTCAATTGTCTTCAGGCGGCCTTCGGCGATCTCGGCCTTCCGCCGCCGGGCCGCGAGGCCGCGCGCGACGTCATCGGCCTGGGTCTCGACGAGGCCCTCTTGCGTCTGCATCCCGGAGCGGATCCGCAGATCCTCCGGGACTTGGTCACCGGCTACCGCCGCTATTTTCTCGAGATCGACGCGACGCCTTCGGTGCTCTTCGCCGGCGCTCGCGAGACCTTGAGTCAGCTGGCGGATTCGGGCTACCGCTTGGCCGTGGCCACGGGGAAGGGTCGCGTCGGACTCGACAAGGCACTCGTCGACACCGGTCTCGGCGGGCTCTTTCACGCGACCCGATGCGCCGACGAGACCTTGTCCAAGCCGAACCCGCAGATGTTGCTCGAGCTGATGGACGAGCTCGGCGCCGATGCCTCCGCCACGCTGATGATCGGCGACACCGAGTACGACATGCAGATGGCCATGAATGCCCGCACCAAGGCACTCGCCGTCTCCTACGGTGTCCATCCGGTCGAGCGTCTGATCACGCACTCCCCGCTGGACTGCATTCACGACATTGCAGCGCTGCCGGACTGGCTGACCGGATACGGTATGCGTTGAGCTGAGATCGCGGCGACTCGCTCGTCCGAGTGTCGCCGAGACCGAACGCCTAAACCGCGTCCACAGCGAGATATTCATTTTCGAGTGAGTTCGACGTTTGGTGCATCCACCCCACTTGGCGGGGACGCGGTTTAAAATAATCTATCTTTTAATCTCTTAAACCGCGCCGGCTCCAACAGTCGTCAAGTCTGCCGAGGTCGACCCCATCCATAAACACAGCAGACCGCGCCGGGCGCGGTTTAACCCGGGGAGCCAACCATGAATTGGAAGTTTTGGACCAAGCGTCGCGACGAGATGCCGTCGCCCGACGCGCCCGAGTGGGAGCGCGCGCTCATCAACAAGCTCGCGCTGGAGCACCTGCGCGACCAGAGACGCGGCCGCCGCTGGGGCATCTTCTTCAAGAGCCTGATTCTGGTGTATCTGATTGCCCTGGTGATCGCCGCCTACTCGCAGGATCTGCTCGAGCGCATCTCGCCGAGCGATGAGCACACGGCCGTGATCGACATCAAGGGTGTGATCGCGCCCGAGGCCGACGCAAGCGCTGACCGGGTCATTACGGCCCTGCGCGAAGCCTTCGAAGCCGACCGGGTCAAGGGCATCATCCTGCGCATCAACAGCCCCGGCGGCAGCCCCGTCCAGGCCGGCTACATCAACGACGAGATCAAGCGGCTGAAGGCCAAGTACAAGGAAGACAACGACAAGGAGATGCCCGTCTATGCGGTGGCGACCGACATCTGCGCTTCGGGCGGCTATTACATCGCCGTTGCCGCCGATTCGATCTATGCCGACAAGGCCAGCCTGGTCGGCTCCATCGGCGTACGCATCGGCAGCTTCGGTCTGAACGAGGCGATCCAGGAACTCGGGATCGAGCGGCGTCTGCTGACCGCCGGGGAGAACAAGGGAATCCTTGACCCCTTCTCGCCGCTGCCGCCGGATCAACGGGCCTTTATCCAGACCGTTCTCGACAACCTGCATGACCAGTTCATCGCCGAGGTCCAAGCCGGCCGCGGCGACCGCCTGAAAGGCGGCGAGGAGGTCTTCAGCGGACTCTTCTGGAGCGGCCAGGAGGCGGTCGCGTTGGGCTTGGTCGACGATCTCGGCAGCTCAAGCTCGGTCGCACGCGATGTGATCGGCGCGGAGAAGCTGGTCGATTACACCAAGAAACGCGATCTCTTCGAGAGCTTCTCGAGACGCATCGGTGCGAGCTTTGCGGCCGGATTGGTCGAGGCGCTCGGCGGGGGAGCGCCGCGCATCAACTATTGATGTCGGGCGGTTAAACCGTGTCCAGAGCGAGTTGTTCACGCCGCGTGCTCGGTTTATCCTCGGCGCCGATGACCTCGGGCCAGGCGCGCCGCGTCGGCGCGTGCGTTCGAGGTCTCGGCCCACCCTGGACGAGACCGACGACCATGAATCACACGATCGCCGATGCCGGATCCGCGCCCGCCATCCAGCTCCTCACCTGCAACGCCGAGTTGACGACGCCGCTTCGGGCGCTCCTGCTCGCGCAGGGGTTCATGCTCGAAACCTTCGAAACCCCCGAGCGACTGATCGGCGCACACCCGAGCCCGCGCGTGCTCTTGCTCGTTGATGTCGATGCTCTGCCCGATGCGGACACGCTCGGCGCACTCGTCGCGCAGGCGCAGCAGCGCGACGGGCAGCCGATACCGCTGGTTTGCCTGGCATCCGGGAACGACATCCGCCCCCGTCTCGCCGCGATGCGCGCAGGCGCCAGGGCCTATCTGCAGATGCCGATGGAGATCGAAGAGCTGACCGATCGGCTTTTGGGTCTGGCCGGCACGCAGTCGGTCTCGCCCGAGCGCGTGCTCGTCGTCGACGATCAGCCGGTGGCCGCGCTTTTCGCCGCCCGGGTGCTCGAATCGGCCGGCATGCTGACCGAGCGCGTGGGCGATGCGCTCGCGGTGCTCGATGCACTCGATGCCTTTGTTCCGGACCTGGTGCTCATGGATCTGCACATGCCCGGAGCAAGCGGCATCGAGCTGACCCGCATCATCCGCGAGCAAGACCGTTTCGCCGACCTGCCGATCGTCTTTCTCTCCGCCGAGTTGGACGCCGAGCAACAGATGGCGGCGCTGCGCGTCGGGGGCGATGACTTCCTCGCCAAGCCGGTTGCACCGGATCAACTCCTCGCCTGCGTGAGACAGCGACTGGGCCGCTCCCGCGAGCGCGCACGACGCCAAAGCGGTCCGGATGCGATCGATGCGCTCACGGGTCTCGCGAGCCTCGGGCGCCTCTTGGCGCGGCTCGGGCAGTTGATCGGTCGGGGCGGGACGGCCGGCCGCCGCGCGCTGGTCGTGCTGGACCTCGACGGCGACGAGGGTGCGCTGATGCGTCTTGCCGTTGCGGTTGCCGAGTCGTGCGGCGCCTCCGATCTAGCGGCACGCGTCGGCGAGCGCAGTTTGGCCGTCCTGATGCGACGCGACGACGCCGCGAGCCTCGGGCGCGCCTGTGGTCACTACGCGGATGAGCTGTCTCGGGCCGGCTTCGCTCCGGGACCCGGACGTGCCCTCGGAGTCGGCTGGTGCGCCTTGACGAACAGCGGCGGGGACGCCGTCACCTTGATGTCGCGAGCAGCCAAGGCCGCGCGCTCGGCCCGCGAGGCAGGCGATGGTCTGACCCTCGGGTACGGTTGCGAACCCGTGCCTGCTCGAACCTTGGACCATGACGCCGTGTCGACGGCCATCCTGACCGAGCGGCTGCAACTGCTCTTCGAGCCCATGGTTTCCCTGACCCCGGCAACCAGTGCGCGCTACGAGGTGTCGCCGCGCTTGGCCACCCCGGACGGCGAGCTACTGCCGCCGGTTGCCTTCATGCCGATCGCACAGCGCTGCGGATTGGCCGAGCGGCTGGATGCTTGGCTCTTGGCCAAGGGTCTGGACGCCATCGTGGCCTGCCGAGACGCCGGCCAGCCGGCACAGCTTTTTGTCTACCAATCGGTCCTCGGCGCCGGGCGCGAGGATTGGGTCGATCAGATCCGTGACGAGATCAACCGGCGCGATCTTTTTCGGTTGCGACCCGTCATCCAGTTTCAGGTCCAAGAAGCGGCGGCCGACCCGGCTCTCGCAGCCGACCGCGTGGCTCGCTTGGCCCGGCTCGGCATCCCGGTTTGTCTGAACGGTGTCGATGCCGAGAACGCCTCGGAGCGTGTGCTCGCGAGCGTTCCGGCCGCCTTCGCGCGCCTTGGGAGTACGACGGTACAGTCGCTCGACCCCGTGCCGTTGGCCGAGCTGGCCCGGCGCCTGCGTGAGCGTCGCCTGGGCGTGATCGCCGGCGGAGTCGATAGCTCGGAGACCATCGCGCGCCTGTGCCGCGCCGGTATCGATCTACTCCAAGGCCCTTTCGTCCAGCCCCCGAGCGCCGTCATGGACTATGACTTCAGCGGGGTGGACGCAGTTTGAGCGCCTCCGTCGAGGTGATCCGCTCTTAAACCGCGCCCGGCGCGGTATGCGATGTTTTTGGATGGGATCGGCCCCCGGCAGACTTGACGAGCTCTGGACGCGGTTTAAATGCCATGCCGAATCGTGGGGATTCGCCGGATGACTGGGCGGAGCTGGTCGGCGCGAGCACGACGGATTGGTCGGACGACGATAGCCCCGACGCCATGGCGCGAGATTCGGTTCGGCGTTAGGCTGTCGGCAGCCGGGCGCGCGAGCCTTGCCCGGATTCGTGTTTATCGAGCGACTTCATCCATGCGACTGACATCCGATCAGGTCATCACCATCCTCGGCACGGCATGACGTCTCTCGGGAGAGAACGCGGTGGTCTATCTCTTCGGCTCGCGGCTCGACGACCGGGCCAGAGGCGGCGATTTCGACTTGCTGATCGAGACCACGCAGGGTTTGACTCTCCTCGAACGCGCCCGTCTCAAGCTGGAGCTTGAGGAAGGGCTGGGGCTGCCGGTCGATGTCATCTCCCGAGCACGCAATGCGGAGCCGACACCCTTTCAGCGCATCGCGCGAGCGAGTGCGGTCCGTCTGGAGGCTGGGCCATGACCCTCCAGGCGCTGGAGGCGGAACGCGCTTAAACCGCGCCCGGTGCGGTATGCGTCATGTGTTGGAAGGGTTTCGCCGCGCCAGCTCCGACGACTGTCGGAGCTGGCGCGGTTTAAAGTATTAAAAAGATTAAATTTTAAACCGCGTCTCGCCAAGATCAAGGAAGTCTTCGACGCTAAACACAACATGAAAATGACGCATTTCGCTCTGGACGCGGTTTAAACATCCTTGACCGATACCGAGTTTCCCACCGACACCGACCTCGGCACCTGTCTGATCCAGGACCGCCACCGGCTGCGCCAACGTCTGCGCGGCTTGCGCCGTCGCGCGCGTGCGGGCGAGCCGTTCGAGCGTGGTCTGCTTGCCGTTTGGCAGACCCTGCGAGAATCCCAAGCCCTCCTCGAACGCCGCCGCGCCGGCGTGCCGTCGGTCATCGCCTATCCGCCCGAGCTTCCCGTGAGCGAGCGCCGCGAGGAGATCGCGAAGGCGATCTCGGCCCACCAGGTCATCGTCCTCTGCGGCGAGACCGGCTCCGGAAAATCGACCCAGTTGCCCAAGCTTTGTCTGGAGCTCGGACGTGGATTCGCCGGGCGGATCGGCCATACACAGCCGAGGCGCATCGCCGCGCGCACCCTGGCGAATCGGATCGCGCAGGAGCTCGGCGGGACAGCCGGCGGGCTGGTCGGCGACAAGGTGCGCTTCCACGACCGGGTCCGCCCGGAGACCGCGATCAAGCTGATGACCGACGGCATCCTGCTCGCCGAGATCCAGCAGGATCGGCTGCTCAACGAGTACGACACCCTGATCATCGACGAGGCCCACGAGCGCAGCCTCAACATCGATGTCCTGCTCGGCTATCTAAAGGGTCTGCTGCCGCGCCGACCGGATCTGAAGCTCATCGTCACCTCCGCGACCATCGATCCGCAGCGCTTCGCCGCGCACTTCGCCGATGCGCAGGGCCGCCCGGCGCCGATTCTCGAAATCTCCGGACGGACCTATCCGGTCGAGGTCCGCTATCGCCCGCCCGAGGACGAGTCGGTCGGCGAGCGCGACGAGACGATGCAGCAGGCGATCTCGGACGCGGTCGGGGAGCTGGCGCGCATCGGACGCGGCGACGTGCTGGTCTTCCTCTCAGGCGAGCGCGAGATCCGCGAGACCGCCGAGACCCTGCGCAAGCATCACCCGCCCGCGACCGAGATCCTGCCGCTCTACGCCCGCCAAGGGCCGCAGGAGCAGGCGCGGATCTTCCAGTCGCACGGCACGCGGCGCGTGGTGCTGGCGACCAATGTCGCCGAGACCTCGCTGACCGTCCCCGGCATCCATTACGTCATCGACCCCGGTTTTGCGCGGATCAGCCGCTACAGCCACCGCCGCCAGCTCCAGCGCCTGCCGGTCGAGCGCATCTCGCGCGCCTCGGCCGATCAGCGCAAAGGGCGCTGCGGGCGGGTCGCCTCGGGCGTCTGCATCCGGCTCTACAGCGAGGATAACCTCGCCGCCCGAGCGGCCTTCACCGAACCCGAGATCCAGCGCACCAACCTCGCCGCCGTGATCCTGCGCATGAAGCTGCTCGGTTTCGGCGACGTGGCCGACTTCCCCTTCCTCGATCCACCCGACCCGCGTCTGGTCGCCGACGGCGAGCGCACCCTCGAGGAGCTGGCCGCGCTCGATGCCCGCGGCGAGCTGACCGAGCTCGGCCGTCGGCTGGCGCGTCTGCCGGTCGACCCGCGCATCGGGCGCATCCTGCTCGCCGCCGCCGAGCAGCAGTGTCTGGCGGAGGTGCTGGTGATCGCCGCTGCGCTGAGCGTTCAGGACCCGCGCGAGCGCCCGCACGAGCAACGCGCCGCCGCCGATCAGATTCACGCCACCTTCGCCCATCCGGACTCGGACTTCCTGAGCTTCCTCAACCTCTGGCGCTTCCTGGAGAAGGAGCGCAAGGCGCATTCGCGCAACCAATTTCGTCTGCTCTGCCAACGCCACTTCCTGTCCTACAACCGGGTCCAGGAGTGGCACGACATCGAGATCCAGCTGCGCGAGCAGATCCTGGAGATGGGTTTCAAGGAGAACCAGACCGCAGGCACCGAGGAGCAGATCCACCGCGCGCTCTTGGCCGGACTGCTGAACCACATCGGCGCACTCGACGCGAATCATGAGTATCTCGGTGCGCGCAACAGTCGCTACCGCATCCATCCGAGCTCCGAGCTCTTCAAGACGTCGCCCAAGTGGATCCTCGCGGCCGAGCGGGTCGAGACCACACGCGCTTACGGGCGCATCGTCGCGCGCGTGCAGCCGGCCTGGATCGAAGCGGCCGGGCAGCACCTGCTGCAACGCAGCTATTTCGAGCCGCACTGGCAGGCCAAGTCCGGACAGGTTTCGGCCTACGAGAAGGTGACCCTGTTCGGCGTCACCCTGGTGGCGAAGCGTCGGGTCAACTTCGGCCCCATCCGCCCGGCCGAGGCACGCGAGATCTTCATCCGCTTCGCCCTGGTCGAAGGCGACTTCAGCACTCGCGCGCCCTTTTGGCGCCACAACCAAGAGCTGATCGCGTCGATCCATCACCTGGAAGCCAAGTCGCGCCGCCGCGATATCCTGGTCGACGAGGAGGCGCTCTATGCCTTCTACGACCAGCGCATCCCCGCCGGGATCTATTCCACGCCTCAATTCGAGCAGTGGCTGCGCAAGGCGACCCGCACGGATCCCAAGATCCTGCATCTGCGCCCGGCCGACCTGATGCAGCACGAGGCCACGGGGATCACGCCGGAGCACTTCCCCGACCGGCTCCAGGTCGGCGCCACCGCGCTGCCGCTCGAATATCGCTTCGAGCCCGGCGAGGCGGCCGACGGTCTGACCCTGATCGTGCCCTTGCCGCTCATCAATCAGGTGACCGCCGAGCGGCTGGATTGGCTGGTGCCGGGTCTCTTGGAGTCGCGCATCACGGCCCTGCTGCGCGGTCTACCGAAAGGGCTGCGCACGGCGCTGGTCCCGGTGCCGGATACCGCTGCGCGCTTGGCCGGGGGGCTCAAGGCCGCGCTCGCCGAGGGCCGGGCGCCGATCGATCGGCCGCTCACACAGGTCCTCGCCGAGCGGATCGCGGCCGAGCTTGGTCTGCGCATCCCCGAGGACGCCTGGGACCGCGACGCCATCCCGGCGCATCTGCGCATGAAGATCCGGCTCGTCGACGAAGCGGGCAGGGCGCTTGCGCTCGATGAGGATCCGCAACGGCTCAAGCAGCGTTTCGGCCAAGCGGGGCAGGCGCGGTTTGCCCGCATCCCTGATGCCGAGCTGGAGCGCGAGGGCATCACGCGCTGGGACTTCGGCGACCTGCCCGAGCAGGTCGAGATCACCCGCGGCGGGATCCGGATGCGCGGCTTCCCGGCCTTGGTCGACGAGGAAAAGAGCGTCGCGGTGCGGGTGCTGGATTCGCCCGAAGCCGCAGCGCGCGCGCACCGTGCGGGTCTGCGCCGGCTTCTGACCCTGACGCTCGGCGCGACCCTGCGCCCGATCCGCCAATCGCTCAAGGAGCTGGACCGGCTGCGGCTGCTCTATGCCAAGGCGCCCGTGACGGAGCCGGGGCGTCCCGCCCCGGAATCCCCCGAGACCAAGCACCCCGGCGCATCGACCTCCGGCGGACAGCCGTCTCGCCCGCCGAGCGGAACCGAGCCCCGCCCCCCCGACCTCTCCGACGAGCTGCTGGCCTTGATCCTGGATCGGACCTTCCTCGACGACCGTCCGCCCATCCGAACGCAGACCGACTTCGAGGCCCGTCTCGCCGAATCCCGCAGCCGGCTCCAGCCGACGGCTACCGAGGTCACCCGCCTCGCCGCCGAGATCCTCGCCGCCTACCAGTCACTGCGCCAGCGCCTCGCCGCCATCTCCCAGGTCAACTGGCAGCCGACGGCGCAGGACCTGCGCGACCAGCTCGATGCACTGGTCTTCCGGGGCTTCTTTCAACAGATCCCCTACGTCCGCCTCAAGCAGTATCCACGCTATCTCAAGGCCGCCGAGCAGCGTCTCGACAAGCTCGCCCACGCCCCCGGACGCGACCGCGACCAGATGGCCGTCATGGCCGAGCTGCTCACCCGCTGGCGCGACCGCACCGCCGCCGCCCGCAAGGCCGGCCGCGAAGACGCGCGTCTGGAGGAGATCCGCTGGCTGCTCGAAGAGCTGCGCGTCTCGCTCTTTGCCCAGACCCTCGGCACCGCCGGCCCGGTGTCGGTCAAGCGCATCGATGCGCGTTGGCGGGAGCTGGGGTTGTAGGGCAGGATAGCCGGGTGCTTGCAGGTTGGATCCGCATGTTGAAGCCGCGTGGAGGGTAAGATTGCAGACCATCTCCGGATCCAACACGTGGGCGCTACGATGCCGACGACCACAAACCGAGTGAACAAGTCCCCATGCACACGAAGGAAGTCATCGACCGCATCTTCAAGGAACCCGGCATGCAGTACGAGCAACTCATCGAAGTGGCCGCAAGGAGTCAATCCATGACTGATCCTCAAGCGCCGGCTGACCCGCGCGAACGCGATCCCGATCTGGTCAATGCCGAGATTGCTCTACAGCGCGCCGCCCTGCGCGCCCGCGAGAAGGCGTGGCGACACGGTGTCCCGGTGGTCTATTCCGAGGACGGGGTCATCAAGTACGAGTATCCGCAGCCGGACGCCGCTGATCAGAATCGGCAGACGAGCCAGTCATACACCCCCTGATCGCCACCCAACGCGCCGCCATCGCCGATGTCTGCCGGCGCTACCAGGTGCGACGACTCGAGGTCTTCGGCTCCGCCGCGTGCGGCACGGATTTCGACCTCGACCGCAGCGATGCCGACTTCCTCGTGGAGTTCGCGCCCGATGCGCAGGCCGATCTGGGCGGCTGGTTCAGCGTCCGAACCGAGCTGGAACGCCTCCTCGGGCGCGGCGTCGATTTGGTGGAATACCCAGCCGTGCGCAACCCCTACGTGCGCGCCGACATCGAACGGACGCGGGAGCTGGTCTATGCCGCGTGATCCGCGCGCCTATCTGTGGGATGTCCGCGAAGCCGTCACGGACATTCAGGGCTTCGTCGCCGGTCTGGATCTGTCGGCCTATGCGACGATTTCGCATGATCGGGTGTGGGCGACGATCCAGACGGCCCTGCCGACCTTGGCCGAGACAGTACAGGGCCTTTTAACGGAGTTGGGCGAGGAATGAACAGCGGACACCAGCCTTTCCAAGACGACGCCAGGGGCCAGTTCCTGGTCTACGCGGCCGAGGACGGGCGCATCAAGATCGACGTGCGGTTGACGGATGAGACCGTCTGGTTAACGCAGCCTTTGATGGCCGACCTGTTCCAGACCACGCAGCAGAACATCAGCCAGCACATCCGCAACATCTACGGCGAGGGGGAGTTGGCTCCCGAGACAACCAACAAGAAATTCTTGTCGGTTCGCCAGGAGGGGGGGCGCGAGGTCCAGCGCAACCTCGACCACTACAACCTCGACATGATTATCTCGGTCGGCTACCGGGTGAAGAGCCATGTGGCGACCCGTTTCCGGATCTGGGCTACCCAGCGGCTGAAGGAATACATCATCAAGGGTTTCGTACTGGATGACGAGCGGCTGCGGAACCCGGATCAGCCCTTCGACTACTTCGAGGAGCTGACCCGTCGCATCCAGGACATCCGTACCTCCGAGCGACGTTTCTACCAGAAGATCACGGACATCTACGCCACCAGCATCGACTACGATCCCACGCTGGACATCAGCATCCGCTTCTTCCAGACGGTGCAGAACAAGATGCACTGGGCCATCACCGGCCAAACCGCCGGCGAGATCGTCTACAGTCGCGCTGATACCGAGCGACCTGATACGGGCCTGACCAACTATCGTGGGGCCAAGGTCCGCAAGCAGGACGTGAGCATCGCCAAGAACTATCTGACCGAAGACGAGCTGGCGGCCCTGAATAATCTGGTCGAGCAATACCTGATCTTCGCCGAGGGCCAGGCGATGCGCCGTATCCCGATGCACATGGGCGACTGGATCACCAAGCTCGACGCCTTCCTGAATATCAACGACCGAGAGATCCTGACCCATGCGGGGAAGATCTCGCACCAGATGGCGCAGCAGCGAGCGGAAGACGAGTACGAGAAGTTCCACCAACGGCGGATCGCCGAGCAGGATCGCGCCGGAAACGACTTCGACAAACTGATCGAACGCCTGCCCGCCGGCAAACCTGATCGCAAATAGGGAGAAGCCTTCATGACACTGGCCGATGCCGATCAACAACTGCTGCGGGATCTGTGCGAACAGCACGGGGTGAGCCTGGGCAAAGTACTCAAGCTGAAATCAGATCGGAACGTCTTTTCAATCTGCGTCAACAATGCCATACGTGGAAGGAGCTTTCACCTAGGAGCCTGTCCGACTTATGTTCCGGATTGGGTTCCGAGAGCCTGCATTGGCAAAAATGAGACAAGCAGCGGGGCGTGAAACGTCGAAATTGCGAGTATTTTCCGCCAAAACGCGCGATCTTGCCCTCTTTTTCATCCTTTAAGCGCAAAAAGGCGCTTGAGGTTCCATCCCAGACACACCAGCGCCCACTCGCCCTGCACCGCACGCAGACCGCGCAGCAGGAATTGGCGAAAGCCCTGCACCTGCTTGATGATGCCGAAGACGGTCTCGACCGTGGCCTTGCGCTTGGCGTAGCGGGCCTTGCCGTCGCGGGTGCGTAGCCGATACGCAGTGGCCTCGGCCGTTGTCGGCTGGCCTTGGGGTTCGGGCGGGTCGTCGGCGAGCCGCTCGGCCAAGGGCGGGTTGTGGCGCTGGCGCGCCGCGGGGATGTAGGGGTCGATGCCGGCGGCCGCGCAGCGTTCGAGGTTCTCTTGGCTGTGATAGCCGGTGTCGGCCAGCATTGCGTTGACCGTGCCGAGCGCCTCGGGCAGGGCGTCGAGGCGCTCCAGCGCCGGGCCGACCTCCTGCGTGTCGTTGGTGTGATCGGTGACGTGCTGAGCGACGATCAGGTGCGTCGCGGTATCGACGTTGGCCTGCGCGTTGTAGGCCTGCTCGAAGCCGCCGCCGGCGGTGGGCATGATGCTCGCGACGGGCTTCGCGCTCGGCGAGCTTGCGTTCGTACTCGGCCTGCTCGGCCGCGAAGCGCGCGTGCGCGCGCTTGGATCTCGGCCTTGGCCGCGGCGATGACGGCGAGGCGCTGTTCGCGCCGCTTCAGCTCCGAGGGGAGGTCCAACGGCGCGGGCCGCGGCGTGTTGTCGGCCTGCTCGGCCAGACGCATCAGGTCCTCGACCTCGCCCTTGAGCTGTTCCTCCAGGCGGTTGGCGTGCGCGTAGCTCAGCGCTTTGTGCTTGCTTGCGTTGGCTTTGATCTTGGTCCCGTCGAGACTGACGGTACCGAGCTTGAGCAGCCCCATCGCCTGCGCGATGAGCAGCACCGCGGTGAACAGCCCCGCCAGCTCGTCGAGAAAGCGCTTGCGGAAATCGGCGATGGTGCGGTGGTCGGGATACGTGTTGGCGCAGATGGAGCGAAACGCGATCGAGTCGTGCGTCGCCAGTGCGAGTTTGCGGCTGGAGAATACGCCGGTGGCGTAGCCGTAGAACAACAGCGCCACCAGCATCGCCGGGTGATAGGGCCGCGAGCCGGTGCCGGCGTAAGCCGCGACCAGATGGCTCAGATCGAGTCGATCGACGATCTCCACCACGAACCGCGCCAGATGGTCTTCGGGCAGGTACTCCTGCACCGAAGCCGGGAACAGATCCGGCGTCTCCCGATCCACCGTCACGAAGTTCACCGCCATGCTGCATTCTCTCGTCGATGCGAACCCGGCCCTATTGTACTCGAAGGCTGGGCCGACAAGTCGGACAGCCTCCTAGGCCGAGTATCTACAGAAGGATGCGCTAACTGAGGCTATCCGAGCGGCCTATGCCAAGCGCGGTGGATCTGCTACTCCGTACCCTGACTTTCCGGATGTGCTCGAACTGGCTGCACTCGCCTATGAGGCAGACGGCAAGAAGGACGACAGCCTCATCGAGGTGTTGCGGGATCTATCCGATTTCGAGCTGTTCTGGCGTCATGGCAGCGAAGGCGCACCCATGGACCGGGTGTCGAACCGGACGATGCTGATCGATCTGCATGCCATGCCGGTACTGAAGGAGTTGGTCGGCTATCTCATCATCGAGCGGCTTTACAAGGAAATGGCCACACTTCCCGACAGCCCGGTGACCGAGGGTCGACGGACCATCCGGTCCATCCTGGTGATCGACGAGGCCCACAACTATCTCGGTCAGAAGAATATCTTTCTACAGCGGATCATTCGCGAAGGGCGCTCGAAGGGTGTCGTGGTCTTCTTCGCCAGCCAGTCGCCAAACGACTACCAGCAGAAGTTCTTCAACTTCCAGGAGTTGCTTGAATTCGCCTACATCTTCCAATGCGACGGCGTGGCCGCCGGATCGGTACAGGACATTCTTGGATGTAGCAGCAAGACAGCGAAGGACCTTCAGACGGAGATTTCCCGACTGGAACCCTGGCAGGTGATTGCGCGCAGTCCCGAGAAGACTGAGGAATTTGTCAAATTTACCGCCGAGGCGTTTTACAAGAGCTATTCCTGACCGCAGTCGGAGTTCGGCCCAACGATTTGTGTGCCAGGGCGGGTCGCTGTAAGCAATCGACAGGCGCTTCCCCGGCCAGTACATTCCGGTTGGAATAAGGTCTTCATGCCTGCTAATCTGTACGGAAATAAACCGTATCGAGAGCGAGTATGTCCGAAGCCATCGAGCGATTCGACATCCGATTGCCGGCCAACGCCAAACAGATGCTGATGCAGGCGGCGGATATCAGCGGCAACACACTGACCGGCCTCGTGCTGAACGCAGCTCTGGACAAGGCCCGGGAAATCCTGCGCAGCCACCAGCACTTTATACTGAACGCCGAGGAATGGCGTCGGTTTGCCGACACACTGGACAATCCCCCCGAGCCGAACGACGCTCTGCAAGCCGCCTGGCGCGACTACCGGGATGCCGAACCGGAATGAAGATCGTCGCGTTCGACCCCCGTCGCCACAAGCGCGCGGGTTTTGCGTGCGGCCATGACGACCTTGACGAATACTTGAGACGCTACGCGAGCCAGAGTCTGCGCAATCACTTGGCGCGGGTGTATGTGGCTGAAGATGGGGACGCTCAGGTTCTGGGCTATTACACCTTGTCCGCGGCGTCCCTTGGTCGGGACGAGCTGCCCGAATCCCTCGCTCACCGCCTGCCGAAGTATCCGGTCCCGGCCGTCTTGATCGGGCGCATGGCGAGCGACCATCGGGCGCGCGAATCCGGACTTCGCGTTGGCTCGCGCCTCTTGATCCATGCCCTCAAACAATCCTTGCACGCAGCCGGCACGATTGGCGTGCAATGCGTCATCGTGGACAGCAAGCCGGACGCTGTGGCGTTTTACCGGCGTTTCGGATTCATCCCATTGACGGGGGATGGATTGAATCTCTATCTGCCGATCAGCACGATCGAAAGATTGGACGCACACGATGAGTGAGACGCTCGGCTCGGGTGACCCGAGATGAACGAAAGCCACCTGTTCATGGTGACCTCGGCAGGCTCAGGGTGAACGTCGTTCGCATTGAAGTTTCTTGTTTTCCTTTGCGTCCTTTGCGCCTTTGCGTTTCCGAATGCCGAATTTAGGCTGAAGGGCGTGTCAACCCGACCGGTCGGTCTTGCGATCGATGCCCTCGGGTGCATAGGCCCGCAACAGCACATCCACCCCGCATTCGACCCGACGCCGGAGTTCCTCGGCGTCCGGTCGCGGACAGCCGCCGCTCAAGAGCCCCGTGGTCTGAATCCCCTGCCACATGCCGAGCAGTTGCTCGGCGGCCAGGCGACTGTCGTGCGCGCGCAGGTCCCCGCGCGCCGAAGCCTCGGCCAAGCGGGCGGCGAGGCGATCGCGCGTCGCCTCCGCACCGTCCCGGTAGACGAGCGCCCCGAGCCAGGTCTCCTCTCGGGCCAAGGTCGCGAGCATGCGTTGCAGGGCGACATAGTCGTCGCTGCTCAGGAATCCCATCAGCGCGCATCCCAGATCGATCAGCGCCTGTTTCAGCCCGCGCTGCCCCGAGGGCAGGTCGTCGAGTGCGGCCGTCATCTCGCTGCGCTGCAGCAGCACGACCGCGCGGATCAGACCCTGTAAGTCACCGAAATGGCTGTAGACCGTGACCTTCGAAACCCCGGAGGCACGGGCGACGGCCTCCATGTTGAGCGCCTGAATCGAGCCCGAGAAGAAGAGCCTTCGGGCGGCCGCGAGGATCGCTGCGTGCTTGGCGGGATCCGGCGGTCGACCGCGCCCGGCGGCTCGTGGCGTATCCGGTCCTCCCGATGCGCCGGCTTCGGGTCTCGGCATGGCTGTGTTCTCCGTCATCTTCTTGGTTATTTACTAAACGCTATCGTACAGTAATAATGGTGTGGTCAACGATACCGAGCGCACGTGCGCTCGGTATCCCAACCAACGCCGGCGCTTGCGGTGCAGGAGTGACCCTTGTCGACCAGAATAAACAAGATCGGAGCGGTGTTCATCACGACGCTCCTCGCCTCGGGATGCGGGCCGAGTACCGACGAGGCGACCGCGCGCGAGGTGCTGCCCGATCGCGAATCGGTGCCTTGGGTATTGTCGGTCGGGGTGGAGCCCGCACCGAACAGCGTCTGGACGCTCACGGGCACGGTACGCGCACGCCATGAGATCCCGCTGTCCTTCCGTATCGGCGGCGAGATCCAGGCGCGTCTTGTCGATGCCGGGGCGCAGGTCGCGGCCGGGGACGTCCTGTTCCGGCTCGATCCGCGCGACGTGACGCAGCAACGCCTGGCGGCGGAGGCAACGGTGGCCAGCGCCCGGGCGGAGCACGAGAACGCCGAGCGCGAGCGCGAGCGGCTCGGGGATCTTCTGACCAAGCGGCTCGCGAGCGAGCAGGACCATGACCGGGCCGTGACCGCCGCGCGCGCAGCCGAGCAGCGCTTGCTGGCCGCCGAGGCGAGCCTGGAGCAGGCGCGCAACGCGATCCTGTATGCCGATCTGGTCGCGCCCGCCACGGGCGTGATCCTGGACGTGGAGGGACAGGTCGGACAGGTCGTCTCACCGAGTCAGGCGGTTGCGCGGCTGGCCGAGGACGGGCCGCGCGAGATCGAGGTCCAGGTGCCCGAATCACGACGTGTCGTACTGCCGAGCGAGGCGACGGCGCGGCTCGCGAACGGACCTGCGGGGGATACTGCGGGGGGCGCGGCGTCCGCACGGGTGACCCTGCGCGAGATCGCCGGCAGCGCCGATCCGCTCAGTCGGACCTGGCGTGCGCGCTATCGTTTGCCCGAGCTACCGAGCGCGCCGGGGCTCGGCACAACCGTGACCCTGACCTTCGAGACGGCACGCGAGTCGTCCAGGCCGATTGCCCGGGTACCGCTCGGTGCGATCCTGGAGCGCGGTGCAGGACCGATGGTCTGGCGGATCGAGGAGGGGCGAGTCGAGCCCGAGCCGGTCGAGTTGCTCGGCATCGTCGGTGAGCAGGCCGAGATCCGAACCGATCTGGCGCCGGGCACGCCGGTCGTCGCACTCGGGGCGCATCTCCTGCTGCCCGGCCAGGCCGTGCGGGTGCTCGAGCGATGAGCACCTCCGACGACAGGGCAGCGGGGACGCGGTTGAACCTCTCCGCGCTCGCCGTGCGCGAGCGCTCGGTCACGCTCTTTCTCATCCTGGTGACCGCGGTCGCCGGTCTGGTGGCATTCCTGCAGCTCGGCCGCGCGGAAGATCCAGCCTTCACCGTGCGCGTGATGGTGGTCTCGGCGCTCTGGCCGGGGGCAAGCGCGCAACAGATGCAGGATCTGGTCGCCGATCCGCTGGAGAAGCGCATCGGGGAGGTCGAGCTCTTCCACCGGCTGGAGACCACGGCGCGTCCCGGACGGGTCGACATGCTGGTCGAGTTTCAGGACTTCGCGCCCTCCGAGCAGATCCCGGATCTCTTCTATCAGGTGCGCAAACGTATGTCGGATGCGGCCGCAAGTCTTCCGGCCGGGGTGCGCGGGCCTTTCGTCAACGACGACTTCTCGGATGTGTATTTCGCGCTCTATGCGCTCTCGGCGCCGGATCTGCCGAACCGTCTGCTGGTGCGCGAGGCCGAGCGGATTCGCGATCGACTGGCCCGGGTCGAGGGGGTGCAGAAGGCGCGCATCCTCGGCGAGCGGCCGCAACGCTTCTTCGTGGAGCTCGATCAGGCGCGTCTCGCCAATCTCGGGGTGTCGCCGGCGGCGGTGCGCGAGGCACTAGATGCCCAAAATCGGCTTGCCCCGGCGGGACTGGTCGAGACAGACGGGCCGCGGCTCTATCTGCGTCCGGATGCCGAGCTGCGTGAGCTCGAGGATATTCGCCATGTCCCGCTGCGTGTCGGCGAGCATCTCATCACGCTGGGCGAGATCGCCGAGGTCAGCCGCGGCTACGAGGATCCGCCTGAGTTTCTGATCCGCGCCGGCGGGGAGGATGCGGTCCTGCTCGGCGTGGTGATGCAGCGCGGCGAGAACGGGTTGGCGCTCGGCAAGCGCCTGGCCGAGCTGCAGGAGGGGTTGGAGGCCAGCCTGCCGTTGGGCGTCGCCTTCACGCAACTCACCAATCAGGCCGACGCCATCACGCATGCCGTCGATCTGTTTCAGATCAAGTTCCTGGTCGCGGTCGCGGTAGTGATGCTGGTCAGCTTTGTCGCCATCGGCTGGCGCGCCGGGTTGGTCGTGGGCATCACCATCCCGCTGACCCTCGGGATCACCTTCCTGCTGATGCTGATCAAGGGCATCAACCTGGACCGGGTCAGCCTGGGCGCGCTCATCATCGCCCTGGGGCTGCTGGTCGACGACGCCATCATCGCCATCGAGATGATGCTGGTGAAGATGGAGGCGGGATGGGATCGGCTGCGGGCCGCGGCGCATGCCTGGACGGTGACCGCAGCGCCTATGCTGAGCGGCACACTGGTGACCGTGATCGGCTTCGTGCCCATCGGCTTTGCGCGCTCGGGTGTGGGCGAGTATGCAGGCAACATCTTCTGGGTGCTGGCCTTCGCGCTGCTCGCCTCCTGGGTGGTGGCGGTGACCTTTACGCCCTACCTGGGCACCTTGCTGCTGAAGGCGCCGCCAAGCCCGGGCGAGCATGCCGTGGAGAGTGCCTACGCGACGCCGCTCTACCGGACGCTGCGCGGGTTGATTCGCGGCTGTGTGCGCTACAAGATCTGGGTCGTGGCCGCGACCTTCGGGCTCTTGGTCCTCTCGATCGTCGGCCTGGCCGGCAGCGTACAGAAACAGTTCTTCCCGACATCTGATCGCCCCGAGGTCCTGATCGACATCCGGCTCCCCGAAGGCAGCGCGATCCGCGCGACGGCGGCCGTGGTCGAGCGGGTGGAAGCCATCCTGGCGGATGCGCCGGGCGTGCGTTCGAGCGCCGCCTATCTCGGCGCGGGCGCTCCGCGATTCTTTCTGGCCCTGAACCCCGAGTTTCCGAATCCGGCCTTTGCCAAGCTCATCGTGGTGGCACAAGGCGCGGCCGAGCGCGACGTTCTGATCGCGCAGCTCCAAGCGCATGTGGATGCCGGCGCGTTTCCCGAGGCGCGGGTGCGCGTGCACACGCTGCTCTACGGTCCGCCGGTCATCTGGCCCGTGACCTTTCGTGTGGTGGGGCCGGATCCGCTGGTGCTGCGCCGGATCGCCGAGCAGGTGCGCGAGGTGGTCGCGGCGAATCCCAATACGGTGGATCCACATCTGGACTGGGGCGAGCGTGTCCCCGTGGTGCGGCTTGCCCTCGACCCGGAGCGTCTGCGTCTGATCGGGCTCACCCCGCGCGAGCTGGCCGGTCAGCTGGAGTACCAGCTCTCCGGGCTGCCGGCGACCGAGATCCGCGAGGACATCCGCAATGTTCAGCTGATCCTTCGGGGGCTCGCCGACGAGGGCGCAGTGAGCGCGGACGGTGCCGGAGGACCCGGAGCAATCGACGCTGCGATCACGCCGACCAGCCTCGCCGGGATCAATCTCAAGACGCTCGACGGCCAAACGATCCCGCTCGAGCAGGCCGGCGAGCTGATGATCGCCTTCGAGGATCCGGTGCTCAAGCGTTACAACCGCGAGCCCTTCATTGCGGTGCAATCCGAGGTCCGGGACGCACAGCCACCGAACGTGACGGAGGCCATTTGGGGCGAGCTGCAGGGGCTGATCGCCGAGCTACCGCCCGCGTATCGGATCGACATCGGCGGTGCCGTGGAGCAATCAGGCAAGGCCGATGCCTCGATCCAACGCGTCCAGCCGATCATGCTGGTCCTGATGCTGATCGTCATCATGTTCCAGATGCGCAGTTTCTCGGGCACGCTCATGGTGGTGGCCACGGCGCCGCTCGGCGTGATCGGGGCCACGCTGGCCTTGTTGATCGCCGATCGTCCGTTCGGCTTCGTCGCTCTGCTCGGGCTGATCGGTCTGGCCGGCATCCTGATGCGCAACACCCTGATTCTGGCCAAGCAGATCGAGGACAACCTGCACCAGGGTCTGGAGCGTTCCGCGGCGGTCGTGGAGGCCACGGTCCAGCGCGCGCGTCCGGTAGTGTTGACCGCGGCGGCGGCCGTCTTCGCCTTCATCCCGCTGACGACCGACACCTTTTGGGGGCCGCTCGCCTTCGTGCTCATCGGCGGGGTCTTGATCGGCACCTTGATTACGCTGCTGTTTCTGCCGGCGCTCTATGCACTGTGGTTTCGGGTGCGCTTGAACTCGGCGGACCCGCCCTCTGTCCAGCGCGCCGTCCAGAATTCGGCGGGCTCGGGTCTGCCGTAGAAATAGCCCTGCAGGCGGTCGCAGCCGTGGGCTCGCAGGAAACGGCTCTGACCCTCCGTCTCGATGCCCTCGGCCACGACCCGCAGGCCGAGCTCGTGGGCGAGTGCGAGGGTCGCGGCACTGATCGCGGCGTCGTTCTCGTCGGTTTCGATATCGCGCACGAACTCGCGGTCGAGCTTCAGCGTTTGGATCGGCAGACGCTTGAGGTAGGCCAGCGAGGAATGGCCGGTACCGAAATCGTCGATCGCCAACGTGACCCCGAGGCCGCGCAGTGCCTGCAGCGTCTCGACCGCGCGCGCCGGATCGCGCATCGCGACCGTCTCGGTGAACTCGAACTCGAGCTCGTCCTTGTGCAGCTCGCAGCCTTGCAGCACGGCGGCGACGGTCTCGAGGAGGGCAGGGTTGCGCAGTTGGTGGGCCGAGAGGTTGACGGCGATGCGCTTGGGTCCGATGCCGGCGTGCTTCCATTGGCCGAAACGGCGGCAAGCCTCGTTCAAGACCCAGTCCCCGATCGCGTGGATGAGTCCGGATTCCTCCGCGATCGGAATGAAATGGCCTGCAGCGAGCAAGCCGCGCCCTGGATGGTGCCAACGCACCAGGGCCTCCATGGCGTAGGGACGGCCGAGCGGATCCGCATCGGCCTCGAACTGGGGCTGATAGTGTACGGCGAGCTGACCCTCCTCGATCGCGACGCGCAACTCGCGCTCGACCGTCAGGCGTTCACCAGCCGCCAAGTTGAGCGCCTCGGTGAAGTGCTGGACGTTGTTGCGGCCCTGCTCTTTGGCGTGATACATCGCGGTGTCGGCGTTCTTCATCAGGGTGTCGGCGTCCAGGCCGTCATCGGGATAAATGCTGATGCCGATGCTGGGGCTGGTGTGCAGCCGTTCGCCGTCGATGGTGTAAGGCTCGCCGAGTGCGCTCAGGATCTTCGCGGCCACCGGCGCGGCGTCTTCGGCACGCTCCATGGCGGTGAGCACGACAACGAACTCGTCTCCGCCCTGGCGCGCGACGATGTCGTTCTCGCGCACGTCCCGGCGCAGCCGGCGTGCCACCTCGACCAACAGCAGATCGCCGATATGGTGGCCGAGCGTATCGTTGATGACCTTGAAGCGGTCCAGATCGATGAAGAGGACCGCGAGCCGGCGCCCTTCGCGGTGTGCCGAGTGCAGCTCCTGCTGCAACAGGATCTCGAGGTTGTGACGATTCACGAGGCCGGTCAAACCATCGTGATGGGCGAGGTGCTCGATGCGTTCGTCCGCGGCCCTGCGCGCGGTGATGTCTTTGAGGACCGAAAGGATCTCGCCTCCCTCGAGGCGGATCACGTCGCTCTCGAGCCACAGACGGGCCGAGCCCTTGTCGTACACCGCGGGGCTGATCGTTTCACGCCCGCCATGGCGATGAACGCGGCGAAAGGCGGCGTAGATGCCCGCAGCCTCCAAACCCGGGAAGACGATCCGAGACGGCAGTCCCAGCACCTCCTTGCGTCCGGCCACCCCGGCGATCCGCTGGGCGGCCGGATTGATGTCGATCAGGACAAACTCGCTCCCGTCCGGGCGCGGGCGGTACAGGGCAACCCCGTCGTTCATACTGCCGAGCATGGCGCGGTAGCGGGCCTGTTGGGCGGCGATGGTGGTTTCGTCCCTGACCAAGCGGCGACCGAGTACGAGTGCTGCGCTGGCCGAGGCGAGCACAAAAAGCGTGAACGCCCATGCCGTCGCCTGCTGCATCGCATGCAGGGGTGCCATGGCCTCGGCGGCATCGATCTTCACCACCATGCCCCACCCCAGCGCCGGTAGATAACGCCAGCCCGCTGCAACCTCGATGTCGCCGTAGTCCTTCACCAGACCGCTGCCTTGGCTACCGGCCAGCGCAAGTCGCATCGGCTCTGCCGTGCGTTCGAGCGGAACCCGATTGGTGAAGGGTGCTCCCGGCATGCGCTCGAGCGCGATGGTGTAGCGTGCCGCCTGCCCGTCCTGAACGGCGAGCACGGTTTCGCCGGTCGTCCCGAGTCCGGTGCGGTCGCTCACCACCGGCATCAGGGTGTCGAGGTTGACCTGAAGCGCCAGTGCGCCGATCGGATGCTGTCCCTGGAGGATCGGCGCGACGACAAAGGCTGCGACCGCGTTTCCGGACGGCCGATACGGCGCGAAACGGGTCAGGTCGATGTGCATGAAGGTCATGGCCTGACGAAAGCCCGCGGCCAGCTCGGTATCGCGAAACGGGCCATGCACGAGGTTGGTGCCCAGATCGGCCTCGCCGCGAAGCGAAAAGACGACATCGCCTTCTTCGTCGATCAAGAGCACGTCGTGGTAGTCGGCGCGCTCGCCGAGCTTGGCCAGCTCCGTGCGTTCGATTGTGCTCGGATTCGGAATCGCGGCGCGGTTTGCGCGTCGATCGGCGGCGACGAGTGCCGACAATGCCTCGCGAACTTGCGCCTGGCTCGCGAAGGAGCGGGCGTCGGCCAGCCGTTCATTGATGTAGTCGTCGATCTGGTCGGCTTTTTTGTCGGCGATCGAGGTCATGTTCTGCAAGACGGTGGCGGTGAGTGCGCGCTCGAAGGTGTGCAGATAGAACCAGGCCAGACCCGCCAAGGGCAGCAGTGCGATGATCAGGAAGCCGACCGCCAAACGCAGGCCGAGACGGCGTGGCCTTACGGCACCCACTGTGGATCCTCCGGCGGGCGCCGATTCGATTCGTCCGACAGCCGATCGACCAGCGCGCGCCATTGTGCGCGGCTGCGGTAGGCGGGAAACGGCGCCGGGCGGATCGGCGCTTCGGAGATCTCGACCGCATCGAATTGACCGTCCGCTCGGGCATGACCCACGTAGACCCTGCGCCAAAGGTGTCGCGTGGCCGCATCCAGGGCGACGATCCCGGAAGGCCCTTGCAGGCTCGCGCGTCCGATCGAGCGATTCACTTGTGCCGGATCGTCGGTACCGGCCTCGCGAACCGCCTCGGCCCACAGCCTGATCCCGTTGTAGCTCGAGACGATCGGGTCGCTGACGACGCGATCGGCGCCGAAGCGTTGTTGGAACGCGGCGACGAAACGACGGTTGACGTCATCCGGTAGGCTCTGGAAGTAACCCCACACCGCGTAATGCTCGCGATGGATCCGCCCGCTGAGCATGAAACGAAGCTCGGGTTCGGCAACGCTGAACGAGACCACCGGCATTGCATCGAGGTTTGCGGCCCTCAATGACGCGAAAAAATGCCGATTGGCATCGCCGTTGAGTGTATTGAGCACGGCGTCCGGTGCCAGCCGTCGGATCTCGGCGGCGATTGCGTCGAGATCGGTTGCATCCATCGGCACGTAGCGCTCCGCCAGAATCTCGCCGCCGGCCGCGGTCACCAGGTCCCGAATCAAGAGGTTGGCGGTGCGCGGGAAGACATAATCGGAGCCGACGAGATAGATCCGACTCCCGAATCGGTCCATCGTCCAACGCGCCCCGGGGATGATCTGCTGGTTGGGTGCGGAGCCCATGTAGATGAGGTGCGGCGATTGCTCGAGACCTTCGTACTGCAGCGCATAGAGCATCAGGTGGCGGTGCTTTTCAACCACCGGTTTGACGGCCTTGCGGCAGGCCGAGGTCCAGCAGGCGAGCACGACGCTGACGCGCTCTTCAAGAATCAGGCGCTCGACCTCGGCGGCTGCAGTGGTCCAATCCGAATCGTTTTCGGCGATGACGAGATCCACACGACGTCCGAGCAGTCCACCCTCGGCATTGATTTCCTCCACGGCGAGCCGCGCGGCATCGACAAGCCCTTTCTCGCTCTCGGCCATCGGGCCGGACGCAGCATGGAAAACCCCGATCCGGATCGGCTCCGTGACCGAGGTGCGAAGCGAGCCCGGGATCAGTGCCGCCGCAGCGAGTGTCGCCGAGATCAGCAGAATCGTCGGGAGTGAACGCGGAATGCGCACTAGGGTGCAGCCGAGACTGACTTCGGGAATGACGGCCGACCATTTCGCGGACGCTCGTAGCATGGAACGCACTCGGTCATGTCGGCTTCCTCGGGGGAGCGTGAGCGCTCTGATTGAAATTTAATATATTTTAATGCCTTAAACCGCGCCAGCTCCGACAGCCGTCGGAGCTGGCGCGGCCAATCCAATCCAACACATGACGCATACCGCACCGGGCGCGGTTTAACCCCAATCGAACCGATCGGCATCCGATCCGGCGGCGCCTTCGAGGATCTTGCGTTTGCCGTCGAGGAGGAAGGCGATGGCGCGTTTCAGGTCGGCGAGCATCACCACCTGCTCGGCGCCCTGTCGCATGGAGGCGTAAGAGGCGGCGAGCAGCACGGCATTCTGGATGTCGCCGCCCGCGGCACCCTCGGAATAGAGCGCCAGGCGCTCGAAATCGACATCCTGGGCCAGCGGGAGTTGGGGCGGGATGTGGCAGCGCCAGATCTTCTCGCGCTGCTCGGTGGCGGGGAGCCTGAACTCGACATGGGCAAGCATGCGCCGCAGGAAGGCGTTGTCGTAATTCCCGACCAGATTCGAGGCGAAGATGACCGCACCGTCGAAGTTGTCGAGTTCGATCAGGGTCGTGCTGCGCGCGACATTGATGCTGTTGTCGGCCGATTGGGAGACGTTGACCAGACGCTTGCCGAGGATGGAGTCGGCCTCGTCGAAGAAGAGCAGGGCGCCTGTTTCGGATGCCTTGGCGAAGGCGGCCTTGATGTTTTTGGGGGTCTCGCCGACGTACTTGGATTCAAGCTCCGCGTAGCTGATGCGCAGGATCTTTTTGGCGAGCAGGTCGGCAATGGCGTCGGCGGCCAGGGTCTTGCCGGTTCCCGGCGGGCCGTAGAAGTTGAGCGCGACCCTGCGCCCGGTGCGCGCCACCGAGCTCAGGCCCCAGGTCACGTAGATCATGTCCTGAGAGATGAGCACGTTGGTCGCCTCGCGGATGCGCTCCAAGGTGTCCTGATCGAGGATGAGCTGATTGAGGGTGTGGCGCGGCTCGACCGGCTCGATGCCCTCCAGACGCGTCTCTTCGGCCTCGTCGGGCGGCGGTGCGGCGGCGCCCGGTTGCGCCGTCGCTACAGTATTCATCGTGACGCCTTGGGTGTAGGGGTGCTCCAAGCTCGTCTTCGACGGATTGAAATCGACCCGGATCTTCGGCTTGTTCAGCAGCCGCGGAAACTCCGAGGTCTCGAGCACCTGGACCAGCCGTTTCAGGAATGTATTGGACGCCGCCGGCTCGATCTCCACGGAGGTGTCCTGCCCCTTCTCCAAACACTGCGGGCAATACAAGAGTGGTGCGCCGACCACCTCCACGAAGTAATGCCCGAGATTGCTCTTCTTGCCGTGGTGCGAGAGCACCAGCTCGCAGCCATGTACCGGACAGGTCGGCGTCTTACGCAGCAGCGACATCCTTATAAAACCGCGTCTCGCACGACATGCACTGTCTTCATTCGGGTCTCGCCCTCGCGTGATTCCAAGCCCGTCGCAGCGGACGCGGTTTTAGAAAGAATAAAAAAATCCTGAACCGCGTCTCGCCAGCCTCGTTGTTTGGGCCGAGACCGCGTTTGACGCCGCCAATGCATGTCGCTACGGACGCGGTTCAGCGGTTCAGCCAAAGACCAGATTGAGCATGGTCAGCGCCACCACCAAAAAGAGGATCGTCATGATCCCGCCGGCGCGCATGAAGTCGACAACACGGTAATTGCCGGGCCCCATCAAGAGTGCGTTCACCTGATGGGTCGGAATCAGGAAGGAGTTCGACGTGGCGATGGCGACGGTCAAGGCGAACACGGCCGGGTTGGCGTCGACACCGAGTGCCATATTCACCGCCAAGGGCACCAACAGGACCGTCGCGCCGACGTTCGACATCACCAAGGTGAAGAAGGTGGCGAGCACCGCGAGCGCGGCCTGCACAACCCAGATCGGTACGTCGCCGAGCGCGGTCAGCGTCTGCTGCGCGATCCAGGCGGCCGTACCGCTGGCCTCCACGGCGAGTCCGAGCGGGATGAGCGATGCCAAGAGGAACACCGTCTTCCAACTGACGGCCTGGTAGGCCTCGTCGATCGAGAGGACGCCCGCGAGGACCATGCCCATGGCACCGGTCAGCAGGGCGACCGAGAGCCGCAGATCGGTAAAGAGGACCAAGGCCAGCGTGATGACGAAGAAGACCAGTGCAGCGCGGACCTTATGCGGGCGCAGCTCCTCGTGCGGATACTCGGTGGTGACCACCACGAAATTGCGGTCCTTGGTCAGGCGCGTCAGGTCCGCCCAGGTCGTGTGGACCACCAGTGCATCGCCCGCGAGAAGGGGCGTGTTGCGCACACCGCCGGTGCTGAAGGTGATCTGCGTGCCGCCGCGATTGATGGCGAGCAGCGAGAGTCCGTAGGTCTTGCGCATCCAGATATCGCGTGCGGTCTTGCCGATCAGGGTCGAGCCGGGGGGGATGACGATCTCGGCAACACCTGCCTTGGTGTTGGACATGGCCTCGGAAAAGAGCTCCAAGTCCGGTTTGACATCCACGGCGTTGTCCTCGGCAAAGCGTTCGAGCTTCTCCTCGGTGCCGAGCAGTCCAAGCGTGGTGCCGGGCTCGATGCCGAGCGAGCGGTCCACCCCGTCGGCACCCAGGCGCAGGCCGTCGCCCTTCTCGACCGCGATGACCCGCACCCGCCACGTCTGCTCCAGCTGGTCGACGCTCATGCCGATGAGCGTGCTCTCCGGGCGGAGTCTGACCTCGCGGATCTCGAAGGAGGACAGACCGTAGGTTTCCGCGAAATAGGTGCTGGTGTCGCTGCCGGTGAGCATCTCGTTCCCGCGCGAGGGCAGCACGAAACGTCCGGCGAGCACGAAATAGAGGATACCTGCGACCAACAAGGCGACCCCGATCGGGGTCACGTCGAAGAGCTGAAAGGTCTCCATCGGCGCCGTGCCGGCCGGGAGTGACTGGTTCGACGTGAGGATCAGATCGTTCAAGAGGATCAGCGGGCTGGAGCCGACCATGGTGATGGTGCCGCCGAGGATGGCGCAGAAGCCCATCGGCATCAGCAGGCGCGACATCGGCAGACCGGTGCGCGCGGAGATGCGGCTGACCACGGGCAGGAAGAGTGCCGCGGCCCCGACGTTCTGCATGAAGCTCGAGATGACGCCGACGGTCCCGGAGATCAGCGGGATGATGCGCGCCTCGGTGCGGCCGCCGATGCGCATGATGAAGCCGGCGACGGTCGACATGATCCCCGTCTTGTCGAGCCCGGCACCGATGATCATGACCGCGATGATGGAGATGACCGCGTTGCTCGCGAAGCCGTTGAACAGTTGCTCCACCGGCACCAGCCCCTGTTCGAGCCCCATCCAGGGCGCAACGAGCCCGGTCAACCCGAGCAGGACCATGATGCAGATCGCGGCGACATCGACGGTGACGATCTCGAAGGCGAACAGGAAGATGGTCAGAAGAAGAAAGCCGACGACCCAGGCGATCTCCACGGACGGGACGATCCCGGCGAGGTAGAACCCAAAGACTGCGAATAAGACCGCGGTGAGCTCGGTTCTCGTCGGGGCGCGAAAGGGGGCGGGCATGCTTGAGTGTCCTCTCCGGAATTCGGGTCCATGTATCGGCTTCGGCGCCGAGCCGTCTGCGCGGTGCCGGTCGGACCAGTTGTTTTGGTCTGCTGTCTCGCGGGAGGTCGCCTCATTCATCGGGTGCGGCCCCGGCTCGACGCGTGAACCGCTCCGATCTCTGTGCCGTGAGGTGACCTCCGAAAGACCGCTGATCATAAAGAAACGGGTCCTATTTTTCCCGGTTTTCTTCCCGGCCTTGTGCGCCTGCGCGATCCGCAAGCCTTGAGTCGGCGTCTCCGAGCTCTGCGTCGGAGGAACCCCGGCGGTAGCCCTAAACCCGGCGCGCTGCTAGTCTCTATGCTGTTTAAGGCGCTTTTGCACGTTCCCATCCATCGCACCGATCGCGTCCGGAGTCCGGAGTCATGAATCACCTCGTTCGTCGGAGCCTGGTCAACCTCTGTTGGATCTCCGCCATTCTTGCTCGGACCGCCGTTGCGGCGCCGCTGGTGAACGTCGAGGACGAGCTGGAGCGGCTGATGGCTCAGCACGGGTTCGAGGTGCGCGGCATCGAGCAAACCGCCGAGATGGAGGGACGTGCGGAGGGTGCTGAATTGGTGCCGCGCCTGCGCGTCCTGCTGGATGGTTTCGACCATGTGATCGTGCAGACCGACAACGGCGGGGTCGATCGTGTCATTATCCTCGGCGAGAAGGTGGCCGTGGTTGCGCCGCCGCTGATCATCCAAGGCGAGGGATCGGGTTTTCCGTCGGACGCCTCGCCGGATGCCGATGATGCTCAACCGGGCGATTCGATCGTCTTGCCGACACAGCGGCAGGGGACCTCGCACGCCGTGAATCTGACCCTCGAGGGGCCGAACGGCCAACGCGTCCAGCGGGTCTTGCTCATCGACACGGGTTCGGATCATGTGGTCCTGCCGGCCTCCTTGATCGGCCCGCTCGGGATCTCGCCGAACGATCTGCGCATGCAGACCGTGCAGACCGCCAACGGGACAGTAGACGCGCGGATCGGCACCTTGAGCGGCGTCTGGCTCGGGGAGACCCGGGTCGAAGGGGTCTCAACGGCCTTTATCGACGACACGCGGCTCGGCGGGAATGCCCTTTTGGGGATGAGCCTGCTCGGGCGCTTCCGCGTCACGATCGACGACGAGCAGAATCAGCTGACCTTGGCGGCGAGGTAGGCGGGCGAGAGCGGTCAGCGATCAGCAGCGTAGGTTGTACCGAGCCGTGCGAGGCACAGCAACCCTCGGCGCAGGTTGTGCCTCCGATCGTCAGCACAACCTACGAGGCGAATCCTTTCCGGGCATCACCTAACGCTCGGCCGACACACATCGAGCGCCCTTTCGGTGGCTCCTGCAGGAGCATCGGCATTGCGTGATTCTCCCCGATGACTGACCACACCATCTGGATGGCGGCCCTTCTGGCGGTGGAACTCGCCGCACAAGTCGCCACCGTGGCACACCTGCTGCTCAGCCGTCGCGACGTTCCTTCCACCGTCGGTTGGGCAGGTCTTGTCATTCTGGCACCGATGGCCGGGCTGGTGCTCTACTGGCTCTTCGGGATCAACCGCATCACCCGCAAGGCCCATCGGTTGCGTCCGCAGACCTCCGAGGCCAGCGATCGGGCCGAGCTGGCCGGGGAGCGGCGCGCCCATCGTTTGCTTCAGTCCGAGTATCCGGATTTGGTGCGGCTCGGACATCTCGGCGACGCCCTGACCGGTCTGCCGTTGGAGGCCGGCAACCGGATCGAGGCCCTGATCGACGGCGATCAGGCGTACCCGCGGATGCTCGAGGCGATCGATCGAGCCGAAGAGACGGTCGGCCTCTCCACCTACATCTTCGACACGGATGCAGTCGGCCTCCTCTTCGCCGACGCACTGGAGCGGGCACATCGCCGGGGCGTCTCCGTGCGCATCCTCGTCGACGGGGTCGGCCAGCGTTACAGCCATCCACCGATGCCGATGCTGCTGCGCCGTCGCGGGATCCCGACCGCGGTCTTTCTCGCCTCCGTGCTGCCGGTGAGAAGTCAGTACCTGAATCTGCGCAACCATCGCAAGATCCTGGTGGTCGACGGACGCATCGGTTTTACCGGCGGGCTGAACATTCGCGCCGGATGTCAGATGGCGTCTTGTCCGCGCCATCCGATCCAAGACTTGCACCTGTGTGTCGAAGGCCCGGTTGTGCGTTTTCTGGTCGAGGCATTCGCCTTGGACTGGACCTTCACCACCGGCGAGCGGCTTGGCGGGGATGCCTGGTTTCCGGTGCTGTCCACCGTCGGCCAGACCCTCGCGCGCGGCGTACCGGACGGCCCGGACGAGGACTTCGACATCATCCGACGGATGATCCTGGGTGCCTTGACGACCGCGCGCGCCCGAGTCCGGATCGTTTCGCCCTACTTCCTTCCCGATCAGACCTTGACGACCGCACTCAACGTGACGGCCTTGCGCGGCGTCGAGGTCGAGATCCTGATGCCCGAGAAGAACAATCTGAAGCTGGTGCAATGGGCCGCGCAGGCTCAGGTCGACCAGCTTCTGGAGGGGCACTGTCGCATCCGGCTCTCCCCTCCGCCCTTCGATCACACCAAGCTGATGCTGATCGACGACGCCTGGTCGTTTCTCGGCTCGGCAAACTGGGATGTCCGTAGCCTGCGCCTGAATTTCGAGTACAACCTCGAATGCTACGATCGCGATCTGTCCCGCCGGCTCCATCATCTGGTCGATGCCAAGACCGCCGCGAGCCGGGAGTTGACACTCGGCGAGCTTGCCGACCGCTCGATTCCGGTGAAGCTGCGCGACGGATTCGCACGGTTGTTTTCGCCTTATCTTTAAACCGCGTCCAGAGCGACATGCGTCATTTTCATGTTGCGTTTGGCTTTGGAGATGTCCTCGATCTCGGTGAGGCGCGGTTTAAAATTTAATATTTTTCAGAATCTTAAACCCCGCTGGCTCCGGCGCTCGTCGGAGCCGGCGCGGCCAAGCCAATCCAACACACTACGCATACCGCACTGGGCGCGGTTTAGATGTGTTGCATTGATTGACTCGCCCATTGATTACAAAAAGTAAATTCGTGTTATCCATCCGTATCGAGATCAATCGAGTCGATTGGAAACTTGGCGATTTGGAAACGCTGCGTTAATCTGAGAAGGAGAGGAAGGTACGCTGGCGATCGTATGATGTCATCGCATCGCGGCGTGCAGGGAGGTACGTTATTACATGACAATCAATATTGTCGCAGCCGATAGCCACCCAATTGTTCTGATGGCGCTGGAGAACCTTCTCTCAAGCGAACCTGATCTGCATTTATCCGCATTATGCACGAATGGTGCTCAGTGTTTGGATGCCGTCCGAGAGCATACGCCCGACATCCTGATTATCGACATCGCGATGAGCGAGATGGATGGCTTTGAGGTGTTGCGCCGATTGGCCGACCAAAATCCATCTATTCGCGTCGTGCTCTTTACCGCGTCGGTGGATGAGCATCAATTGAAGCAGGCCATGCGTCTCGGGGTTGCCGGGATCGTCCTGAAATGTATGGCGCCGTCGTTTTTGGTCCAGTGCCTGCGCAAAGTCGTTGCCGGAGGGCAATGGTTCGAGAAGGTGTCTTCCGGTCGCGCCCTCGCCTCTATGCTTAAACGCGAGGACGGGTTGCGTCAGGTCTCCGGGATCCTGACGAGTCGCGAGATTGAGTTAACGCGACTCGTGTCCGACGGGCTCGGAAATCGGGATATCGCAGACCGACTCCACATCTCTGAAGGCACCGTCAAGGTGCACCTGCATCGCATCTACAGAAAGCTGGGATTGAAGAATCGTATCGCTCTCGGCTGCTTCGCAAGAGAAATCGGGCTGGTGTGAACGGGTTAACACCCGCTTCTGCATCAAGACCCTATCATCGCCGTAACGCATTGCACCGGTGAACCTGGAGCGATGACGGATCCCGAAACCGGGCGCCGCAACGTTCGACCGCGGAGAAACAGACATCCGCCTGCCGACGGTGTTCGATTCGATCGATTTTCAGTTGCTTGAAAAGGGCAAACCACTCCGAAAGGGTGGGACGCAAAACCACTGGCCTACGTCTCGATCGGTCGAGATAGGGTCGCAGGGTTGCCAAGCGAACGCGACCCCTCCTGGAGTCATGCCGTTCGCACGGCACGACCTCAGGAGATTCGCATGTCCCGTACCGATTACAAGCCGGCTTCTCAAGCCCGGCACCAACGCCGCTCCGCACACCTCGGACTCGCCGCATCGTCCAGCCTTGCCCTCTGCCTTGCCCTCGCGGCTGGCAATCTAAGCGCAGCTCCACCTTCGGAGATCGGAAGCAACGGCCGGCAAGAGTTGCCGCTCGGACAAGCTTCGCGGACACATCTGCACGGCGCCAAATGGCTGGAGGGCCAAATTCTGGTTCGTCCGGTGCCGGGTTTGAGCTCGGAGCGCATGGGTTCGATCCTGTCGCGTGCAGGTGGTCGGGCGGAGGCTCGCATCGGCAGCCTCGATGTTTGGAAGGTCCGTGTTCCGCCCGGTGCTGAAAGCAGCGTCGTCGCCGCACTCGCATCCAATCCGAACATCGAGTTTGCAGAGAAGGATCTGGTCGTCGAGACGGCAGAAACGATTCCGAACGACCCCTATTGGAACGACCCCTACTTTTGGCACCTTCAGCATATCGATGCACCCGTGGCTTGGGATTACGCAAGGGGCGCCGGGATTACGGTCGGCGTCTGCGACACGGGCGTCGATTCCGCCCATCCGGATCTGGCTGGGAAGCTGGTCCCCGGCTGGAATGTGGCGAGCAACACCGCCGACACCTCTCCGATCGCAGCGCACGGGACACGTGTCGCCGGCGTGATCGGCGCCGTCAGCAATAATGGCCAGGGCATTGCCTCAGCGGCTTGGGACGCGGCGATCATGCCGATCCGGGTAACCAATCGAACGGACGGTGCCGCCTCCCTCTCCGCGATTGCGGCCTGTGTCGATTGGGCCAGGCAGAACGGTGCGCGGATCGTCAACGCCAGCTATTACGGTCTTTGGGACAGCGGCGCGGTCACGACGGCGGCCGATCGGCTGCGCGCCGCCGGTGGCCTTCTGTTCGTGTCCGCGGGCAACTATGGCACCGACCCCGGCTCGGCACCCAACGCATCGATGATCGTGGTCGCTTCCATCGACGAGAACGACGGCAAATCGTCCTTCTCCAATCATGGCGCCTACGTGGACCTCGCGGCCCCCGGCAACCGCATTTGGAGTACGGAGCCCAACCCGGACCGCTTGTATCGGCTGGTTTCCGGAACATCCTTCGCTTCGCCGCTGGCCGCCGGTGTCGCGGCTCTTCTGATGTCCGCCGACCACCGACTGAGCCCGAGTCAGGTGGAAGACCTCATCCTGCAGACCGCCGTACCCGCCGGGTGGGGCTACGACATCGGCGAGGGTCGCATCGATGCCGGCGCCGCCATGCTGAGTCTGGTGGGCACCTCGCCGGACACCACGCCGCCGAGTGTCGTGCTGACGGCGCCGTCGGCCGGGGCTAAGGTCTCCGGTGAGGTCCAGGTGACCGCGAACGCGAGCGACAACATCGGGGTCGCGCTCGTCGAGCTTCACGCCGCCGGTCAATTTGTAGCGACCGACAACGACGCGCCTTACGCCTTTGTGCTGGATACTACGGCCTATGCCGACGGGTCGCTCCAGATCCAGGTCGTCGCCTACGATTCGAACGGAAACCAGGCCGCTGCGGCACGGACGGTCACCGTCGACAATCGCATCGCAGACACCACTGCACCCATCGTGAGTATCGGGTCGCCGGCCGCGGGCGCCGAGGTCAGCGGATCAGTCACCTTCACGGCGAACGCGTCCGACAACGAAGCGGTAGCCTCGCTGCAACTCTATGTCGCCGAGAGCCTCGCCGCCTATTGCAGCGCCACGACCTGCAGCACGACGCTCGACACGACGCGTTATCCGAACGGATCGCTTGACCTGCGCGCCGAGGCGCGTGACCCGAGCGGGAACGCTGCATCCGACGGCCGTCGTGTCGAGGTCCGCAACGTCGTTGCAGCGATCGACACGACCCCGCCGACGGTCGACTTTGTCGGATTGCGCGACGGAGGCACGGTCCCGCAGGGCAACGTGAGGGTCTCGGTCAACGCCGCCGACGACCGCGGCGTCACCTCGCTGCGGCTCTATATCGCGGACGTCTTGGTGGCGAGCTCAAGCAACGGTAGCCTCAGTTACCAATGGCAGACGCGTAAGCTGCCAGTTGGGAGTACCCAGACACTGCGGGCGGTCGCATCCGACGCGGCAGGCAACAGCACGGAGCGTCGGATCGCGGTGACCATCACCAAGAAGTGAGCCGATGGCGCATCGGCCGGTGCGGCCAAAAAAAAACCCCGCCGGAATACGGCGGGGTTTGGTTGGGCCTCGCTTGTCAGCAAGTCCCTAAGCGCGGGTCAGCCCCGTGATTACTCGGACGAGCTGTCCTCCGAGCAGTGTCCCGGTCCGGTCCGGCCGTTGTTGTAACCGTCCAGCACAGAGGCGATGCCTTGCCATTTGGACTTGACCGCACCTTTCAGCCCGGCGGCTTGAGCGGGTGTGTAGACCTTGAAGAAGTTTTTCTTCGCATCTTTCCAGGCCGCCAGGACGTCGTCCGGGATCGAGGCGCCGTTGAGCACGTTCAACTCGGCGGCGATCCACTGATGGGCAAGGCTATAGTAGACATTGCCACCCGCGGGCGGGGTCCAAAACACCTGGTAGTAGGTCTGGCCACTTAAGAAGAAGGGCGTGCTCGCGCCGCTCGGAAGGTTCGCCCAGTTGTCGTCGTAGGGCGCTTTCCCGAACTCGGAGTGGGTCTTCCAGTAGCCTTGGGTCAAGGTGCAGCCGAACTCGCACTCTACATTTGCCGTCACGGTCCAATCGGCCGAGCCGGTCGTCTCCGTGTCGTTGGTCAGGAAGGCCGCAGTGTTGATATGGATCGTCTCGCCACACTCCAGCACCACGTCGGCGCCTTCCGTTCCGAAGGTCAGTGAATACAAGAAGGTTTTGGGCGCTTCGTCCGCGCAAACCGTTCCGAGCGGCGGAACGTTGGTGTCGGTCACGTCGATACACTCGTCCGATTCGTTGGTCGGTGTCTCGCTGAATAGGACGTCGGCCGTGGCCGTAAAGGGCTCCGTCGCGTTGGTTGCCGTGACTGTCGCGGTGTTGACTCGGTCCGATGCATCGGGAAGGCCCGTCGAGTAGGTGCACTCGAGGCTATCGTCGGCCGGCAACGAATAGGGGAAGGTCACGCCGCAATCGACGTCCGCCGCGATGCCGTCCGAGACAACGTCCGTCACCGAAGCGATGTTGGCCGGGATGGTTCCGATGTTGTCGATCGTGATCAGGCCCGAGACGGCCCATTCTCCGTCGGTCGGGGTCGCATCGACGTCGACGCTGTAGTTGACAGTGAATGGCGCCTGACCTGGCATCAGGGTCAGCTCGGTCTGATCGGCGCTTTTATCGATCTCCCAAGTCCATGCACGGTCAAACGTCGTGTCGGCCGTTTTGATGACCGTCAGGCTGGCCTGCGGCGGAACCAGGTCGGTGTAGCAGAACTCGATGTGACTGATGGCGTATGGCTGTCCGGTATTCGGGTTGATGGGAGAACTCAGGCCTGTATCGCCCATTGCGGCCGGTACATACTTATATTCGTTCGCGTTGGGGCCGCCTTTGACGATCACGGCATCGACATCGATCTCCGAGGTCCAGTCGAAAAAAAACCCGTCGCTGTCGATCGTTACCGTGTAGCTGCTTCCGGGATAGGTATATGTATCGGATGGTGGCGGCTCGGGCTGCGGCTTATAGCCGTTGGTATAGCCGAGGCTCGTACAGGTCGGATTTCCGTCCACAACGGTCGGCGTAACGCTCGCAGCGGCGCTTATCTGCGGCATCATGGCTGCGCAGAGAAGCGCGATCGCGCTCAGCGCGAGGGTCGCGCTCGTGACGACTCGTGGCATCTGTTGAGACACCGATACTTGTTTCATGGTCTTAACCTCGTTTCTCATGGTTGGGGCGTTCTGTGTCACGATTTTCCTTTCGGCGTCTGAATTGCTGATTCACAATTGGACGCGTCGAAATCCTCCTAACTCTGATTCTCTACGCGCCTTGTTCTAGGCCCTATCGGGCCCGTTCATCCGCTGCTGTCACCTCCTCGTCATTCGTCTCATATTGCGATCTACCGATGGCTGGTGTTGCTCGACGCCTTCGGCCCCGCACTTTGCCGTGGCCTTGGTCTGTCGTCGCGTCAGCGACTCAATTGAACATGGATCTCCGGCGGGTCGAAGCCGACCTCATGCTGAATTTGAGCCGTCCTTAATCCAGACGCCGCAGCGGCGAGGCGATGGACGCCCGGGCCGACTCGATCGAATCCGAACCAACCTTCCGCATCGGACGTGACGAGCCGCCGCGACCGGCTCGTCACCCCGCCTTGATCCATCTGCCACGTCAATTCCAAGCGTGAACCGGCGACAGGGGCGCCCCGGTCATCCAGGACCTGTCCGATCAGGGCATGGTCTCCCCAGTCCACCGAGATCTGCATCCGTCGGCGCTCACCGGCACGCAATTGGATCCCGCTCGCGCTCAACTCCGGCTGCGAGCGCGTCTTGAAGTAAACCTCTCCTGCCGGAATCCGACCGAGCGTGAAGAAGCCGCTTCCGTCCGTCACGACGCGACCGGTCCAACCACTGTTCTCGGCGCTGCGCAGCTCCATCGCGAAGCCGGGGATCGGCGCGCGGTTGCCGTCGATCACAAATGCCTCAAGTGACGCAAAGGGCTGCGGCTCGAGCGCGATCTCGAGGATCGTGGTGCCGGCCGGATCGCCGATCGCCAAGCCGCTTCGCTCGTAGGGCAGGTAGGGTCCTTCGGGCAAAACGCTCAGCCTGTATCCGCCGCCGGACGGCACGGACTCGAATGTGAAATAACCGGCCGCATCGGCGCGTGTGCCGAAGTGCTTGTTTCGGCCTCCGGAGCTGAGTCGAACAAGTTCGCCGCCGACCGGGGTGCGCTCGAGATCGGTCATCCATCCGGTGACGCGTACGGGCAGATCCTCCGGTGTCAGGACGGCGTCGAGCCGGCTTTTCGCCCCTGACCTCGCCGGTGGCGGGCTCAGAAATGCCGTCTGGTAATCCTGTGCATCGAAGCGCAGGGTCGGATGGTCTGCCGCGGTGCCCCGTAAGGTCAGCTCGTAGCTCCCGTCGGACCGCGTAACGGATTGCCCACCCGAGCCGGTAACGCGGGCACCGCCGATCGGCTTTCCCTCGGTCGCGGAGACGATGCCGAAGACGATGACCTCTTGGGTCTTGCTCAGAACCAAGTTCGCCGAGAAGATCCCTGTCCGCACGACACTCGAGGCATCTCGATAGTCTTTCCCCGCCTTCGTCGTGAGCCGATATTCTCCGGGCGGAAGATCCGAGAACTCGAAAAAGCCACCGCCGGAGGTCGTGCTGGATTGTGTGCCGCCGCCACGGGAGCTGCTCTTTCCGAAGAGTCGCACCCGTGTAAGCATCACCTGGATGCCGTCCAGCGCGACGCCTTCCTGGTCGAGGACCGAGCCTGCGATGGCCTCCGGAGGCATCTCTTCATCGTCGTCCGTCCCCTCGTCGTCGACTGTCCCCGGATCGCCCGGGGCGGATGTCTCATTTTGGCGGAGCGATGCGTTGTCGCGTGCCGCAGTGCGAGAACCCGGGGCCGAGGGCGCCGGGTTGTGACCTGGATCGGAAGGGCGCCCCGCGCCCGTGCGGCTCGATGCCCCTGGCCACGCCTCGTTGTTCTTCTCCCCGGACGGCAGCGGTTCTGCGCCTGGGCCGTCGAAGGTCGTTTTCACTGCGGCCTGATGGAGACTCGAGCCTCCTTGCGTACCCTCGATCTCTTGTTGATTCGAAGGGCCGGGGACATCCGAAGTTGGCCAGGACTGACCTTCGGTTCGATCGAAACCCGCGAGGGCGATAGCAACCACCACCGCAACAGCCAGGGTCAGCCACACACCTCGATGGACTACGGTGTTCGATTGTTTGCCCATAACCCACCTGCTACCTGTGGCGATCAAACTCCATCAGTGCCCTTTTTTCTTCTGAACAAAAGCTTAAATGCAGGGAGGTCGATTGAAAATATGCCCGAGTTCGTATCTTTGTATCCTTCAAAAGTGTACAAAAATATATCTGAAGATATATCGAGATTCGCGCTGTTCTGTAGGCTTTGGACCGGCGGATTCCGCCTTGCCATGCGCATGGCCAAGGCGGGATTGCAGGAAGGTGAGCGCGGTCTTAGGCGGGGGAGATTGAGGCGAGGGTGGTTTCTCTGGGTGGTCCGGCAAGGATGGCCGGATCCACTAAGGCGTGGTGTTACATGCCGACACTGGATCGGCAACCGCCACGCTACAGCCGCGCCAGCAGCTCGGCCTTCTTGGTGTTGAACTCATCGTCCGTGAGGATGCCCTTTGCTCTGAGATCGCCGAGGCGTTCGATGGCGGCGAAGATATCGCCCTCGTTCGCGCGTGGGTTGGACGCGGGCTGATTCTGCATGGAGCGATCCGGCGCATGGGCCGGCGGCGCCTCCACGGGTTGACCGTTGCGCAGGACGACCGGAAGGCGTCCGAGATCGATGGTGCCGTATTGGCTGCCGAAGCTGATCGAGCCGCCCATGCCTTGCTGTTGGGAAAAGCCGCCGATCTGGTGATCCAAGGTGTCGTAGACCCAGACATCGCCGCCGGTGTTCACGGCCAGGCGCCGTGCTTCGGCGAAATAGGCGTACTTGACGTTGTTTTGACTTCCGGTCGCGTTCGGTACACCGAGCTCTTGCGGCCACCAGTGATCGGAGGGGTCAGGCACGAAGAGGTCGGATTGGCCGCGAACGCCGCCGCTGGTCTGGTTCTGAAAGGATCCACCACCTTGGCTTTGGGACTGAAAGCTCCCGCTCTGAAGCAGGCCGGGCTGGTTGGCGAGCAGGTTGGCAAGCTCGTAGCAGAGGGCGTCCACCCGGCCCTTCAGCGAGGAGTTGAACATGTCGCCGAGCATCAGCATGCCGCCCTGCATCCATTGGCCCGAGCCTCCGAATTCCGGGTGACTGAACTGGGCCATGCCGCCGTTGCCGTTGAGCACGGCGACCAGCATGTGGGTGACGGCATCCTGGCTGAATCCATGGCGCCGGGCGATATCGTCGACGATCTGTTGGCCTTGGGGTGTAAGGTGTTGCATCTTTGGATTTCCGGGATGGGTGTTTGATGCCCGGTACGCTAACACAAGGCGGTCCTGGGTGTCGGTTTGGCCGCCGGTCGGTCGTCGCGGCGTCGAGCGGCGCGGCCAAGCCATTCCAACAAATGGCGCATGCCGCACTCTGGACGCGGTTTAAGCGGCCAATCGCTCGGCATCGACCATGATCTCCCGAGCCGGTCCGAGTGGATCCGCGCCGATGGTGCCGATCAAGGCATCTAGGTAGGCGGGTTCCTGTACCCGAGCCAGATCGGCCTTGGCGCGGGCCAGGCGCGCGGCGGCATCGAGACGGTCGGCCTCGTCGGCGTAGTGGCGTAGTTCCATGAATTGCTGCAGATTCAGCACCATCCTCCGTGCGAGTTGGATGTCGCGCTGTTGCTTGATCTGCAGACGTTCGCGATACCAATCCGAGCCCAGCAGGGACTCGCGAGTAAAGAGGTTGCGGATCGCGGGGTCGTGGACCTTTCGTCCCTGATAGTGGCCCTCCGCCATGATGTGGAGCAGGGCCGCGAGCGGCGGACAGGCATCCTCGATGCTGCCGTCCTCGAGATAGCGTCGGGCGACGCGCTCTTGTGCCTCGCAGATGTTCTCGATGCCGTCGACGAAGACATCCAGGCTCTGCGACTCCGGTCGCAGGATGGCCGAGGTGAAGACCGCCCGCGGATTGTCGAAGATCTTGCCCATAAAGTGGGCCACGAAGCGCTCGGTGATACGGTAGCCGAGCCGGCTCGCCAGCACGGTGCGGCCCTGGTACTCGAAGTCTTCGAGGGGCTCCAGATAGTCGTTTGCAATCAGGTATCGCGGATCGCGCTCCTGCTCGGTGAGACGCGCCCAGATCTCCGGGATCAACAGGGACACGTCGTGCGAGACCTTGACGTCCGGGCCGATGTGTCCGGCGGAGCTGGAGAACCCGGCATAGCCGGTGAGGATGTAGGAGACCAGGGCGTTGTTCAGGTCCACGGTCGGGCGCACGGCGTTGAACGGCGCTTTGGTGAGCGCCCCTTCGCTGCCGGCCCCGGTGGTCGATGGAGACTTGCCGGTAAGCGAGCAGATGAAGTCCATGAAGAGCTCGGGCAGCTCCTGGTAGTGGATCGGGTTGTAGACCGCGAGCGCCCGGATGCCGGGCTCCGGCGGGTTGTTGCGCCGTCCGGTCAGGACCGCGTCCACCGGGTGGCAGACCGCGATGTCCAGGGGTAGCTTGCGATGGAGGCGCGCGCCCATCTCGGCGACGTACTTGCGCACCGGGTTGACCAGATCAGGGCGGATCTGAAGGTAGCGCGGGTTTTTCGACGGCTTGCCGTCGACCAGCCGCGGGTGGGCGGAGGAGACGACGGCGAGGCCGTCATGCGCCGCCTGCTCGAGACGCTGGCGCATGGGTGCGGTGAAGGTCGAGAGGGTTAGAACATCGCCGATGACCGCGTCCAGCGTCGGTCCCGCCAGCGGCTCGAAGTTGGCCATGAAGTTGCCGTTCTGCGCCATCTCGAGCTCGGTCTGCTTGTCGAAGCCGGGGATGATGGCGTCGTCCGGGCGCTGGAACAGACGGTACTCGCAGTTTCGGGCGAGCTTGAGGCTGTGCTCGCCTTCGCGAGCCGAGGCTCTGCATCCGCTGACCGCACTCGGCGGTATCACGACGGAGGCGGTAATGTCGTCCTCCATCTGGATCTTCTCGGCAGCGATAAAGTCTTGGCGCAGCTTGAAGGTTCGCCACTTGCCGTCGAGATCGAACCCGACCCGAAGATAGGTCGCCACGATGCGCCGCCCGAAGGCCTTGAGCTCGTGCCCGGGCGCCCCGTCGACCTCGTCGACCGAGAAGCGGTCGCGCCACGCCTCGCCCCAGCTCGGACGGTAGAGACGCTTGATCATGAAGGTCAGGGCCAGCAACCGCGGGGGGATCATCGTGAGCCAGGTGTTGTACTCGCGCGTATGGCTTGGCGAGGGGGTCAGCAGCTTGATGAGCGAGCCCAGACTGCGCTCCGGCGACAAGGGCTTGCGCCCGGCGTCGTGGTCCTCGTGCTCGAAACCGGGGCGGAAGCGATCGCGGTAATCGCGGTCGAAGATCTCCTGCACCCGGTCCAGATCCTGATGCAGATCATCGACGAAGATAGGGCCGTAGAGCACGGCGTCCTCGAGCGACTTGGAGATCTCGGACTTGCCGCCGCCCGAGACTGTACAGGGCTTGTGACAGAAGGTGCCTTCGGCCTTGGTGCCGATGAGACGCCAGGAGGGTGCGCCCGGGTGCTTCTGCATCTCGATCTTGTAGCCGTTGGGCTGGATGTAGATCTTGCCCGGCTGCAGCCGGATGGTACGGGTCGCGCCCTCGAAATCCCAGGAGATGCGCTGGGCGAGAAGGTCCATGCGCAGTTTTTGCGGGACGTAGACGACCTGCGGGAAGCGTTTGTCGATCCCGTAGCCCTCCGGCTGCAGATCTATAATCGCGCCGTAACGTGCGGCGACATCGGTGAATGAATAGCCGGGCTCGCGCGTGGCCTGATCCACGCCGAACTCCTCGCCGTGGTTGAAGCGCGGGAACGCGAGTGCACCGCCCGAGTGCTCCTCTTCGGCCAGGCCGAAGAGATTGGCGGCGAAGCTGATCTGGGTCTTGACCTCTTTTTTGCAGTAGCCGAAGTAGTTGTCCGCCAGAATGGTGACGATCACCCCGGAGGCGTCGCGCGCGGTGATCTTGAAGGGATTGCCGTTGTTGTAGCGTTCATCCGGTTCGCTCCAGCACATGCCATCGGCACGCTGGCGATCGGTCGCGTGGTCACGGTGGGGCAGACCCAGCGCCTGCTTGGTGAGCCGGGTCAGATGCGGGGCGAGCAGCACGCAGCCGGTGTGACCGGTCCAGTGATCCACGTCCAGGGCGGCATCGAAGTCGGCAAGATAGGGGTTGCCGCCGTTGCCGAAGATGCTCTCGACGAAATCCAGGTTGGAGACCAGATTGCCGGGCGCGAAGAAACGGACCTCCATGTTCTTCTCGGGCTGGAAACCCGGAACCTCCGGGCAGACCAAGGGGCGCAGCAGGAGCGAGACGAACATCCGTGCCGGTTCGCTGTGATTGGCTGTGAAGGGGATGGTCAGCAGGTCTTCGGGCGGATCGAGCGCGGCCGCGAGCAGCTTTGCGAAGACCGCCTTGGGCACTGCCTTCTTGTCGCCCGGGATGGGCAGCCCGCCCTCGGCGACGTGAAAAGACCCCTCGGTGGTGCGCCGGTCGCTCGCCGGGTTGTGCAGGACGCCTTGCGCCACGCGGTAGCTTGAGATGATGTCCGAGGTGAAGACATCGCTGTCGACGGGGACGGAGAGTTCGCGGGCCAGTCCGTGACGGTCCAGGATGAAGGATTGGAAGGGCAGGGTCGGGATTCGATCCAGCTCCAGATCCTCGAAATAGCGTCCCAGGAAATCCTGGATGCGTCGGTCCACCGGGCAATGGTAGGTCGACAGGAGCCGGTTCTTCTCGCGATAGCTCAGCAGCAGATCGTGGGCGATCTCGATGAAACCTGCCGTCGCCGCTGTGCCGCAGGAGGGTTGACCCGAGGAGATGAGCTTGAAGTTGATGTAGAGATGGAGCTTCTGACGGTCTTCGGCCGACAGCGATGCGTAAGGACCGTCGTGAAGATCGGCGGACGATTCGGTGTGGAGGCCAAGCTCGCGAATGGGATCGATCATGTCGGTGACCTGCTGTGTTGGGCGGGGCCTGCCGCGGGGACGCGGCGCTCGTCGTTTCGAAAGGCGGTGGAGGCGGAACGTTCCGTGAGAGTTAAGCACAAACGACGCCACGTGGCGCGCTCCTCGTCCGATCGCATTTCCATGTTTGCTGTATCGGATTTCAGAACCGTCCCCGTCGATGTCGAAGCGCTGGGGTCTGACCTCGGCCAACATCCACCGAGCGAGGGGCCAGGGATCGTCGCGCCGGACTCGACCCGCCTGCCGTCAGGCCGGGGGAAGATGTCGACTGCAAGTCGACGATCCCGGGGTGCTCGCCGTTCGGCGATGGGGGCCGGTGTGGTTGAGGGCCGGAGTGACGATCGGCACCGAGCGGAAAACCCGGGCTACGACCCGCGACCGGAACGCCCGCCGCATTGATCATGGACTAAGATCGATCGCTCGCGCACCGACCTGGTGCGCGAGCGATCGGCACGGCACCCGGGATCAACCGGGGCCATTCTCGGCATAACGGTAGCCGGCCCCGCGCACGGTCTCGATCGGCTCGCCGCAGGGGCCGAGCTTCTTTCGAAGCCGACCGATGTAGACATCGACAACATTGGTTTGGGGGTCTTCATTGATGCCCCACAAGGTGCTGAGGATGCGCTCGCGCGAGAAGATCTTGCGCGGGTTTCCGAGAAAGAGCTTCACCAGGTCGCGTTCTTTGGGGGTCAGATTGATCGGCGTATCGCCGCATCGGACCTCCAGTGATCGGGTGTCGAAGCTCAGCGCGCCCGATGTCAGCACATGAGGTGCCGATGCGCTCTCCTCGAACCCGACGGAGCGTCGCGCGAGGGCCTCGATACGAGCCATCAACTCGTCGAAGTCGAAGGGTTTAGGCAGATAGTCGTCCGCCCCCATCCGCAAACCCGCGACGCGATCCTCGACATCGGCCAGTGCGCTCAGCATCAGGATCGGGGTCCGGTTCTTCTTCGCGCGCAGTCGTCGGCAGACATCCTGCCCGCTGATCCCGGGCAACATCAGATCCAGCACGATCACGTCGAAATAGGCATCGGCGATCATGACCAGGGCCAACTCGCCCGTCGGGGCAACGCTGACCGACCAACCCTCGGCCTTTAGGCCGCGCTGGACGAAATCGGCGACCCGGGCCTCGTCCTCGACCAACAAGATATTCACGGCGCCACACTCAACGGTATCTCCGCCGGCAGATCCACCCGTACCGTCATGCCCTCCCCGGGCCGGCTCTCGACGCCGATCCTGCCCTCGTGCGCCTCGACGATGGCCTTCGCCACCGGCAGGCCCAGTCCGACTCCGGATTCGTACCCCCGAGCGGCATTGCTGCCCCTGAAGAAGCGCTGGAAGACCTGTGCAAGATCCTCCGGGCCGAGTCCCGGCCCTGTGTCGGTGAAGGAGATCCGATACCCGTCCGGGATCCGCTCCAGGCGGATGGCAACCTGCCCGTCGCCGTATCGCATGGCGTTGTCGAGGAGGATCAGGATCACCTGACGCAGTCGATCCGGGTCTGCACGCAGCAGGGCTTGATCGACCTCGCTCAGCAGCATGGCGGACCCGCCGTGATTCTCCAGCAGACTGCGGCAGTCCGCGAGCACGGCGGGCAGGAAGGTCGTCAAGTCGAGCACGCGTGCGATGAGGCGAGTCTCCCGGGATTCGCGTCGTGCGATGAATAGGAGATCATCGACCAAGCGCGCCGTATGGGTGGCTGCGTCGCGGCATCGCGTCAATGCCTCGCGGTATTCGGTGGAGGGTCGATCGACCCCGCGCAAGGCGATGTCGGCCTCGCCGCGGATGATGGTCAGCGGGGTGCGCAGCTCATGACTGACATCGGCCAGGAGGCGCCGCCGACTCGCCTCGGCATCCTTGAGCGTCGCCAAGAGCCGCTCCAGATCAGCGGTGCGCTCGACCACGGCCTTCTCGAGCCGCTTATTGGATGTCTCGAGACCCTGCTCGCGGGCCGCGATCTCGTCGGCCATCCGGTTGAGTGCGTCGGCGACACCCTCGAGCTCGCCGCCGCCGCCCGAGACGATGCGATGCTCGCGATCCCCGCGGGCCAGTGCTTCAGCGCCTGCGATCAGATTCCCGACCGGTCTCTTGAAGTCGCGCACCAGCCACCAGAATACAGCGGCACCGGCCAAGGCGCCGAAGGCCGTGACCAGGGCGGCCAAGAGCTGGTTCAGGCGTGATCGCGCGTCCAGGATTGCGCGCTGCTCGGTCAGCTCTCGGACCTGGACATCGAGCGCTTCCTGGATGAGCCGGGCAAAATCCCGGTCGACACGCTCGTCGAGAATCTTGGAGAGGCGTCCCCACTCCTCGACCAAGGGGATCGGGTAATCGCTGTCGAGCACGGTTTGGTACTCGGCGAGGAGGTTCTGGATCTTGGTTTCGATGCCGACAAGTCGATCAAGAGCCGTCACCATCTCGTCTGAATCGAGGTGGATCTCTTCGGCGATGATCTCTCGGATGGTCGTAATGTCATGTCGGATCGCGGCCAGCAGCGTGGTCTCCAGCTCGCCTTTGTCGCGGTCGCCGATCGTCATCGCGTCGCCGAACTGCTTGAACAGTTGGTAGGTGTGGTTCGACAGCGAGAGATACCCCTCGTACGATCGATGTGCGAGATCGATGCGTGCGAGGTTTTGGCGGGCCTCGTGCGTGCCCCAGAGTGCCAGGGAGGCGGCGACCATGGCCAGGCCCAGGAGTCCGGCAAACAATAGGAATAGCTTCGTCCCGAATCGCATCAATGAGGCCGAGCCGTTGCTGCTTCTCGTGAAACCGCGTTCACGAAGCCGCTGGGTTGTCTTCGCCAAGGATGCGTCATGGTACACGCTGCTTGGCGACGCCGTCCCTGGCGATGACGACGTTTAGAGTCGCCGGCACTGGTCTTCCTTGTTGCCGGACACCCGGTTGTTGCCGCCGGTCGGTGCCGGTGTATTGCTCTTGCACTGGAGATTACCGTCGATCGTGTTGCGCGCGATGATCAGGCCGCCGGTGTTGCTGAATGCCTGCACGTCGCCGTCCACGACATTGTCGCGCACCGCAACCGTTCTGCGGTTGCTCTTTAACTGGATGTTGCCGTCGACCCTATTTTTCTCGATATAGCTGGGGGATCCCCGCAGGTTTTCCGCCTGTACATCCCCTTTAACATAGCTGCTCCTGAGCGTCACGGCATTGGCGTCTTTGGCTTGGACGTTGCCGTCGATCAAGGCGCCCGTCGCTGTCAGGGTGCCGCCGGAATAGACGAGCACATTACCCTTGACCTTGGTACCGTTGAGATTGCAGATGCCTTTGACAACGACGTTGCCGTCGATTGTCACCGCCCCTCGGTTGGGCGGGCAGGGGTAATCTCCGGCGAAGGCGGCGGGCGAAAGCCCGATACAGCCGAGGGCAAGTAGAGCGGCCAGGGGGCGGAATGCTGTGTTGAAGTGCATGTTGAATCTCCGATTTAACTGTTTCGGTGGCTTGAACCAAACCCGAACGGCGTGTGCCCATCTCGGCTCGCGGACGGGTGCTGCAGTCGAGGTCGTGCTGGCTCCCTCCGCTTTCGGGCTCTCCCTGATGCCGCCAGGATGGGGTATGCCTCCTGAACGCAGGCTGTCGGATGCATGAACGTCGCTTGATAAAAACATGAAGTATTTCTAAACACAGACAGGGGGTGACGCGATGCGTGTTCTGGTCACAGGCGGGGCGGGGTACATCGGCAGCCACACCTGCGTGGAGATGCTGAGCGCGGGGATGGACGTGGTGGTGGTGGACAACCTGAGCAACAGCAAGGAGGAGTCGCTGCGGCGGGTCGGCGAGATCACGGCACGCACGCTGACCTTCATCAAGGCGGATCTGCGTGATCGCGCGTCACTCGATGCGATCTTTCGCGACGGCGCCTTCGATGCCGTCGTCCATTTCGCCGGGCTCAAGGCGGTCGGTGAGTCGGTCGAGATCCCGCTTGCCTACTACGACAACAACCTCGGCGGGACCATTACGCTCTGCCGGGCGATGGCCGATGCCGGGGTCAAGAACCTGGTCTTCAGCTCCTCGGCCACCGTCTACGGAGACCCGGCGACGGTGCCGATCCGGGAAGGGTTTCCGCTCTCGGCGACGAATCCCTACGGCCGCTCCAAGCTCTTCATCGAGGAGATCCTGCGCGATCTTCACGTCTCGGACGCGGCCTGGAACATCGCCCTGCTGCGCTACTTCAATCCGGTCGGTGCGCATCCGAGCGGGCGGATCGGCGAGGACCCCAACGGCATTCCGAACAACCTGATGCCCTATGTCGCCCAAGTCGCCGTCGGCAAGCTGCCGCGGCTGCGCGTCTTCGGCGACGACTATCCGACCCCGGACGGCACCGGCGTGCGCGATTACATCCATGTCGTCGACCTGGCGCGCGGACATCTCGCGGCGCTGCGTCGGCTCGAGCAGGCACCGGGCGTGGTGACCTACAACCTCGGGACCGGGCAAGGCTATAGCGTGCTCGACATGGTCGACGCCTTCGCGCGTGCGAGCGGTCGCCCGGTGCCCTTCGAGATCGTCGCGCGTCGGCCCGGAGATATCGCCGTCTGCTATGCCGATCCGGCGCTCGCCAAGGCGGAGCTCGGTTGGGAGGCGCAGCTCGGGATCGACGAGATGGTTCGCGACAGTTGGCGGTGGCAATCCGAGAATCCGCAGGGATTCGGAGATTGATGCGCGGCGGTTAAACCGCGTCCGGTGTGAGATGCCGGATCTTCGAGAGAGTTCGAGGTTTGGTGCGTCCACGGCCCTAAGCGGGGACGGGGTCTAAATAATAGATTTTTTAATCTCTTAAACCGCGCCAGCTCCAGCGGTCGTGAAGTCTGCCGGGGCCGATCCCACCTACAGACATCGCCTATCGCGCCGGGCGCGGTTTAAGTCGGGAGCTTCAGACAGATCCTCGCCCCGCCGAGCACCGACGCCTCCACGACGAGTCGTCCCCCGTAGGCCTCGCAGATCTCCCGGGCGACGGCAAGACCGATGCCGTGGCCCGGTACGGCCTCGTCGGCACGCGCCCCGCGCGCGAGGAGGCGTTGCGCATCCTGCGGCCGGATGCCGGGTCCGTCGTCCTCGATGGCGAGCACCAGCATCCGCTTCTCATGGGTGGCGATGAGGTGGACGCGGCGGCGACACCACTTGAAGGCATTGTCGAGCAGATTGCCGAGCATCTCCATCAGATCCCCTTCAACGCCGTTGATCTGCAGCTCTTGCGGGACCGCTAGCGTGACCTCGACACCCTTGTCGCGATAGACCTTTTCCAGCGAGGCCAGGAGGCGTTCCGCGACGCGCCCGATCGGCACCGGCGGCGCGAGTATGGATGCCGGGGCGGCACCCGTGCGGGCGCGGTGCAGTTGATGGGCAACGATGTTGTCCATCCGCCCGAGCTGCTCTTCCATGAGCGCGCGCGTGTCCTGTCCGGAGCCGGCATCGCCGACGGCGCCCCGCATCACCGCGAGCGGCGTCTTGAGGCTGTGCGCGAGGTCGCCGAGCGCGTTGTCGAGCCGCATCTGGCGTGCCTGCGCATGGGCCAGCAGTCCGTTCAGATTGTCGGTCAGGGTGCTGATCTCGGTCGGATAGCGGCCGAGGATCTTGTCTTGTTGGCCGGACTCGATTGCGGCGACCTCGGCGCTGACCCGCCTCAAGGGTGCCAATCCCCAGGCGAGGATCAGGACCAGCGCCGTCAACATGAGCGCGGCCATTGCACCGAGCCAGACAGCGAGGCTTGCGCGAAAGCGTCCGACCTCTTCGTCGAAGGCAACCGTGTCTTCCGCCACCAGGAAGACATAGTTGCGCGGCACCGCCCCCGTCGCCCAAGACACGCCGAAGCCTTCTACCAGATAGTCCTGTCCGTTGCTGTCGGTCCGAAATTCGAGGCGGCGCTCGCCGGGCACGAGCGCCATGGGGCCGGGCTCGGGGGTGCCGATTGCGGAGTCGGATTCCCAAATCAGACGGTCGGCGGTGTCGAAAACGCGGGCGTAGAGGCCCGATGCAGGCAGGCTGAAGCGGGCCTCGGCGAGCGCCTCGGGAAAGACCAGGCCGTCGTTCTCCGCCTCCGCTGCCGCCATGAGCAGGAAGATCTGGGCGAGCAGACGCTCCTCGCGCGAGGATTCGGCGGTCTCGCGGAAGGCCCGTTCCAGGGCAAGGCTGGTGAGCAGGATGAAGAGCGCGAGCACCGCGGCGGCGGAGGCGACGACGCGTGCACGCAGCGACATCAGGCGGAACCCGGGTGTGCGTCCTCGCTTGCGAGCGCCAGGCGATAGCCGCGACCGCGCAAGGTCTCGATCGGCGCGAGCGAGCCGTCCGGGTCGAGCTTGCGCCGCAGGCGGCCCAGAAGCACCTCGATCACGTTGCTGTCGCGATCCTCGTCGTGTGGATAGAGGCGATCCGCCAAGGCTTGCTTGGAGAGCACACCGCCGCGGGCGCTCGCCAGTTGCTCCAAGAGCCGGTATTCGAACGCCGTCAGCTCGGTCGGGCGCTCGTGGATCCACACCGATTGGGCCACCAGATCCATGCGCAAGGGTCCGATGCGCAGCTCCCGAGACGCCGCTCCGTTGGATCGGCGGATCAGGGCGCGCAATCGGGCCAACAGCTCCTCGGCTTGGAACGGCTTGGCGAGATAGTCGTCGGCGCCGGCCTCGAGACCTTCCACCTTGTCCTGCCAGCGATCGCGCGCGGTGAGGATGAGGATCGGCAGGAGACTATCGGCGGCTCGCAGGCTGCGGATGATCTCCAGCCCGCTCATCCCAGGCAAGCCGAGATCGATCACCGCCGCGTCGAAGGGGTATTCGGTCGCCAGATACAAGCCTTCGCGACCCTCGCCGGTGCCCTGCGCAATCGCGCCCTCGCGAGCGAGACGCTCGATGATTTGGCGCCGCAGCTCGGTCTCGTCCTCGATCACCAGGATATGCATAGGTTCACCCTCTAAACCGCGCTCAGAACGAGATGCGCCATTTTCATGTTGCGTTTGGCTTCGGAGAAGTCCTCGATCTCAGTGGGATGCGGCTTAAAAGCTAATATTTTTTAATACCTTAAACCGCGCCGGCTCCGGCAGTCGTCGGAGCCGGCGTGGCCAAGCAATCCAACAAACGACGCATATCGTGCTGAGCGCGGTTTAGCGACCCGAGACGAAGACGTACTTGACCTCGCCCGACGGTGTCAGAACCTTGACCTGGTAACCACCGTCCGACGGCTTGACGGAGAGCACGCGCCCGCCGCCGGTCTGGCGTCGCGCCTCCTGTTCTGCTTGGGAAGGGCTCATTCCTTGGCCCGACTTCTCGCTACGGCCCCACGCCACCCCGGTCGTCGCGGTGACGGCGACGAGAAGCAAGACGGCGAGGGTGACTCTGGTGAGACGCATGGTGTTCTTGGCTCCGGGATCCGTTCCAGGTGCGGGTGAATCTAGCACAGCCGATCCGTCGAGCCGAAGGCATCTGCGGACCGCAACCCATTATCGCGGATCTCGGTCGCTCCTGTATCGAGGCCCGGGCGGATTCAGGATGACCGAGCGGGGAGGGACATAACCGCGAATGGCATGACCGCCGTATTCCGGGGCCGTGATGGTGGTGGTGCCGCGCTCGGGGCGATAACGGCGGGGGTAAGGGTCGCAAGGACGGCCGCGATCACAGCGCCATTCCCGACCGTCGCGTCCCTCCCACATGGGGGGCTCCCGCGCCTGCGAGGTCGCAGGCGCGAGGGCAAAGGTCGCAAGACCGACAGCGGATAGGATCAACAGCGTCCGGCTGATGTTCATGGATCATCTCCAGCGAAGCGGCGGGGAAACGGATACCCCGTCATAACCCTAATCATAGAGCCTCCACGCTGAACCGCACCTGAACCGCAGTGCCGTCGAAATCCCTTATCACTTAAACCGCGCCCGCTGCGACGCCTGCAGATGGATTCGACATCAACCCCGGGGAGACAGCGCATGTCCCCCCGGGGCGCGGTTTAATGCCCTTTGAGCCGCCTGCGCATCACGTGCAGGGTCGGCTCGGTATAGCCGTTCGGCGCCTCGCGACCCTTGAAGATCAAATCCGAGGCGGCCTCGAAGGCGATGCCGTCGAATCCGGGTGCCATCGGGCGATGCAGAGGATCATCGGCGTTCTGCGCGTCGACCACGGCGGCCATCCGCTTGAGCGTCTCCATGACCTGCTCCCGCGACACGATCCCGTGATGCAGCCAGTTGGCGACATGCTGGCTCGAGATCCGCAGGGTCGCGCGATCCTCCATCAGGCCGACGTTGGCGATATCCGGCACCTTCGAGCAGCCGACACCCTGATCGACCCAGCGCACCACGTAGCCCAGGATGCCCTGGCAGTTGTTGTCGAGCTCCTGCTGGATTTCCTCGGCACTCCAGGCGCAATCGGGATCGAGCGGAATCTGCAGGATGGTGTCCAGGCTCGCCCGCGGTCCGCCGGCGGCCAGCTCGGCTTGGACGGCGGCCACATCGACTTGGTGGTAGTGCATCGCATGCAGGGTCGCGGCGGTCGGGGAGGGCACCCAGGCGCAGTTGGCGCCGGCCTTGGGGTGACCGGCTTTGGTGGCCACCATGGCGCGCATCTCGTCGGGCATGGTCCACATGCCCTTGCCGATCTGGGCATGGCCGCGCAGACCGCAGGCGAGACCGACATCGACGTTCCAGTTCTCGTAGGCGAGCAGCCAAGGCGCGGTCTTCATGTCGCCTTTGCGCAGCACCGCACCGGCCTCCATGTCGGTGTGGATCTCGTCGCCGGTGCGGTCCAGGAAGCCGGTGTTGATGAAGATGACCCGCTCGGATGCGACCCGAATGCACTCCTTGAGATTCAGCGTGGTGCGGCGCTCCTCGTCCATGATGCCGATCTTGATGGTGTTGCGGGCGAGCCCGAGTGCGTCCTCGACACCGGCGAAGATGTCGACCGCGAGCTGAACCTCCTCGGGTCCGTGCATCTTCGGCTTGACGATATAGACGCTGCCGGCGCGCGAGTTGCGACGAGCGCCGTAAGTCGGATGGATGTCGTGCAGGGCGCAGGCCACCGTGACCAGCGCATCGAGCATGCCTTCCGGGATCTCGTTGCCGTCGGCATCGAGCACGGCATCCGTCGTCATGAGATGGCCGACGTTGCGCACCAGCATGAGCGAGCGGCCGGGCAGGGTGAGTGTGCCGCCGAGCGGGGTGCGGTAGATCCGGTCCTCGTCCAGGGCGCGATCGACAGGCTTTCCGCCCTTCTGGAAACGGGCCGTGAGGTCGCCTTTCATCAGGCCCAGCCAGTTGCGATAGACCCCGACCTTGTCCTCGGTATCGACCGCGGCGACCGAGTCCTCGCAGTCCTGGATACTGGTCATGGCCGATTCCAACAGCAGATCGGCCACCCCGGCGGGGCTGTCGCGACCGACCTGATGCTCGCGATCGATCCGGATCTCGATGTGCAGGCCATGGTTGATCAGCAGGATGGCATCCGGCTTCTCCGGCGTGCCGAGATAGCCGACGAACTGCCCCGGCTCCGCCAGCATGGTCTGGCTATTGTCCGGCAGGCAGACGACCAGCTTGCCGTCATCGACCCGATAGCCGCAGGACTCGCCGTGCGAGCCGCGGTTCAAGGGTGCCGCCTCGTCGAGGAAGGCGGCGGCGCGGGCGATGACCTCCGCCCCGCGTTTGGGGTTGTAGGCCGAGCCGCGCTCCAAGCCATCCGTGTCCGGGATCACGTCTGTCCCGTAGAGCGCGTCGTAGAGGCTGCCCCACCGGGCGTTGGCGGCGTTGAGCGCGTAACGTGCGTTGCTCACCGGCACCACGAGCTGTGGGCCGGCGATCTCGGCGATTTCCGCGTCGACGTTCGCCGTGGTGACGCCGAAATCGAGGCCTTCGGGGACGAGATAACCGATGTCCGACAGGAAGGCGCGGTAGGCGCCCTGATCCAGTGTTCGGCCGCGATGCTCCAGATGCCAGGCGTCGATCCGGGCCTGCAAGGCGTCGCGCTTCGCCAGAAGGGTGCGATGACGTGGCGCGAGCTCCTGCACCAGGTTCCCGAAGGATTGCCAGAATGCGTCGGGCGCGATGCCGGTACCGGGCAAGACATCGTCGCTAACCAGATCGAACAAAGGCTGCGCGACCTTCAAGCCGCTTACATCCATACGCTTCATCATGATCTCGATCTCCAACCCTCGGGTCGCGAGGGCCATCTCAGTGGTATCGGAGTGCCGTGCATTGTTGTCTTCAGCCCCCCAAAAAGCGAATCGGCACGCGTCTCGCAACGATCGTCGAAGGGACGATGATCCGGGCGCGCCCGATTGTACAACTGAACTAAAATGGAGGCTTTGGCCGACCGGGGCAATCTTTGACCGATGAATTCCGTCAAGTTAGAGGATTCGTTGGTCCAATGCTTCGGGAGTGATGCGCCGGCTTGCCGGCGGGTCCTCGGGAACGACGGAGGAAGCGCCGAAATCAATGAAATACCTCTTGCGACGGTCGCCAGCCCTGCGCGTAGCCCTGATTTACTTCGTCTTCGGGCTCGTTTGGATCTTGGCTTCGGACGTGCTGCTGTCGCTCGCGACAGGCGAGCTGGGAATCCTGCTGGGCATGAGCCTGACAAAGGGCCTGTTGTTCGTCGCGGTGACCGCGATCCTGCTCTTTTGGCTGCTCAATACCTCGATCGGTCGCGCCCTGGAGGCAGAACCCTCGGCGCTCGAGGGGCCGATCAAGCCCGTCACGCCGCTTCGGATGATCCTGGGTTTTTTGGCCCTCTTGATTCTGGTCCCGATGTTGAGTCTCGGGGTCGTCTTGATTCATGGTCCCCAACTGGAGCGTGACGCCTATTCGAATCTGAACGCGGTTGCCGCGCTCAAGGCCGGTCAACTCGAGCAATGGATGGCGGAACGGCACGGCGACGCTGTACTGCTCGCCTCCGATGTACCCTTCTCACGTCGAATCGACCAGTTACTCGGTGACTTGCCTCCGGATCCGACCCTCGCCGCAGACATCTCCGACCGGCTTGCCGCACTTGTGAACGCCTACGGCTACGAGGGCGTTCTCCTCGTCGCGCTTGACGGCGACGTTGTGCTGAGTATCGGCGAGCATTCCGAGCTGCTGGCGCCGCTCGACGCCTTGGCCTTGCGCGCACGGGTCGAGAATCGTGTCCTGCAGAGCGGACTCCATCGGGACGAGGGAGGCGGCATTCACCTCGATTGGGTGATCCCGATCTCGGTCGAGGAGGGCGGAGCCCGGCGGGCGGTCGCCACCGTCGTGCTGCGTGCGGGTACCGAGGGCTTTTTGTATCCGTCCCTGCGCGCTTGGCCGACCGCGAGCCCGAGCGCCGAGACCCACTTGGTGGAGCGGGTGGGCGATTTCGGGGTCTTTCTGAGCGCCGCTCGCCATCGCGACTGGGTACCGCTTGTTCGAAAGGTGCCCTTGGGCGATCGGCTGCCGGCAACGGCTGCGTTGCTGCACGACAGCGACGTGGGGCAGGTTCCGGGGGAGGACTATCGCGGGGTCGAGGTGCTTGCCGTCTTTCGCCAGATCGCAGGGACCAACTGGCGCCTGATCGCCAAGGTGGACCGTGCCGAGGTCATGGCGCCACTGCGGGTGTTGGTCTATTGGGTCAGCCTGGTCGCCTTGGCCGCGCTGTCGGTGCTCGCGACGTCCGGTTACTTCTTCTGGCGTCTTCAACGTCGTGCCCACCGTCTCGAGATGGCGGCGCAGGCCGCCGAGAAGGACCGGCTGTTGATGAAGTTCTATGAGCTCCCCTTCGTGGGCATGGCGATCACCTCGCCTCGGATCAAACGCTGGATTCGTTTCAACGATCGGCTCTGCGAGATCTTCGGTTACGCGCGCGACGAGCTGGCCGAGACGACGTGGGTCGAGTTGACCTATCCGCCGGATCTCGACGCGGATCTGGCCGAGTTCGAGCGGGTATTGGCCGGAAAGTCGGACGGCTACGCGATGGAGAAGCGCTACCTGCGCAAGGACGGGCGGATTGTCCACACCGAGATCGATGTCCGTGTCGTGCGGCACGAGGACGGGAGCATTGACTATTTCGTCGCGACCATCGACGACATTAGCGAGCGCAAGCGTCAGGAAGAACGGCTTCGGCTGGCCGCGGCGCTGTTCGACAACACGCGCGAGGGTGTCGTGGTGACGGATCGCGATTCGCGTATCCTGCAGGTCAACACGGCCTTCGTCGAGCTGACGGGCTATGGCGAGGATGAGGTGGTTGGACGAACACCGAGTCTTCTGCGATCGGATCGTCACGACGCCGCCTTCTTCGATGCGATGTGGCGGAGCATCGACGAAACCGGCCATTGGCAGGGCGAACTCTGGAACCAGCGCAAGAACGGCGAGCTCTATCCGGTGTTGCTCAACATCAGCGCGGTCAGGGACGATGCGGGGCAGGTGATCCAGTATGTCGGCGCCTTCTCGGATCTGTCTCGGATCAAGGCGTCCGAGTCACGGGTCGATTTTCTGGCCCATCACGATCCCTTGACCGAGCTGCCCAATCGTTTTCTGCTCGTCTCGCGCCTGGATCACGCGATCGATGTGGCGGCCCGCGAAGGCCAGCTCGTGGCGCTGCTGCTGCTGGATCTGGACCGCTTCAAGGACGTCAACGACAGTTTCGGTCATCCCGCAGGCGATGTCCTGCTCCGACAGACGGCGCGACGTCTCGGCGGTTGTCTGGTTGCGGCCGATACCTTGGCACGCCTCGGCGGAGACGAGTTTGCGATCTTGCTCGAAGATATCGTCGATCCGCAGGACGCCGCCCGTGTCGCCGAGCGGCTGATCGCGGCGTTGGGCGAGACCACCAGGCTGCCCGACGGCACCGAGGTACGCATCGGCGCCAGTATCGGCATCAGCGTCTACGCCGGGCAAGACGAGGATGCCGGGGAGATGCTGCGGCAAGCCGACGCCGCCCTCTATCGGGCGAAGGAGGGGGGCCGCAGTCGATTCGATTTCTATACCGAGGATCTGACCCACAGCGCTCGCCATCGCGTCGAGACCGAGCGACGGCTGCGCGACGCCTTGGCCGAGGGGCAATTGGTCGCGCATTACCAACCCCAGGTCGAGATCGCCACCGGACGGGTGATCGGCGTGGAGGCGTTGGTGCGCTGGCGCGATCCCGAGCATGGGTTGATCCCGCCCGGCGAGTTCATCCCGCTCGCCGAAGAGACCGGCTTGATCGGGGCGCTCGGCGAGTGGGTGCTGCACGAGGCATGCCGCCAAGGCGTACTCTGGATGGAGATCGGCATCGCCCCCTTGGTCGTTGCGGTGAACCTTTCGGGGTATCAGCTGCGTCAAGGCGACATCGTCGAGTCCGTTGCGCGCGTGCTTCGTCAGACCGGTTTCCCGGCCGAGCGGCTCGAACTCGAACTCACCGAAAGCGCCCTGATGGAGCGCGAGGGCGATACCGCAGGCGTCCTCGATCGGCTGCGTGCACATGGTATCCGCATGGCGGTCGACGACTTCGGAACCGGCTATTCCTCCTTCGCCTATCTGCGCCGGTTCCGACTGGACGTGCTGAAGATCGACAAGCGTTTCATCGACGAGATCGACCAACAGCAGGATGCGCGCACCATCGTCGACGCCATCATCGCCATGGGTCACGCCCTCGGATTGCAGGTCTTGGCCGAGGGCGTCGAGACCCAATCCCAGCTCGACATCCTGCGCGACCAAGGTTGCGATCTCTTCCAAGGTTACTTGAAGAGTCGGCCCTTGGATGCCGATGCCGTCACCGCGCTGCTGCGCAACGATGCGGGCTGATCCCCCGGTCCGCCCGCGGGCTGCAAACCGGAGTGGGCGCCTTTGCGATACTGAATGCCGGATTTAGATGATGGATAAGCTGAACCCGCGCCAGCGCTCGCGCCTCATGGCTCGGGTCGTCGGCAAGGACACCAAGCCCGAGTGGATCCTGCGCTCCGCACTGCACCGGCTCGGGTTTCGCTATCGTCTGGGCGGGGGCGGATTGCCCGGTCGGCCGGATCTGGTCCTGCCCAAGTACCGCGCCGTCGTTTTCGTTCACGGCTGCTTCTGGCATCACCATGCCGACTGCAAACGCGCGACCTTGCCGCGGACCAACGCCGCCTTCTGGAAGGAGAAGCTGGAGCGCAACGTCGCACGCGACGGCGAGGCCGCAGCCGCGCTCGATGCCTTGGGCTGGAAGGTCATCGTGGTGTGGGAATGCGAGCTGTACCGCGATCCGGTCGCGGTCGCGTCTCGTGTGGTTGCGGCATTGACCGAGGGGGACGCCGCGCAGGAGGACGGCGGCTGCGATCTCGGAACACTCGATCCCCGTCGGTTACTCCGAGTCGCCGAGGAGAAGCGACGCTATCGGATCGGCCCCAAACCACTCGACGAGTATCCGGATCAAGACGGGTGAGTGCATGAGCCAAGCGACCGCCCCGACGCGACGCCGGCGATCGTCGCGAAGCGCCAATATCCCGGGATCGACGACTTGCAGTCGTCCTCTTCCGCTGTCCCGACGGCCAGCGGCATCGAGTCCAACTCCACGATCTCATAAACCGCGCCGAACACGCGTTGGCCGGGCTATGAACCAGGCCGCGCCGTGACTCGTTCGAAATCTCGGCCATGGAGGCACGTGGCGCGGAGCGCCGCGAGGGATGCGTGACACCGCGGAGCGGGTGTCACGCGTCCGAAAACATCGCATACCGCGCTGGGTGCGGTTTAGATGTCGTCGACTAGCTCCAAGCGGCGTTCGATTCGGTCCAAGCGATCCTTGAGCCGGTCTATGGCTGCCTGCTGGCGCGCGATATCCTCGGCGGTTCCGGCCTCGTCGCGGCGAATCCCGGCGATCGCGGATTCGACCCGATTAATGCGATGCTTGACGTCGTTGAATTCGTTGTGCATGTTGGTTTGCAGCGCCGTGATCTGGTTCCGTAGAGCACGGAACTGCTCGAGAATGAGGTGCTCGATGTTCTCGGTCATGGCGATCATCTCCACCGGATTACGTTTTTCCGGAATTCAGAGTGCCGGCTTGCTCGCGTCATCCGACGTTCGAACGATGCGGTCGATGTCGCAATGATAGGTCAAGGCTAACACGACCGCTTTGGATCTCTAAACCGCGGTTGTCAGCGCTTGCCGCCGAACAGCCGTCCGAAGAGCCCCGATGCATGTGCCTTCGCCGGCGTTTGCTCGGCCAGCGCGATCGCAGCCGCGGCGGCGGTTTTTGCATCCTCGGCCTCCGCGGTCTGCCAGGCTGTGCTGAGCGTCTCCCAGCGTGGGTCGCTGCTGTCCAGGCTCCAAGCCCGGATGTGCTTGTCGACGCTGCCGGAGTAGAGCCATTTGCCGTCGGGGCTGAAGGCGACGCAGTAGACGTCTTTTTCGTGGCCGGTCAGGCGCGACATCTCCGCGCCGGTGACGGCGTCCCATAGGACGATCGTCTTGTCCGCGCTGCCCGAGGCGATGGTCTTGCCGTCAGGGCTGAAGACGGCACTCCACACCGGATAAGTGTGCTCCTCCATCTCCATGATCAGCCCGCCCTTCTCGAGGTCCCACAGACCGATCGAGCCGTCGACGTTGCTCAGCAGAAGTCGCGTTCCGTCCGGGCTGAACTGGGTGCTGTTGATGCCGTTGTTGATGACGTCGAGCCGCAGCAGCTCTTCCCCGGAGTCGACATCCCAGACCGCCATGGTGCAGTCGCGGCTACCCGAGACCAGGCGCGTGCCGTCGATCGAGAAGACCACGCCCTGCACGTATTGCGGATGTCCCTCGATGGTGCGCACCAGGGTGCCGTCGGCGGATGTCCAGATGCAGATGGTGCCGTCTTCGCTTCCGGAGGCCAGCAGCTCGCCGCCGGGCTGGAAGTCGACGCTGTAGACGAGGCTGCTGTGGCCGCTCTGGCTCCAGAGCGCGGCTCCGGTGGCGGTGTCCCACAGGCGCACGGTGGTGTCGGTGCCGCCCGAGGCGACCCATTGGCCGGCGGGGTGGAAGCGCACGGTGTAGACGCGACCGTCGTGACCCTGCATTTCATGCTCGACGCGCCCCGCGGCGACGTCCCAGATCTTGACCAGGCTGTCCCAGCTCGCGGTGGCCAGGCGCTGGCCGTCGGGGCTCAGAGCAAGCCCGTAGATGGTGTCCGTTGCGGCCGTGCGTGGCACGGAACGCCAATGTGGGGTAGGCATCGCGGTCTCCTTTTGACTGATGCGAAGTGATGCTGGAGGCTAGTAGGGCGACGCCGGCTCAGGACTCGATCATCTGGTCGAGCCGATGGCCGGGGCGCACCATGGGGATGACGTTCTCGGCCTTGTCGACCCAGACATCGACCAGGACTGGGCCGGGCTCGGCCAACGCTTGGGCGACGCCCTCGCGCAGATCCTTCGGATGCTTGATGCGCTGGGTCTTGAGGCGCGGGTAGACATATTTGAGGCCGGTCAGGTTCGGGATCTGGCGCCGGCAGGTCTGGTCCAGGTCCATGCAGTCCGGGTCGCAGCTTGCGTCGCGGGCGAGACAGGTCTCGTAATGATGGCCCTCGTCCATCATGTCTTCCCACTGGCGGACCATCCCGAGAAAGCTGTTGTTCAGGACGAAGATCTTCAGCGGGATCCGGTTGGCGACCAGGGTGCCGAGCTCCTGGATGTTCATCTGAAAGCTGCCGTCGCCGTCGATCAGGACGAGTGGGTGGACCGGGTCGGCGAACCAGGCCCCGATGGCTGCGGGCAGACCGAAGCCCATGGTCCCGAGTCCGCCCGAGCTGATCCACTGGCGCGGCCGGCGGAAGCGATAATACTGCGCCGACCACATCTGATGCTGGCCGACACCCGTCACCAGGGTCGCGTCGCCCGCGGTCAGCTCGGAGATGATCTCGACGACGGCCTGCGGCTTGATGTACTCGGACCGGCCGTAGGGCTTGGGCATCTGCTCACGCCAGTGCGCGATTCGGGCGAGCCAGTCGGCATGGTCGGCGGCCTGACCGGTGGTCAAGGCATGTTCGAAGAAGTCCCCGAGCTCCGCGACCAGGTGCAGATCGGTCGCGATGGTCTTGTCGATCTCCGAGGGGTCGATGTCGACATGGGCGATACGCTTGCCCGTGGCGAAACCCTTGACCGCGACTCGGTCGTCGAACCGCCCGCCCAGCGAGAGGATCAGATCGGCATCGCGCAGGGCATAGTTGGCCGGGATGGTCCCGTGCATGCCCGGCATGCCGAGGTTGTGGGGCAGCTCGAAGGGCAGGGCGCCGAGCGCGTTGAAGGTCGTGGTGACCGGGACGGAGAAGCGCTCGGCGAAGGCCCGCAGTGCCGCTGCCGCGTTGGCATGGATGACCCCGCCGCCGGCCTTTACGACCGGCCGCTCGGCGGCGGCAAGCGCGGCGAGGATGGCATCGGCCTTCACCGGGTCGAATGCAATCGGCTCGCGATGACGGATCCGGGGCGGGTTCTGCCCGCTCGGATCTCTGCTCGTTTGGGCCAGTTGCACGTCCTTGCAGATGTCGACCACGACCGGCCCCGGCCGACCGCGGGTCGCCAGCGCATAGGCCTCGCGCAGCACCCACTCCAGATCACGGACGTCCTTGATCAGATAGTTGTGTTTGGAGATCGGCCGCGTAAAACCGACGGTATCCACCTCCTGGAAAGCATCGGTGCCGATCGCCGCACTCGGTACCTGGCCTGTGATGAAGAGCGTCGGGATCGAGTCCTTGTAGGCGTCCGCGATGGGCGTGGCCAGATTGGTCGCGCCCGGTCCGGAGGTCGCGATCGCAACCCCGACCCGGCCGCTCGTGCGGGCATAGCCTTCCGCGGCATGACCCGCACCGCCCTCCTGACGACAGAGGATGAACTTGGGTGCCGGGTCGCGGCGACGCATCCGTCGATTCAACTCGACATGCAACGGAATCACGGCACCGCCTGTATGGCCGAACAGATACTCGACCCCGAGGTCGGTCAGGACATCGAAGAAGATGGCGGCTCCGGATCGGGGGGCATGGCTCATGGGGCGAATGACCAGGGCTCAACGTCTAACAAGCCGGTAATCATACCCTCACATGACGCAAAGGGCAGGATGGATCGCCAACCGGGCGGGGCTTTCGGTTATCCTCCAAGGCTCGTCGGTCCCCGTGCGCCTCAAGGGCGGCGGGGCATCAAGAATCGCGATTGAGGACGTTGTCGATGCAAGCGATCGTTGGGCGGCTTAGAGGACTGTTTGAAAGATTGGGGCGGGTGAATTACGAACGGCTCTTCGTCGTATCGGTCGTGGTTGCGACACTGACGGGGTCGGTCTATGTCTACCTCGTAGACTTTTATTTCGCGGGCTCGCCGGATCAGGCTGTTGCGGTCGATCCCCTGGTTGCGGACCGGGTTGCGCCGATCGGACGGGTGACCCTCGCCGAGGCTGTTGTTGCGGAGCCTGTTGCTGCGGAGTCCGCTGTTGCCGAGCCCGTTGCTGCCGAGCCGGTTGCTGCCGAGGCTGCTGTTGCTGAGACCGCTGTTGCTGAGACCGCTGTTGCCGAGCCCGCTGTTGCGGAGTCCGCTGTTGCCGAGCCCGTTGCTGCTGAGCCCGTTGCTGCTGAGCCCGCTGTTGCCGAGCCCGTTGCTGCTGAGCCCGCCGTAGCCGAACCCGTGGCAGAGACCGCCGACGCTGCGACTGACGAGTCGATGCCGGTTGAAACGTCTGCCGAGGGCAGCGTCGCCGAAGCGGCTGCATCCGAGGCGGGGTCGCCTGATGTGGCCGCGGCCTCGGATGCGTCGCCCGAACCCTCGCCCGAACCCTCGCCCGAGCTCTCGACGCTTCAGGCCGAAGGGCATGCCGCTATGTCCGCGGATCCGATCGAGGCATTGTCCGCATCGACCGAGGCCGATGAGGTGATTGCGGCCGAATCCGAGCCTTCGGTCCGGCCCGAAGAGAGTCAGACGACCGGCCCCGCCGCAGCGGCCGAGCAGCCGCGGCCTGCGCCGACCTACCCACCGGTTCCGCCGGGCTTCATGCCGATGCCCGCGCAGGGTTACGCCCCGGGTTACGCCCCGGCCTATCCGCACTATCCGGCGCCGCCCGAGGTGACTCGGCAGGCACCCGGCGCGCCGTTTTGGTACGGTCCCGGCCCCTATCAAGCCTATCCGCCTTCCCTCTACGATCGCTCCGTGGCGCCTCCGCCCGGTTATCGGCCGCCGCAGGGCTGGATGCGCTGAGGTGGCGCGTGCCGGGGTCGGGATCGGCACGAGGCGCGGGTCCTTCGCCGCGGCGGGTTACCCCGCGACCGGGCGTCCCGCCCCGCGGGAGGATCCTCCGAGGTTCTCATGAGCGCCGCTCCCGTCGAGCTGAGTCTCAACGGCGTCTACTATCCGCCCTGGCTGCTGGCGGCACTGCTGGGTCTGGTCTTGGCGATCGTCTTGGCCGAGCTCGCCAACCGCACCGGGCTGAGTCGCTTCGTGTGGCATCCGCCGCTGTTCTTCGCCGCCCTGGTCGTCGCATGCACGGTCCTGGTGGGCACGACCCTGGTGCCGTCGTTTTTCGGCTGATTCACTGACATCCATCCGGGCAAAGACACATGAGCAACGCGAACGCCGAGCAATGGATCCTGGGCAGCGTACGCGTGCTGGTGACCCTGTCGATGGTCGGCATCGCCGGCGGTGCTGCCTATTGGGCCTGGCAGCAGGGCAAGGCGCATCCCTGGACCCGCGACGGGCAGGTTTTGGCCGATGTCGTCCATGTGGCGCCCCGGGTCGGCGGTCAGGTGATCGCACTCCATGTTGTCGACAATCAGCGGGTCGCCACGGGTGACCTGCTGTTCGAGCTTGATCGGCTGCCGTATCGACAGGCGTTGGAGCAGGCCGAGGCCGACCTCGCCTTGCGTCGCGCCGAGGCGGCACAGGCTCGGCAAGGCGCGGAGCCTCCGTCGGGCAACGCTCTCTCCGCGGAGGACGAGGGCACCGAGCAAGCGCGTGAGGCGGTAAAGGATGCCGCGGTTCTCGCGGCCGAGATCGCCTTGACGACTGCGCGGATGCACCTCGACGACACGCGGGTGACGGCGCCTGTCGACGGCTATGTCACGAACCTGCAGCTCGGGGAGGGCACCTACGCGGAGGCCGGCGTACCGCAAGTGGCGCTGGTGGCCGCGGACTCCTTCCGCGTCGAAGCCTATTTCAAGGAGACCGATCTGCCCAACATCCGCATCGGTGCGCCGGCTGCGGTGACGCTGATGGGCTATCCGGACCGGCCGCTGGCCGGTCGTGTCGAGGGCATCGCGTTCGGGATCGAGCGCCCTAGCTCGGCATCCGGTCCGGGCGCTTTGGCGCAGGTGGAGCCCATGTTCGAATGGATCCGTCTTGCTCAGCGGATTCCGGTCCGGATTCGTCTCGACGCGCCTGCGGAGGACATCGTGTTGCGTGCGGGCTTGACCGCGAGCGTCGCCGTCAATCCGACTGCAGCGAGCGGGGACGCACCGAACCCCGTTCTCGAATCCGACTGACAGGTCGAGCGGCGCACGCCTGTTCACGGCGGAATCCGTCCACCATGCCGCCGATCGCGCGCACCTGGAATCCTGCAGCAGCGCTCAATGCGCTGAAAACGACGCTCGGCGTCATCGTCGCCTGGGGCATCGTGCTCTGGCAGCAACTACCGGATCCCTTCCTCGCGCCGATCGCTGTCTTGTTCCTGCAAACACCTTACCTCGGCGCATCCCTGCACAAAGGGCTCATGCGCGTGCTCGGCACCTTGGCCGGCGCACTGCTGGTGCTTGTGCTCCTGGCGTTCCTGATCCAGGACCGCTGGGCCTTGATCGGCGCGCTCTCCGCGGTGGTGGCGGTCTCGATCTACATGATCCGCAACAGCCGTTACGGCTACGCCTGGTTCATGCTCGCCATCACCGCAGTGATCATCGCCGGGGACGCGTCGCTGGAGCCGAGCATGGCGTTTGCCAAGGCGGTCTCGCGCAGCACGGAGGCGGTGGTCGGCATCCTGGTCGTGCTGGTGATCAACGGGCTGCTCTGGCCGCGTACCGGCGGCGCTGTCTATGACCGTGCCTATCGCGAAGCGCTTGCCGGGCTCGCCGAGCAGATGCGCCGGCTCGGCGAGGCGGTGTCGGCCGGTGCGGACGAACGCTTGCCGCAGCCGCCGAAGACACTGCGCGGGGCACCCGTGCGGCTGCGCGAGATCCTTGCGGCCGCGGCACTCGACAGCGGCGGCTTCCGGCGTCTGCGACGCACCTATGAGGCACAGATCGACGGGCTCGCCGCCGTGCTCGGCTCGCTCATGGCCTTCGGCGAGAACCTGCGCTTGGCCGCCGAGGGCGAGCGGGCCTTTCTGAGTACCCCGCACCGGATGGCCTTAAGCAGTGCGCTTCTCGAGCTCGCGGCCGCCGTCGAGGCGATCGAGCAGGACCCCGGCGCCCTCGCCGAGCAGCCTCCGGCAGACGCCTTGTCCGCTGCGCGACAGTACCTCGGTCGTCTGAGTGCGGATCCCGGTCAGGAGCCGGAAGCGGTCGCCGAGAGCGCCCTGCTGCACGCGACCTCTTTTGCCTTGAACGGATTGATCGCGCGTGTGGAGGGCCTTGCGGATGGGGCCGTCGCCTTGGCCGCCGGGCGCTCGCTTCCGGCCTCCGCGTTGGCCGTGGAGGTGCGCGGGCCGCTTGGCGAGCGGCTGGCCCGCGGCCTGCCCAATGCCCTGGTCGCCGCTGCCGGGTTCTGGTTGATGGCCTTGCTGTGGATCGAGCTTCAATGGCCTCCGTTCGGCGTCATCGGGTTGACCATGGTCATCGTGGTCATCGGTGTCGAGACCTTGGCGAATGTCCCCGTTCATAGGCGGGCGCGCCGGCTCGCGATCGGCGGGGTGGCGGGGACATTGCTGACGGCGCCCGTCTACTTCGCGGTGATGCCGCAGTTGGACGGCTTTCTCACGCTCTCGCTCGTGCTCTTCGTCTTCTACTACCCGATCCTCTATTTCTTCCACGCCTTGCCGCCGCCGCACAATCTCTTTTTCTTGGGCGCGGGTCTCATGGCGATCCTGATGGTCCAGCTCGAGCCGACGCAGACCTACAGCGTCGTCGGCTACCTTGGACTCTCGCTCAGTATCCTGACAGGCTTCATCGTCGGCATCACCCTGCTCGGCATCGTCGGGGGCAGATCGCCTCGAGAGCATTTGCGCCTGACGCTGAAGGATCTGCTCGCGACGCTCGACCGCACACTCGGCGATCTGGCCGATCGCAATCGCCCCGATTTCGCCGCAGCGCTCGCGCGCCACGAGCAGCGTCTGCGCGCCCAGCTCCAGTCACTGGCCGAGATCGTCCCGATGGCCTACGCGGCGCATACGCTGGCCAACGACCGGGAGCGGATCGATGCGCTGCTGGAGGCGGTGGAGACATTGCTGATCCGTATGGGTGCGCTCCAGCGGGCGCGTGCCCGATGGCGCGAGGAGTGCGGTGCCGACCGAGAGAACAACTGCCCGCGAACGGACTTCGGTCGGCACTGGCGGGAGGCATTCCAGGTCACCCTGCGCGAACTCCTGCGCAAGCTCGATCAACCGCGTCACTCGGTCAGTCTCGCCGCGCTCGATGCCAATCGCGACCTCGCCTTGTCCGAGGTCGCGCGCGTCGACGCCCTGCGCCGGGGCGGCGATCCGCCGCCGGGCGCCGTCTATATCCTCGGGATCGCGGGTCACTACATCGGGGTTGCGCGTGGGCTACGGACGTTCGCCGAGGCGCTCCAAGCGATCGACTGGGCGGCTTGGCGGTTACCTCGCTTCTAAGGAACGATTCAAAAACAACCGAAGCACGTAGTCAGCGGGCGATCTGGCCGGCACGACGTGCGGCAAGCGCAACGAACAGATAGGCCCATCCGTTGAAAATCAGCTCGATGGCGACGAAGAGGCCGATGACCCACATGCCGGACATCGGCCACTTGGCGATGATCATGGCGCCGAGCGCAATCGAGATCAGGCCGGACAACACGAGCCAGCCCCATCCACTCTGCCCTCGATGTTGCAAGGACATGATGACGCGCGATACGCCGACGGCGATCAGCACGGCAGCGAGCGCCAGGGTCAAGGTTCCGGAAGCGAGAATGGGGTCGACGACGATGAGCAGTCCGCCGGCGATGTAGAGCAGTGCAATCAAGATGTGCCAGAGTGCGCCCTTCCAACCTTGGCACTTGAAGGCGTCGACCAGCTGAAAGGTGCCGCCGACGATCAGCAGTGCCCCGAAGAAGACGACGCTCACGAGCGTGAGTCCGAACGTCATCCCCAGTCCCACGGTGCCGAGGATGATGGAGAGGATACCGAATGCGAGAAGCCATCCCCAGTTGCGGCTCAAATCGCCGAACACGGGGTGCTGCGCGACGGGTGTATTCTGGTCGTTCGCCATGCGTGATCTCCTATAATGGCACTTGGCTCGGTCGGCTGTGTCCAAACCGGTGAAGGCGTCGGATCGCGGTCATGGCCGGTCCGGGGCCGCCGTAAAAGCATACGCCGGTTCGGCCTATCGGCCTATGACGATGACACGTACGCATGTCCGATCCGGACCTTGCAGCCCAGCTCGATTTTCAAGTGCACAGGAGGTTCTTCCCGCATGGTTTCTCACTACAACATCATCATCGTCCCGGTGGACGGTTCTGAAGGCGCCGCGCGCGCTGCCTTGTTCGCCGCCGATTTGGCGCGTGCCACGGGATCCCCGATCCAGCTGCTGCATGTGTTCTCCCCGACCAGCAACGAGCTGATGGGGATGGCGCATCTGCCGCGCACGCAGATCGAATCGATCAGTCACGAAGCGGCCAGTATCGCCTTTGCCAAGGCGCGGGAGGCGATCGGCAAAGCCGACGATCTGACGATCGAAGAGAAGGGTGTCTGGGGTGAGCCGCGCGAGGAGATCGTTGCCGCTGCGGAGGCCGCCGACGCCATGATCGTGATGGGCCGCCGGGGTCTCGGCAAGATGCAGAAATTGATCATCGGCAGCGTCTCGGATGCGGTGATCCGCACGGCGCATCGGCCGGTCACCGTCGTGAGCTGAGCCTTCGGCCTTCGGCCTCCTGCCTCCAGCCTCCTGCCTCCAGCCTCCTGCCTCCAGCCTCCAGCCTCCAGCGAAGCCTAATCGAAGCCGGTGGCTGGAGGCCGGCGGCAGGAGGCAGCACGCTGCCGCGCGACGCGCTCAGACAGCGTAACGCAATACCGCCGCCAGCGCCTTGCCATCCGGGATGTCCTGCGCGCGCACGCTCAGGACTTCGCCGCCGGACACGAGGACCCGGCGCGCGATCTCGTCGATGACCCCATAGGTGTCGGCGCTCGCGGCGTCCGCGAAGGTAACGGCGCCGTCCGTGTCGTCGACCGTGCCGTTCACCACCTGATCCATGTCCACCAGCAGGCTCTGGACGGCGCCGAAGGTTGCCGCGCGTGCGGTGCGGGCGATGTCGGTCGTGGCGCGATCCTCGTTGACGCGCTGTTGGTAGAGCGCGTTCCAGTCGGCGATTTGCTTGGCGTACAGCGCGTCCAGGATGGGGCGCGCCGCGGTGGCCAGCTCTGCTTCGGAGAGGCGCTCCGGATTGCCTTCGATGCCTTCTGCGACTAGGTGCGGATAGGTGTTGACCGAGCGATAGATGGCGCCGAGGCTCTCGACCGAGGCCAGGATCAAGGGGGCCGAGCTGCCGGCCAGGAGTCCGCGCAGCGCACTGTCGACCTTGCGTGCGTACTGCCGCAGCCGAACCTTTTTGCCCTCCGATCCGCCGATGCGCCCGCTATAGGAGCGGGTGGCGATGCTCGCCTCGCCGACCGACGAGGCGGCGTCCGTCGGCAGATCCGCGACCTTCACCTCGCTCGCGGGCAGGTCCGCCGAGACCTCGATCAAACGCACGCCCCCGTCGGCCAGAGCCAGGACGTAGCCGGCGTTGCAGAAGTTCACCGAGCGTAGCAGCGGTTTCATATGAAAGCGGTCGGAGACCTTGACCAATGGCGCCAGCGCATTGGGAACGCGGAAGGTGCGCAGATTGTCCGGGGTAGCGAAGACCACCAGGCCGTGGGCCTGGAAACGCCAAAACTCGTCGTCCTCGACGAGATCGTCCAATTCCTCGATCAGATCCTTGACGCGCCGCTTGTCCGCGCCTACCGCCTCCAACTGTGTTTGTGCCTCCTTGGTCAGATTCTTGAGTAGGATGCGATCCGCGTCCGACTCGGTGCTGATCGGCGTGGTGGGCAGGATGATGGACACCGCGATGTCGTTGCGCTGGGTCGCGAGGTCGGCGAGCTCGTCGGCGGTGGGAAGATCGAGATAGAGCATGCGTGGTCTCTCCAGTGGTGATGGCCGGCGGCGGTGTCGACGCCGGTCCAGTATACGAATGCGTAAGGACGGAAAGAGCGGTCGCTTCGGCGGACCGCCCGGTCAGGCGTCGTCGACCAGATGTTCGGGGCGCGGCAGGTCGACCTGCGTCGCGGGCTCGGCACCGGAGCGGCGGTTCAGCGCAAAGTCCCGCATGGCCGCAGCACCCGAGAGGTTGTAGACCTCCGCGAAACCGTGCTGCGCCAGGATGCGCACGGCGGCATAGGCGCGCTGCCCGCCGCGGCAAGAGACCACCGTGGGTCGGGCGGGGTCGAGCTCGCCGAGCCGGTCGCGCAGATCGTCGAGTCGGATGTGCTTGGCGTGGGGTACGTCGCACAGCGGAAGCTCCTCGAGCTCCGCCGCCTCGCGGACATCCACGACCTGGAAGGCGGAGAGATCCGCGTCCGGCTGGATCAGCGGAGCGAGCCCGTCGAGATCGTTCTGTGCGACGAAGGCGACCATGTGAAGCGGGTCTTTGGCCGAGCCGAAGGGCGGTGCGTAGGCGAGATCCAGCGCCCCGAGATCCTCGATCGTGCCCTTGAAGTGGATCAGGGTCGCGACGATGTCGAGCCGCTTGTCCACACCCGCAGCGCCGACGACCTGTGCGCCGAGCACGCGTCCCGTGCCCGTCTCGTAGACCAGCTTGATGCCGATCGGCGCAGCCCCCGGATAGTAGCTCGCATGATGGAAGGAGACGATATGCACCGCGCGCGCATCGAATCCGGCCTGCCGCGCCGCGTGCAGCGAGAGACCTGCAATCCCGGCGGCGTATCCGAAGACGCGCACGACCGAGGTGCTCCAAGCCGCCGGGGCCGGGCGCGAGGCACCCGTCGCGGCATGTTCTCCGGCCAGCCGGCCGGTGCGGTTGGCGATACCGGCCAGCGGGACCCGCATGCGCTCTCCGGTCGGACCGAACGCATATTCGGCGGCATCCCCGACCGCGTAGATGTCCGGGTCCGAGGTGCGCATGTACGCGTCGGTCGCGATGCCGCCGCTGGCCCCGATGGTTAGACCGGCATCCACCGCGAGACCGACGTTCGGGCGCACGCCGATGCACATCAGGACCAGGTCCGCCGGCACATGAGTCCCGTCGGCGAGGGTCACGCCGGTGACGGCCCCGTCGGTCTCTTCGATCGCGGCAACACCGCGGCCGAGCTCGAGTCGGACCCCGTTGCGCTCGCTCTCCCGGTGGAGCGGCTCGGCGATCTCCCGATCGAAGAAGGGCATGACCTGGTCCTGCAGCTCCACGACCGTGACCTTCAGACCCCGATGAACGAACTGTTCCGCCACCTCGAGACCGATATAGCCTGCACCGACCACGACGGCCTCTTTCGCATGCACCATCCCGGCGATGATTCGGTCCATGTCTACGATATTGCGCAGGCTGAAGACGCCTTGTGCCGTTGCACCCGGGATGGGCGGCATGATCGGCGCTGCGCCGGGGGAGAGGATCAGCTTGTCGTAGCCCTCCCCGTACTGCTCGCCGGTGTCGAGATTCTTGACCAGCACCCGCTTGGTCTGCCGATGGATGGCGAGCACCTCATGGCGAATGCGTGCGTCGATGAGAAACCGGTCGCGAAACAGCTCCGGCGTCGCGACCAGGAGCTGCGCGCGGTCGCTGATCTCTCCGCCGATGAAATAGGGGAGGCCGCAGTTCGCGAAGGACACATAGGGGTCGCGCTCGAACATGATGATCCGGGCATGCTCGTTGACGCGGCGGGCCCGCGCCGCCGCCGATGCGCCGCCCGCGACACCGCCGACGATGAGGATCTTCGGGGCGTCGTGCGCTTGTGTCGTGGATGTCACTGCTGCGTTCTCCGTCGTGGTCGAGGCAGTAAACCCCTATTCGATCAAGGGGACATCGTGTCGATGCCGACTGCGGGATCTTACCGGAAACCCAGGTCGAGTGCCGGTTGCTCGCGCGCGATGATTCGCGCCGGGCGCAGCGCAAGCCGGGCGTTCCCGCGGACCTTGCCGCCGATCAGTTGATGCTGGCACCTTGGATCCAACTCGAGATGCCTCTCACGGAGAGTTTCTGGAAACTGATTGGTGCTCGGCTCGTGGACACCACGACCTTGTCGGTCGTCCGCCCGGTCGTTGCCGGCGGTCGCGAGGATCGTGTCGGGCGGGGCGATCGTGGTCATGACGGAGCACGATGCGAGGCGAGACGCGCTCGCAGACCGCGGGCGCCGCGCAGCGCCCGTTCGCGACCTTCCCAAAGCCAGAGCGGTGGACCGGCGCGGCGATGCAGCAGCCGGAAGTGTAATGTCGGCGTTGCGCCGAGATAGTCCTTGAATCGGCCGAGGGAGGTGGTCGGTGATCCGCCGAAGTTGATCCACTGCCAGGGCGCGGCGTCAACCGCCGCGCCGATGCTCGGGGGCGCCAGCGCCTCAGCCACCGACCAGTACAGCGCGGGGATGGTGCCGAGCCCGACAGTCTCGGCGTCGAAGCCGGCGCGCCACAGGTAGGTCTCCCGGTCCTCGCGGCTCAGCAAGACCAGCACGCTCGCCCGCCGTTTGCCGGCGCCGTCACGGGCCGCATACAGGCGCGCCCCGTCGTGCGCCTGCAGCCAGGCAATCCGCGTCTGCAACACCTCGGCCCAATGCCGGGTCGGCGCTTGACCGAAGCGCAGCACCACTTGGCGGTGCAGGTCGATGAAGGCCGTTACGGCGTCCGCTTCGCGGTCTTCGGCCAGGTGCAGTTGCTCCGAGGCACGCCGGATCTCGCGTCGCTTGTCCCGGTTCATCGCGGTCCACACGTCCGGCAGTTCGAGGAGCGGCCAGCGGTGGGTATAGACCGGCACCAAGGTAAAGGGTCCGCGCAGCAGGGCCCGTAGGTCCTGGAGCGATGGATGGGTCTCGGCGACGATCAGATCGATCCGCGCCGCCACCGCCGCGGCCAGCGCCGCCAATGCGTCGTAGCGCGCGCTGGCCTGGCGAACCGCGCCGGAATCAAGGTCTGCGGCGAGGATCGGGCCGGCATAGAAGAACTCGAAGTGATGGCTGATGGCGCCGCCGCAGCAGGGTCGCACCGGCAAGGCCCAGCCCGCCTGCAGCCGCCCGACGCCCTCGCGCAACGCAAAGCGCAGCACCTGCAAGCGTGCCCCGTCGGTTTCCGCCAGCATCCGCAGCCAATCGCTGCGCAAAAAGGCAGACCCTTGCGGCGAATCCTGCACGAGCGCATCCCAATCCGCATCGAGCGCGGGCGTCAGCGCATCGCAAATGACCTCCGGCATAAGCTCCTCCTGAACGCGCGTCTGTTTCGCGCTTGCGCGATGTCCAAGGATCCATCAAAACGGAAACAGCCAACGCACCAGGGCAACCGACACCGCCATCACGATGACGACGAAGGGCAGGCCGACGCGCAGATAGTCGACGAAGCGATAGTTGCCGGCGGTTGCGACCATCGCGTTGGGCGGGGCGATCAAGGTCGCGCTGTCGATCAGCAGGATGTCGCCCGCGGCGATCTCGGTGGTCGGATCCGGGCCGATGAGACAGGTGCGCAAAGGCCGACTGCGCTCCACGGCGAGGACCGCCAGCTCGGTATGGCCCGGCAGGGCGAGCGCGCCGAGCGGTTGGCCGACGAGCGGGGAGCCCTCGCGCACCCGCACACGCAGCTCCCGCTCGGCCAAGCGATAGGTCTCGACCCAGTCGGTCAGGCTCGGCCGCCCGCCCGTGCGCTGTCCCTCCGCGCGGTCTCTACCCAACCAGCGGCGCGCGAACATCATGTAGGCGACGCCGAGCAGCAGGATCGGCAGACCGATCGGGGTCAGTGTGAAGAAGGCATGCCCTCCGCGCCGGTGCGCACCAGCTCGTAGTTGACGATCAGGTTCGGTGCCGCGGCGACCAGCGTCCTAGGCGCGGAACTTGCGCCATTCAGCTCCGGGTGTTGCGGGTCTAACGAATCGGCATCACGGGCACGTCCGCCGGCACCTCGAGCTCCGCCTCGGTTGCAGCCAGCACCTGCTCGACGCTGACGCCGGGGGCGATCTCCATGAGTTTGAGATGACCGTCGGCAAGCGCGAGGACCGCCATCTCGGTGACGATCAGATCGACCGGGCGCGCCGAGGTGAGCGGCAGGTTGCACTTGGGGATGATCTTCGGCTTGCCCCTTGCGGTGTGCTGCATCGCCACCACCACGCGCTTGGCGCCGGTGACCAGGTCCATCGCGCCGCCCATGCCCGGGACCATCTTGCCCGGGATCATCCAGTTGGCCAGCAGGCCCGCGGCGTCGACCTGCAATCCGCCGAGCACGGTCATGTCCACATGCCCGCCGCGAATGAGGCCGAAGGAGACGGCGCTGTCGAAGGTGCAGGCGCCGGGTAGGGCGGAGACCGCCTTGCCGCCGGCGTCGGTGAGCTTCGGATGCGCGAAGCCTTCCTCGGGGACCGGACCCGTCCCGATCAGTCCGTTCTCGGATTGGAAATAGACGTCCATGCCCGCCGGGACATAGTTGGCGACCAGGGTCGGGATCCCGATGCCGAGGTTGACGAGCATGCCCGAGCGCAGCTCGAGCGCGATCCGCTTGGCGATGATGGTCTGTGCATTCATGACGGTCAGAGATTCGCGACGAGGTGGTCGACGATGACGGCGGGCGTCATGACGTCGTCCGGCGGGATGACCCCGACCGGGACGATATGGTCGGCGGTCGCGATCACGGTCGCGCCGGCCATGGCGGCCATCGGGTTGAAGTTGCGGGCCGTCAGGACATAGCGCAGGTTGCCGGTATAGTCGGCGAACATGGCGTGGACCAATGCGAAATCGGCCTTGAGCGGTGTTTCGAGCAGGTACTCCGAGCCCTCTACCTCGATCTTGCGCTTGCCCTCCTCGGCGAGCGTGCCGACGCCGGTCGGCGTGAGCACGCCGCCGAGTCCGTAGCCGCCGCAGCGGATCCGCTCGATCAGGGTCCCCTGCGGCACCAGCTCGACCTCCAGGGTACCCGCGATCTTTTGTTGCTGGGTCTCCGGATTCAGACCGATGTGGCTCACGATCGCCTTGCGCACGAGCCCGGCGGTGATCAGCTTGCCGATGCCCACACCGGGCAGGGCGGTGTCGTTGGCGATGATCGTTAGATCGCGCTTGCCCTGCCGCACCAGCTCGTCGCAGAGCCGCTCCGGTGTTCCGACCCCCATGAACCCGCCGATCACCAAACTGGCTTCGTTTGGAATCAAGGCGACGGCGTCTTCCAGCGAAACGCGCTTCACGATGGGTGTCTCCCGGTGCGCGTGCTTGTGCGGGTGAGTGGAGCGGTTGCCGGCTCGATCATTGGGCCAGCCAGCCGCCGTCGACCGGAATCCCGATCCCGCGCATGTTGGACGCGCCTTCCGAGCAGAGAAAGACCGCGAGCGCGCCGAGCTGATCGGGCTTGGTGAACTGCAGCGAGGGTTGCTTCTCGCCGAGCAGCTCGACGGTGGCGTCCTCTTCGGAAAGTCCCTCGCGCTCGGCGAGGGCGTCGATCTGCTTCTGTACCAACGGGGTCAGAACCCAGCCCGGGCAGATGGCGTTGCAGGTCACCCCGGTGGTGGCGGTCTCCAAGGCGACCGCCTTGGTGAAGCCCATGATGCCGTGCTTGGAGGCGACATAGGCCGACTTGTCGACCGAGGCGACCCAGCCGTGGGTGGAGGCGATGTTGATGATCCGACCCCAGTTGCGCTCCAGCATCCCCGGCAGGACGGCTCGGGTGACGAGGAAGGGCGCGGTGAGATTGATGGCGATCACGGCATCCCAGCGGTCGATCGGGAATTCATGCACGGGCGAAACATGCTGGATGCCGGCATTGTTGACGACGATATCCACCTTGCCCAGCTCGCGGAAGGCCGTCTCGATCATGCGCTCGATCTCGGCAGGCTTGGTCATGTCCGCGCCGCAGTAGGCAACCTTCACGCCGTATTGAGCCGCGAGCTCCGCGCGCAGCGCCTCGATCTGCTGCGCATCGCCCAGTCCGTTCAGCAGGATGTCCGCGCCGTCCGCGGCGAGGGCCTTCGCGATCCCGAGGCCGATCCCGCTGGTCGAGCCCGTCACGACCGCTGCCTTTCCGTTCAACATCGGAGCCTCCCGATCATTTGCTTTATCAATTGTCGACGCGGGCCTAATCCTGCCCGAAGGTTGCCACAAGAGCAGAGGCTCGGCAACGCGGATCGATGGGTGCCGCGTCGTCGGTTGTTCCAAGCAAGCGCGAGGCGCAACGAGGCGGCGGCTCCTGCCTCGCCGTCGCTCGGACCGACCTACAGGATCGGGGCGAGTAGCCTCGCGGCCTTGGCGCCGACCTTTTGGGGGAAGGACAGTGCGTCGTAGGCGCGCGGGCCGACCTCCCGTGATTCGGCGAAATCGCGCTCGAACATCGCTGCGACCTCGGCGGCGAAACGGGCGTCCGTGACGGCGAGGGTGATCTCGAAGTTCAGCCTGAAGGAGCGGTTGTCGAAGTTCTTGGTGCCGACCGCGGCAAAACCCTCGTCGACGACCAACGCCTTGTGGTGGAGGAATCCACCGGTGAAGCGGTGGACATGGATCCGCGGATGATCCAGCTCCTTGAGCAGCGCGAAGGAGGCGAGCCAGACCAGATACTGATCCGGCTTCATGGGCAGGAGGATACGCACGTCCACACCCCGGATCGCGGCGAGCTGCAACGCCTGGAGGATGCCTTCGTCCGGGACGAAATAGGGACTGGCGATCCAGAGCCGGTGTTGTGCCATCGAAATGACATGCAGGAAGAAGTGCGTGCAGCGCTCGTGTTGGTCGGAAGGCCCGGACGCGAGCACGAGAGACCGCTGGCCGGCGTCCTGCGGGGCGGGATCGTGCGGTTGCCAATTGGCGTCCAGGATCTCGCCGGTGGTGAAATACCAATCGGCCGCGAAGACCATCTGGAGTTGAAGTGTAGTCGGACCCTCGACCCGCACATGGGTATCGCGCCAGCGGCCGTATTTCGGATTCTTCCCGAGATACTCGTCGCCGACATTATGGCCGCCGATGAAACCGACCCGGCCGTCCACGATGACGTTCTTGCGATGATTCCGAAAGTTGAGCCGCCAGCGGTCGCGCCAGCCGCTCAGGGCGCTGAATGCCGTGATGCGCACGCCGCGTGCACGCCAATGGCGCATCACGCGCGGGGTGATGGCGGCGCCGCCGAAGCTGTCGATCAAAAAGCAGCAATCCACACCCTCCGATGCCTTCTCCGCGAGCGCCTCGAGCAGACGTCGCCCGAGCCCGTCGTTGCGCATGATGTAGAACTGCACATAGACCGAGCGCTTCGCCCGTGCGATCTCGGCCAGAATGGCATCGAAGGTGGCCTTGCCGTCGATGAGCAGCTCGAGCCGGTTGCCGCGTAGAAAGTCCTGCCCCGCAATCGAGGCCAAAGCTGCGGCCGGCGCCGGCTCGACCCGTTCGGGATCCGTTTTAAAGGGGAGCAATTCGGTGCGGACCTGATGGATCAGATCCGCGTGTGTCAGAAGCTTTTCCTGCATCGCGCGCGAATGGGCCTCGAACCGCCGGCTGCCGAAGAACCAGTAGAGCGGAAGACCCAGCCAGGGGAAGGCCACCAGGCCCACCACCCAGGCGACCGTGCCTTGAGGCGTGCGCACGGTGAAGAGCGCATGGATCGCGCTCGCGATCCCGACGAGCTCGACGAGGATGAAGACGAGCGAGAGTGTGGAGATCATGTTTTTCTTGTTTCCTGATGCCGATGGCTGCTCGACCATCGATGCCGGTGGTCTTGTGTGCCGCGCCAGACGCGCCGCCGCCGTGCTGTCCCGAGTGGAATGCAGGTTTGCATGATACGTCGCCTGAGCGGCCGTTACGCGTAAGGCCGGATCTCGACCGCGATGCGTGCCCCGTCGTGCACCCGATCGCCCGGATGGGTGACGACGATCTCGCCCGGCTCAAGCCCCATGGTGATCTGGGTCCAAAGACCGCTGCGCCGCCCGACCTCGACCAATCGCAGACGCGCCCGACCCTCATCGGCGACAAAAACGGCCCAGCGGTCCAGGTGCCGAAAGAGCGCACTGGTCGGGATCTGGATCACATCCTCCCCTTCCCAGAGGATGAAGCGTGCCTCCACCCGATAGCCGTCCCCGAGATGAACCCATCGCGCGCGCGGCGTGAGGATCTCGACCCAGACCGGCACTCGCTGCTCTTCCACTCCCAGGGCCGAGATCTTCTCGAAGCCGGCTGGCTCCACGAGTCTGACCTGTCCATCCAGCGCATCCTCGCCGCCCCAGCGTTCAAGTGTTACACGCATCCCCGGGCGCACGCGCACGGCGTCCACCGAAAGCAGGTCGACCTTGACCTCCAGTGCATCCAGGTCGCCGATCTCCAGCACCGCCTGGCCGGACTGCACCGGCCCCTCGCAGCAGCGATGACGTTGGGTGACGACCCCGTCGATCGGGGCGCGGACACCGAGAACCGGATGGTCGCCGGGAGTGCGCTTGCCGTCGGCGATCTCCACGAGCGCGCGGGCCGATTCAAGCTCGAAACGGGCGACCTCCACCGAATGCCGCGCGGCGCGTGCCGAGGCGTCGGCGGCGTCGCGCTGCGCGAGCCGTCGCCCCCGTTCCTCCGATGAGATGAGCTGACGCCGATGCAGCGTCTCGCTGCGGTCGTACTCGGTGCGGGCCAGCTCGTATTCGGTCCGCCGGGCCGAGAGGTTTGCCTCGGCCTCCTCCAAATGCGCTTGCGCTGCGGCGAGCGCCTCGCGCGCCTGACCGCGCGAGCGCGGGTCGAGCGCCGGCGCCGGCAGGGGCTCCAGCTCGAACAGCACCTGATCGGCAGCGACCGCGTCCCCTGGTTCAAACGTCACGCGCCGCAGATAGCCACTGATCGGCGCGGAGACGCTATAGATATCGCGAAGGCGTGTGCGACCCTCGTCCTCGACCGATTCGATGAAGACGTCCTGCCGAACCAAGGTCGCGCTGACCGGCACGGGAGAAGGCATTAGGGCGAGCGCCAGCAAGCCGAGGCTAGTAAGGCCGACGAGGGTTGCAATCATTTGTTTTCGGAAGGACATACTGTTGATTATCCCCCTAAACTCCCGTCACCGTTCAGGGCTGGTCGGTACGTCGAATTCACGTAGCCTGGTCTGATGATTCGAACGACCCGAATTTTTCTCCTGAACCGCGTCACCGCCAGCGTCTTGAGCCGCGCCGAGGTCGACGACATCACGACTCGATATCGGTCACTCCGGACGCGGTTCAGCCCTACTCGATGCTCTTCAACGCCGTAATCATATCCAGCCGCCGCAACAGCCGCGCAATCGCGAGCACCGACAGCACCGTGGCCAGCAGCACACCGGCGGCGGAGAAGGCATAGGTCTGCGGGCTGATGATGAAGGGCACCCGGAACATGTCCATCGTCATGGCCGCGCTGAGCAGCGCGGCGAACCCGGTGCCGATCAGCCAGCCCAGCGGGATGGCCAAGAGGGTCAGGACGGCGACCTCGCCGATGAGGATCCAGCTCACCTCCGCGCGGCTGAAGCCGAGGACCCGGAGTGTGGCCAACTCGCGCGAGCGCTCCGAGAAGGCGATACGGGCGTTGTTGTAGACCACGGCGAAGGTGATGGAGCCGGCCATCAACAGCAGGATGCTCATCGTCACCAGCACGGTGTCGTCGATGTAGTCGCGGAATTGGCGCTCCGCATCCGCGATCAGGCCGATGCCGGCCACACGCGGCACCTCCCAAAGCCGCGCGAAGAGCCGGTCGTGCTGCGCGGGGTCGGTCATCAGCCAGGCACCGGAGAGGGCGGGGCCTTCGCCCATCAGTCGGTTCAGGGCGCGTCGCTCCATGTAGGCGCTCACGCCGATCGGCTCGTCGACGGTGCCTGCAAGCGGGACCCGCAGGGTCCGGCGATGCCCTTCCATGATCTCGACCTCAAGCGCGTCGCCGGGTGCGAGCCCAAGGTCTTCGGCCAGAAAGCGGGTCATCAGGATGCCCTCGGGCGGCAGGCGGATCGGGCGGTGGTCGGCGTCGAGCAAGCCGCGTAGACGCGGCTGCGGCTCCATGCCTTGAATGCTCGTGCGGTAGTCTCGGGTCCCGTTGATCAGGCGCACGGGCACGCTGCGATAGCCCTCCGCATAGGCCACGCCGGGCAGGGTGCGCAGCTCCGCCAGCGACCGCTCGGGTGTGGGGTCGGTGAAGCTGAGATGGACATCCATGTTCATGACCAGCCGGTATTGGATGTCGAGCAGGTGGTCGATTGCACCGAACTGATAGCTCCCGAGCAGCAGGAGTCCGCCGGACAGCCCGATCCCGATCATCGAGAACAAGGCCTTGGTGCGATGGCGCAGGAGGTTGCGCAGGATGATCCGGCTCGGCTGGTCCAGTCGCCGATCGAGCGCGGAGCGTTCGAGCCAGGAGGCATGAAAGCGCCGCGGTGCGGGCGGGCGCATCGCCTCCGCGGGCGGCATCGCGACCGCACGGCCTACGGCGCGGAACGTGCCCAACGCCGCGGCACACGCGGAGACCAACAGGGCCAGAGCAACGATCCGAGGTTCGAGGCGGAAGCTCGTCTCCGGGAAACGATAGTATTCGGCGTAGACGCCGGCCATCCCGTCGGCCGCCCAAGCGCCGAGGGCGATCCCGAGCACCGACCCCACGACCACGATGAGTCCGGTCAGCAGCCCGTAATGCGCGGCGATGTCCCGGTTGCCGTAGCCGAATGCCTTGAGGATCGCGATCTGCCCGCGTTGGGTCTGGATGATCCGCCCCATCAGCAGATTCAACAGGAAGGCCGCGACCGAGAGGAAGATGGCGGGAAGCACGATGGCCATGACGCGGAGCTGGTCGAGCTCCTCGGAGAGGAAGCGATGCGAGACCTGGTCCTCGCGGCCCATGGCACCGATCCCGCCATAGCGGGCCAGATGCAGGTCCAGCGCCTCGATGACGGTTGCCTCCTCGGCCCCAGCCTGGAGCGAGAGCAGGACACTGTTGAAGGCCCCGTCCATATCCATGGCGTGCGCCAGCGCTCGGCGGTTCATCCAGAGGACCGCAAAGCGTTTGTAATCCGGCAGGATGTCCGCCGGTCCCACCTGATAGACGAACTCGGGCGACAGCGCGACACCGCTGACGGTGAGGGTTTGGAGTCGGCCGTTGATGATCGCCTTCAACCGATCGCCCGCCCGCAGACCCTGCGCCTCGGCGAAAGGCTCGCTCAGCACGACTTGGTCCGAGCGGTCCGGCTCGGGCAGTGCACCCTCGCGCAGGTGCAGCCGATTCAGGCCCGGCTGACGACCGTCCGGGATCGAGAGCAGCAGACCGCGGACCGGTTCGTCGAAACCCGTCACCTCCAGGCGCACCAGTGCCTGAACCCGCGTCTCGACCTGATTCACACCCGGGATCTCGCGCAGACGTGCCGCGAGACCCTCCGGGGCGCGCTTGAGATCCGCGAAGACATGGGCGAAATGATGGCCGTCGTAAAACCGAGCCTGCGACAGCCGCAGTGCGTCGAGCGTGGTCACGGACAGGATCAGCACCATCACGCCCGCGGCGATCACCACCGCGATGGCCGCGACCTGTCCCTTCATGTCGAAGAGATCGCGCAGGAGCTTGGTGTGCAGTGCTCGCATCGGTCGACCTCGGCGACGCTATCGGGAACCCGATCCGCTCAGAAGGCGTCCGCCTCGACCTCCAGATAGGCGAGCGAGACGTGCTTGCCCAATTCCTCCTCGAAGCCCGGCCAGTCCTTGAAGCGGGCAAGCTGCTCGGCGATGATCGGCCGCATCTCGAAGTCGCTTCCGCCGCTCTCGTACAAGGCCGCGACACCGTCGTAGACCCCTGTCAGATAGGCGCGGTAGTCATCGACGATCTCCCAGCCGCCGGTTCGGCCGTGCCCCGGAATCAGCACGCTCGCCGTCACCGTGGCTTTGACCCCGTCCAAGGCATTGATGCTGCCGATGAAGGACCCGTCGTCCATGCGCACGATGCGCCCGTTACAGGCGTTGTCGCCCAGGAACAGTGCGTCCAGCTCCGGGATCTCGAACATCAGGTCCGAGGTGCTGTGTACATGCGGGAAATAGTGGGTCTTGAAGGTGAGTCCTCCGATCGACAGGGTCTCGCCACCCTCGAGCGGATGCGTCGGACCCTTGGCGAGCGTCCCTTCGGTGGCGCCTTCGGTCGCGCTCAGCATGCGTTGCACCCACTCCTCGCCGGCCCCTTCGGCGACCAGCTTCAGCATCTCGGGGTGCCCGTAGATCGGCACCTGCGGGGCCACGGCCAGCATCGCCTGATTGCCCAGCCAATGGTCCCCGTGAACATGCGTGTTCAACACCGCCAGCAACGGCTTGTCGGTGACCTTGCGGATCTGGCGCAGGACCATCTCCCCAGTCTGAACACTTGAGCCGGGATCCACGACGATCACGCCGGTCTGCGTGACCAGGAAGGCCGGGTTGTTCATGAATCCCTGATTCTCGGGCGTGGGATAGTCCACCGGTCCGTGGATCACATAGAGACCGGGTGCGACCTGATCTGCCGGGTAGTCCGGCAGGTCGGGGCCGCGCTCCGCCAGTGCGGGGAAGGCAAGGGCGAGCATCAGACAGGAAAGCAAGGCGATCGGCCACGAGGGCCGGTGTGGGATTCGATCGAGCGGCATGGGTTAAGCGTCCTCGCGCTGAGCCAAAATGTCTTTATACCGCAGCGGCGCTCAGGGAACATCGCGAGCCAGGTGCGATTCAAACCTTGGGTAGGGCCGCGAGTGCGAGAGGGTCTCGCGCTGCGAGAACGAACTCGAGCGGACGTCATCGTTCCGTCCGCGGGGGTTCGCACATGAGCATGTGTTCAGCGTCGGAGGCTTCCTCGGTCTTGGCGAGACGCGGTTTAAAATTTAATCTTTTTAATACTTTAAACCGCGCCAGCTCCGACAGTCGTCGGAGCTGGCGCGGCCAAGCCAACCCAACAAATTACGCATACCGCGCCGGGCGCGGTTTAAAAACTGGACCAGCCGAGATTCTCGCCGATCCAGGCCTGAAGGGACCGCACCCTGGAGCGATCCTCCCAGGTGGCGTAGGGATCGGAAACCTGCCAATCCGGCTCGTTGTGCCAGCGTTGCTCGAACCAGGTCAGGGCGGCGTTCAGGAATGGATCATCCGCCGGCCCCACGACAAGAACATTCGTCTCCAGGTTGAAGTCGTCCAGATTCCGTCGGGTGAAATTCGACGACCCCGTGATGAGCACGGCTTGGCCATCGGCGCGTTCCAGAACAATCTGCTTGGCGTGACATTGCTCCCCGGTGGTATGACACCAGCGCACCGGTATTCCGGCATCGTGGAAACGCCGACCGGTTTGGCGATTGGGGATTCCGCTTTTTTCGCGGCCGAAGGCGTCCCGGTTGGGGTCGAGCAGGATTCGGACATCGACGCCTCGACCCGCAGCGTCCTTGACTGCTCGGAGCAGCGTCTCATGGGAGAAATAGAACATGGCGATATCGAGCCGATCCCCGCGAGCAGCGCTCCGGATCGTGTCGAGTGCTGCCTCCCGGATTCGGCTCTCGGTGACGATCCGTGCCTGCAGTGGACTCTGCTTCGGTGCGTCTTGATCGGCCGGGATCTCGAAGGGCACCTGCCGAGCGGAAAAGCGGATTACGGCGGTTTCGGTGTCCAGGAGATCCAGCGCCGCTTGGCCGCGAACCACCACAGCCGTGTTCACATGGGCGCTGCTCGCGTCATGTGGATTGGCCGACGTCACCAGTGCCACCCAGTCATCGCCGTCATCGGCCACGAGTGTCTTGCGGTGATTGGCCTTGAGGTTGAGCAAGGCCAGAAAGGTCCGCAGCGTGACCGCCTCCTCGCCCACCGGGTTGGGCAGCCAGCCACGGGTACTGTTGCCGAGCCAGGTGCAGCAGAGTCGCCAAGCCGCCGACCAGAGGGGGTTGGGATCGCGCAGTCGGCCGAGATCGGTATAGACCAGATGCGCACCTGCGGCCTCCAGCGCATCCAGGTGCGGCGCCGCGACGCCCCCGTAGAGGTTGTTGAAGGGGTCGGTGATGATGACCGTCACGAACTCCGGCCGGTCGCGCATGCGTTGCAGCAGGCTTTCCGTCAGCTCTCGAGACAGTGCCCGATGGGTCTCCGTGATCGTTTCCTGCATGGCATTGAACAGAAACATGTCCAGCACCAGCAGCCTGTCTGCGCCCTGGATCAACGCGAAGACGCGGTCGAAGATGGCTTGTCGCGTGTGCCGTTCGCCCTCGGCATCCACCCAGGTGTGATCGGCGAGAAACTCCACGTCATGCACCGGACGCAACGGTGCCGCAACGCTGATCCCGGGCGGCAGGGGCTTGAACGCGTGATAAAGGCCGTTGACCAGAACAAGGGCAAGCAGCACGAGCAAGATGCGTTGTCGGTGGTGCGCCCCGCGGCTACCATCGGCGCGGCAGCCAACCAGAAGCGATCCGGCGCGAGGAGCGAGTATGAGAGTGGTGATCATCGGCGGCGTGGCCGCGGGGATGAGCGCGGCAAGTCAGGCCAGGCGGGCACGACCGGACGCCGAGATCCTGGTGCTGGAGAAGACGCAGGATGTCTCCTACGGCGCCTGCGGACTGCCCTACAAGCTTCCGCCGGACACGGACATGGACGACCTGCTCGTCGTCTCCGCGCAGCGCTTTCGCGAGGAGCGCAACATCGACGTGCGCCTCGGCCACGAGGTGCGCAAGATCGACCCGAGCCGGCGCGAGGTCGGCGGTCGCAACGCCGAGGGCGATTTCGTGCTCGGCTACGACAAGCTGATCATCTGCACGGGTGCGCGGGTCTGGGCGCCGCCGATCAAGGGGCTCGACGCCCTCTGGGGGCAGGGCGCCTATCCGCTGAAAACCCTCGACGACGGACGGACCATCAAGGCGGCCATGGCGGCGCATCCGCCCAAGCGCGTGGTGGTCATCGGCGCCGGCTACATCGGGCTGGAAGCGACCGAGAACTTCCAAGAGATGGGCGCCGAGGTGACCGTGGTGGAGGCCATGCCCGAGATCCTGCCCTGGCTGCCCGAGACCCTGCGGGCGCGCGTTGTCGACGAGGCCAAGGCGCACGGGGTCGAGATGCTGGTCGGGACGCGGGTCGAAGCGATCGAGCGTACCGGCTCGGGCATCGCTGTGGAGACCTCCGACGCGACGCTCGAAGCGGATCTGGTGCTGGTCGCGACCGGCGTTCGACCCGAGTCCGAGCTGGCATCGGCGGCGGGACTGGCGCTCGGGGCGGCCGGGTCGATCGCGGTGGACGCGTACCTGCGCACCTCCGAGGAGCACATCTACGCGGCCGGCGACTGCGCCGACGCGCTCCATGCCATCACCGGGGAGTCGGTCTGGTTTCCGCTCGCGCTGCGTGCCAATCGCGCCGGCAAGCTCGCGGGCGACAACATCTTCGGTCTGAAGCGCCCGGCGCCGCCGGTGCTCGGCACGGCCGTGTTTAAGTTCTTCGGGCTCGAGGTCGCCCGCGTCGGGTTGTCGAGCGAGGAGGCCGACGCGGCCGGATTCGACACCGCAACCGCCGAGATCGTCGGCGCGACACGTGCCGGCTACTATCCGGGCGGCGGAAAGCTCTCGGTCTGGCTGATCGGGGAGCGCAAGACGCGCAAGCTGCTCGGTTGCTGCATGGTCGGCCCGGAGGCGGCGGCGCACAAGATCGATACCGCCGCCGCTGCGATCCACGCCGGCATGACCGTCGAGCAGATCTACGACATGGACCTGGCTTACGCGCCGCCGTTCGGTCCCTCTTGGTCGCCCTTGCTGATTGCCGCCTCGCAGTTGAGCAAGGCGCTCGACTGAGTCATCGACCGGCGCCGGATGTGCCGTCGAGGGCGACACCAGCGTCGGTCGGCTCCGTGATCGCCTGGGTAGGGCTTGGTTCCGTGGCCCAACCTCTGCCGGATTTTTTAACCGCTTCCAGAGCGAGATGCTCATTTTCGAGTGAATTCGACGTTTGGCGCATCCACAGTTCCTGGCGGGGCTCGGTTTAAAAGAATATATTTTTTAAAATCTTAAACCGCGTGGGCTCCAGCGGTCGTCAAGTCTGCCGGGGCCGATCCCAACCAAAAGCATCGCATACCGCGCTTGGCGCGGTTTAAGTCCAAGGGGCCCGGCTTCATGAACACCATTGCGCACACCAATTTCCAGCGTCTGATCTTCTCCGTCGAAACGATTCCGCCGGCACCGACCGCGGTCGCCCACCCCTGCAACGCCGCGGCGCTGGGCGGGGCCGTCGATGCCGCGAAGGCGGGTATCATCACGCCGATTCTGGTCGGGCCACGCAAGAAGATCCTCGCCGCCGCGTCGGACGCGGGGATCGACCTCTCGCCCTACGAGATCGTGGATGCCGAGCACAGTCACGCCTCCGCCGAGAAGGCCGTCGCCTTGGTGCGCGAGGGTCGTGCCGAGATGCTGATGAAGGGCTCGCTCAGCACGGACGAGCTGCTCGGACCGGTGGTGAAGCGCGATACGGGTCTACGCACCGCGCGGCGTCTGAGTCATTGCTTCGTTATGGACGTACCGGGTCACACGAACGTGCTCTTCATCACGGACGCGGCGATCAACATCTTCCCGACCTTGGAAGAGAAGGTCGATATCGTGCAGAACGCGATCGATCTCGCGCGGGCCTTGGGGATCGAGACCCCGAAGGTCGCCATCCTGTCCGCGATGGAGAAGGTCAACCCCAAGCTCCAGTCGACCGTGGAAGCGGCTGCACTCTGCAAGATGGCCGACCGCGGTCAGATCACCGGCGGCATCCTCGACGGACCGCTCGCGCTCGACAATGCCATCAGCCCGGAGGCGGCACGGATCAAAGGCATCGGCGGACCTGTCGCCGGACACGCCGACATCCTGGTCGTGCCGGATCTGGAAGCCGGCAATCTGCTCTCCAAGAGTCTTGCCTTCCTGATGAACGCCGACTCCGCGGGCATCGTCCTGGGCGCACGCGTGCCGATCACGCTCACCAGCCGCGCCGACTCGGTCCAGAGCCGACTCGCGTCCTGCGCTGTCGCGGCCTTGGTCGCCCACCGGCGCAAGGAGGCCGCGGCGATCGAGGGGTGATCTGAAGCGACTTGTCGACGGCGCCGGCCCACTGGTCATCATGAGGCACGAACTCCTGTCCCCGCGGTGTGCCGAACGGCGCGACGGCCAAGAGGATGTCGTTGTCGTCATCGGATTCCGGGCGAACCGATCCTTCCTTGAATCGATCCTTCCTTCCTTCCTTCCTTCCTTGCACATCCGATCGACCGGAAGCACCGTCGCGAAACGGCGTGTCCCCAGGATAGACGACTTGCAGTCGTCCTCTTCCACGGGCCTTGCTCGCACGACCGTTGCGCCAGGCAAAGCCTGGAAGGAGAGGAAGATAGCGAACGGATAAGCCAATCGGAAACTCCTTTTTGCGACCCACCGGGTGCAAGTCCCGAGCCGGTAAGGAGTGGCCATCCACCGGAACCGAGTGTTGTGTGGTGCGGGAGCGATCCCGCCTGCGAAGCGTACACAGGGGGCGTGCAGGCCGTGTGATGGAGCCCCGTTACTGAGTTCAGCGGAGCCGACGTATTCGGAACACCGGAAGGCAACAGTTTCGGCATCGTAACGGCCTGATGTCGAGACTCCGCCGGGGTCTAAGAGCAGGGCATGTACGCACGGGTCGTCCAGGAACCTGGGAGCGCTCAGTTGCTCCTTGCCCGAGACGCGGCGCGGGCACCGCGTAAGAAGCCGCCCCGGCCCGACGGCGCTGGTCCGGCCGACGGGAGCGAACAGGACCGACGGCAAGGTAGCGCCAAGCGAAGGCAACGAAGTGCGGCGCGATGGCGACTGAGCAGTCAGAGTCGGCTGATAGTACCGTTGAGCGTGGGGAACGCACCCGAGCGGACCCATGGGAGGGAAGCGGCCGATCGGTTGAGACACCTTCTGAAGGGACGATGGCGTGAACATCGAGTCACCTGACCATCTGAACAGAACGACAGGAGATCGCGACATGGGCTGAATGGTCCATCGGGTGTGCGACAGTTGTCGTGCAGCGAGCGCTCAACCGAGGAGCCGGATGCGGTAGTCCCGCACGTCCGGATCTGTGGGAGCCGCGGGTGGGTAACCACCCGCGGCCACCCGGTTCGCGTCAGGCAACGCCTGAAAGGAGATGACGATCGCGAACGGATGAGCAAAACGGAAACCGGTGCCAAAGCGCGTTCAGCGCGGTTCTCGCGTGCGTCGCGTTGACCTTGACCTCGCGGGCCGTCGGGCCGGCTGAAGAGGACGACTGCAAGTCGTCTATCCCGGGGCGTGTCGCCGCTTCGCGACGACAGTTCCCGCAAATCACCTAAACCGCGTCCAGAGCGAGATGCTCGCTTTCACCTGGGTTCGGCGCTTGGCGCATCCACCGCCCTTAGCGGGGACGCGGTTTGAAAGCATATGTTTTTAATCCCTTAAACCGCGCCAGCTCCAGCGATCGTCAAATCTGCCGGGGCCGATCCCATCCAAAAACATCGCATACCGCACCGGGCGCGGTTTAGTTGATACGCTCCAGTGTGAGCGCGCCGCCAACCACTCGTTCTTGGTGGCTTGCGAGGCGGCGCGCTTTACGCCACGCTTGACGATCAGCTGCCGACGCCCCGCATGCCGCGGGTCGGGGCCGGGTCCAGGAGACGATATCCATGAAAGTGCAGATCAACAGCAGTGGCGGCCTGAGAACGTCGACCGAAGATCGAGCCGCGGTGGTCGCTGTGCTCAACGACCACCTGGGCCGATTCGACGACTTGGTGCGTCGCATCGAGGTGCACCTGCATCCGTGCGACCCGAGTGGCGGCACCGGCCGCGAGATCGAATGCGGGCTGGAGGCGCGTTTCGCCGGCAAGCGCCCGCTCAAGGTACATCATGCCGACCGCAGCGTGGAGCAAGCCGTGACCCGCGCCACGCGCAAGATGCTGACGCAGATCGATCGCCGCATCGGCCGCAAGTACACCGTCAGCAGAAAGGGCCACGTGCGCAACGTCGGCGAGGGATAGAGAGCAGCACGGCCGGTCGCTTGGCGACGGCGCGGGCAATGGCGACGTTCTCGCGCGCGGTCACGCTGGAGATGAGGTTTTAGGCGATCTCCGGGAATCAACATCCCGACTGCGCAGAGGATCGGCCGGCAGTGACGCCGACGGTCGTCGCGAAGCGGCGACACCCCCCCGGGATAGACGACGTGCAGTCGTCCTCTTCAGCCGGCCCGACGGCCTGCGGGGTCGCGGTCAACGCGACGCGCTCGAGAACCGCGCTGAACGCGCTTCGGCACCGGTGTCCGTTTTTCTCAGCCGTTTGCAACCTTCCTCTCCTTTCAGGTGTTGCCTGACGCGGCGGTCGTGCGAGCGAGGCGCGGGGAAGAGGACGACTGCACGTCGTCTATCCCGGGCACGCTGCTTCCGACTGATCGGATGTGCAAGGAAGGATCGGTTCGTCCGGAATCCGATGACAATTACGACAACGACAACGACAACGACAACGACAACGACAACGACATCGAGTTGACCCTTCGACGACTTAACTTGGTTGCGGCTCTGTCGGTAGATCCTTTCCCGGAAATCACCTTAAACCGCGCCCGGTGCGATGTGCGTCGTTTTCCGGCATTTCAAGGATGTGGCTCCAGCTTCCACACGCGCTCGGCGAGCGCGGTGAGGCCGCGTCGGCGAAAGCCCGGTGATTCATCGATCACGTCGAAACTCGCCAGCGGCTCGATGCCGTAACGGCCCCCGAAACGCGTTTGGACCTCGTCGCGGCCGACCGAGAAGGGCGGGCCTGACATCTCGGCCTGATCATAGTCGAGCGTGATCAGGAGGCTCTTTGCGGTCGCGGGCACGATGGTTTTGAAGTGCTCGGCGTAGGCCGGGCGCATCTGCGGGGGGAGGGCGATCAGCGAGGCGCGGTCGAAGACGGCGCCGACGCCCTCCAGATGTGCGGGCGTAAGGTCGAAGTAGTCGCCGACGAGGACCCGCAGCTCGTCGACCGCATAGGTGCGAAACGGCGGTGTCTCCGTCACACGCGGTTCCAGGCCGTTCTCGGCGAAAAACTCCGTAACCCCCAGCTCGCTGATCTCCACGCCGACGACACCGTGGCCTCGGCTGGCGAGCCAGAGGAGGTCGAGTGTCTTGCCGCAGAGCGGGACAAAGACCAGGGTCTCGGGCGTAAGGCCGAGGCCGGGCCAGAACTCCTGCAGATGCACGTTGATCTCAGGCAGATGCCACCCGATGTCGCCATGCTGCCAACGGTCGAGCCAGAATTCAGGGGTCATGGGGGAGTGGTGAGTGGTGAGTAGTGAGTAGTGAGTAGTGAGTGGTGAGTATGCAGGGATCAGGATCAGCGGGTGTCGTGTCGTCTGCCGAGGCCAGGATACGCGAGACGGATACTGCCCTCGCCGAGGGCTTATCCCGCAAGCCTGTGGGTCGGTGATTGTACGACAATGCAGGTCCAGGGGCGGCTCCGAGATCCATCCGTGATCGATCAGCGAGGCAACATCGGCTTGTCATCACGCGACGTCGCGCATTCCGCGCGGAAACCGGCGCCAAAAAAAACCCGCTTGCGCGGGCTTGTTCTCAAGTGCCGACACGAGCGCTGCGACTCGGCAAGAGTCGGAGGCTCCGCGGCGATGGAAGGCGCTACTTGATCTTGCCTTCCTTATACATCACGTGCTGCCGGATGACGGGATCAAACTTCTTGATCTCCATCTTACCGGGCTGATTGCGCTTGTTCTTGGTGGTCGTATAAAAGTGACCGGTACCGGCACTGGAATTGAGCCGGATTTTATCGCGTGCTGCCTTGGCCATGGTGTGCCCTCCGGTTAGACCTTGTCACCGCGTGCGCGGATCTCGCCGAGCACGGTATCGATCCCGCGCTTGTCGATGATGCGCATGCCCTTCGTGGAGACCCGCAGCTTGACCCAGCGCTTCTCGCTCTCGACCCAAAACCGATGGTCGTGGAGATTCGGCAGAAAACGGCGTTTCGTCTTGTTGTTCGCGTGAGAGACGTTATTGCCGGTAATCGGGCGCTTACCGGTGACCTGGCATACCTTGGACATGGCGGAATCCCTAGAATTCGGAGGTCGTGCTTCGGGGTAGAAAGAAGCGGAAAGCTAACATGTTTTCGCGATTCGACGCAACGCAAAATTCCTTGTCGTCGTCATCGCCCGACTGCGGACGCATTTTCTCGACCGCCGCAAGACCGTGACAACCACGTGCGGCCCGACTATACTTCCCGGCTCGGGCTGAGTGGCAGAGTGGTCATGCAGCGGCCTGCAAAGCCGTGCACCCCGGTTCGATTCCGGGCTCAGCCTCCATCTTTACCCCCGCAGGAACTCTTCGTCGATCGTCGACTCGGATGATGTCGCCCCTTGTTGCAACAAGGATCGAACGACACACCGGTAGACGGACTCATCCGACATCCGAAACCCTCACGCCGCGCCCGGGTGGCGAAATTGGTAGACGCAAGGGACTTAAAATCCCTCGACTTCGGTCATGCGGGTTCGAGTCCCGCCCCGGGCACCACCCCCCCTTTCGGACGGACTCATGTCGGAGCAAGATCCTCTCGAAGAGCTTCACATCGATCGCGCCGACCGCGACGGCGGCGGCAACCGTGGGCTTTGGCTCCTTCTTGCCATCCTCGTGGCCGGTGCGCTCGGCGGCGGCGTCTATTATGCGGTCTCGGAGAGTCCGATCCCGGTGGATATCGCGATCGCGCAGGCACCGAACGCGGGGCCGACGGCCGTCCTGGATGCGACCGGTTATGTCATCGCCCGCCGCCAAGCGACGGTGTCGAGCAAGATCTCGGGAAAGCTCGCCGAGGTGTTGATCGAGGAAGGCGTCGAGGTCGAAGCCGATCAACTGCTTGCGCGCCTCGACGACACGGACGCAAAGGCACAGCTCGATCTCGCCCGGGCGCGTCTGGCTGCCGCGCAGGCCCGGCTCGGCGAGATCCAGGTCCAACTCGAGCAAGCCCGTCGAGGGCTCCAGCGACAGACCGAGCTGCGCTCGCGTCAGTTGGCCTCGGAGGAGGCGCTCGAAACCGCCGCGACGCAGGTCGAGACCCTCTCGGCCCAGCTCGAGGCGCAGCGCAGTCAGGTCCGGGTTTCCGAGGCCGAGGTCGGGGTCGCGCAGGTCGCCTACGACAACACGGTTGTGCGCGCACCCTTCGCCGGCGTGATTGTCGCGAAGGCCGCCCAGCCCGGCGAGATCGTCTCGCCGATGTCGGCCGGCGGCGGCTTCACCCGCACCGGCATCGGGACCATCGTGGATATGGACTCGCTCGAGATCGAGGTCGACGTCAACGAGGCATTCATCAATCGCGTCAGACCCGATCAACCCGTTCAGGCGGTCCTCGACGCCTATCCGGATTGGACGATCCCCGCATCGGTCATCGCAATTATCCCCACGGCGGACCGCAGCAAGGCGACGGTCCGGGTGCGGATCCGGATCGTCGCGAAGGACCCGCGCTTGATCCCGGAGATGGGGGTGCGGGTGTCCTTTCTTCAGGATCACGCCGAGGCTCTTGACGCCACGACCGATGGGGTGCTGATCCCCGCAAGCGCGATCCGGGGCCACGACGAGGACAGCATCGTCTTCGTATTGGACGGCGATCACGTCCGCGAGCGACCGGTGACCCCGGGCAGCGAGGTCGGTGATCGACGCCTGATCGAGCAGGGTCTGATCGCGGGCGAGCAGGTGGTGCGTGATCCTCCGCTCGAGTTGGCCGACGGCATGCGGATCTCTGCGAAAGGCGGGAGCTGAACACCGTGATGTCGGACAGATCCGCTTGCGTCCTCGGCCCGAACCCATGTCCGAAATGACCTTGCCCCTCGCATCCCGCAGCCCCGAACCCCTGGTCGCGATCCGCGGCGTGAGCAAGGTCTACGAGCGCGGTCGGCAGCGCATCGAGGTCCTGCATCATGTCGACCTGGATATCCCGGAAGGGGATTTTCTCGCCTTGATGGGGCCTTCGGGATCCGGCAAGAGCACGCTGCTCAACATGATCGCCGGGCTGGATCTGCCGAGCGAAGGGTCCTTGAGTGTCGCCGGACATCGGATCGACCGCATGTCCTCCACCGAGCTGGCGCGCTGGCGGGCGGCACATGTCGGCTTTGTTTTCCAGTTCTACAATCTCTTGCCGGCGCTCTCGGCGCAAAAGAACGTCGAGCTGCCGCTCCTGCTGACCCGGCTGTCCACGGCACGGCGCAGACGCAACGCGGCGATCGCGCTCGATCTGGTCGGACTCGCCGACCGGGCCTCGCACAAGCCCAACGAGCTCTCCGGGGGCCAACAGCAGCGCGTCGCCATCGCCAGGGCGATCGTCTCGGATCCGACGCTTTTGGTCTGCGACGAGCCCACAGGCGATCTCGACCGCCACTCCGCCGAGGAGGTGCTGAGCCTCCTGCAACGGCTTAACCGCGAGTACGGCAAGACGATGATCATGGTGACCCACGACCCGAAGGCGGCCGAGTTTGCGCAGCGGGTCCTGCATTTGGATAAGGGGATCTTGGTCGAGCAAGCTGAAATCGGAGCGTGAAGGATGGGTTTCGCTGCGCTCTAGCGGAGCGGGAAATGGGGCATCGGAGCGTGAAGGATGGGTTTCGCTGCGCTCTACCCATCCTACGGGTTGCTCCCGACTTATGTTGGTAGGTCGCTGATGGCTGGTGGCCGGAGGGTCTCCTCGCGATGAAATATCTCCCTCTTCTCTTCGCCGCACTCATGCGCAAGAAGACGCGCACGCTGCTCACACTGCTTTCGGTGGCGGCGGCCTTTGCGCTCTTCGGGATGCTGGATGCCGTGCGGGTGGCGTTCAATGCGCCTCAGAGCGTGATCGGGATCGATCGGCTCATTACCTCCTCGCGCCTCTCGCTGATCCAGCCGTTGCCCTATGCGGACCTCGCCCGGATCGAGTCGACGCCCGGCGTGAAGGCGGTGACCTACGCGAGCTGGTTCGGGGGGATCTATCAGGACCCGAAGAATTTCTTTCCGAACTTCCCGGTCGAACCCGAGACCTATCTCGACATGTATCCGGAGCTGGTCCTGCCTCAAGCGCAGCGCCAAGCCTTCATCAAGATGCGTACCGGGGCGATCGCCGGACAGGCGCTCGCGGATCTGCACGACTGGAAGGTCGGCGACAAGATCCCTTTGCGCCCGACCATCTACCCCCATCGCGACGGCGGGGAGGTCTGGACCTTCGACCTCGTCGGCATCTTCGAAGCCGCCCAGCCGGAGCTTCGCGGCTCAGAGAAGCAGATGCTGTTTCACCACACCTACTTCGATGAAGGGCGCGAGATCGGGCAAGGTACGGTCGGTTGGTACATCGTGCGGGTCGAGGACGCGTCGCAGGCCGATCAGATCGCGCAGGCGATCGACCGTCAGTTCGCCAATTCCGCCTTCGAAACCCGTACCCAGAGCGAGCGCGAGTTCCAGCTCTCCTTCGCAAAACAAATCGGCGACATCGGGCTGATCGTCACGGCGATCATGGCAGCGGTCTTCTTCACCCTGGTGCTGCTCACCGGCAACACCATGGCGCAATCCATCCGCGAGCGGATTCCCGAGCTGGCGGTGCTCAAGACGCTCGGCTTCACCAACCGTGCGGTTCTTCTACTCGTCATGGCCGAGGCGCTCGTGCTGCTTCTGCTCGGGGGGCTGATCGGGCTCGTGCTCGCCGCTCTGGCCCTTCCGGTGATCGGCGAGGCCAGCTCCGGACAGCTCGATGTTGCGATGCGTCCGGAGAGCTGGTTGCTGGGGGTCGGCCTGATGGCGGCCATCGGTATCCTGGTCGGACTGCCGCCGGCGCTCAAGGCGATGCGCCTGGGGATCGTCGATGCGTTGGCGGGACGATGAGCGAGCGACCGACCGCGTGGAGCATCGCCCTGACTCGCATGCGCTCGACGCTGCCGACGCTCGCCGCCGGGCTCGCCGTTGCAGCCTTTTTCGGGATCTGGATCCTGGCACCGACGCTTGTGATCGCGCTCGCGCTGGTTTTCATCGGCTGGCTGGTGCTGACGCGAACCGGGCGGCAGGCGCTCGCCGTCGCCCGGGTCGGCTTGAGCACGGTACCCGAGCGCCTCGGGGCGACCTCGGTCGTGGTGGTCGGGATCGCCGGGGTGGTCGGGGTTCTGGTCGCCCTGCAGGCGATGGCGGCGGGTTTCGAGGCGACGCTCACGGGTGCGGGCAGCGACGACACCGCCCTGGTGCTGCGCGCCGCGGCCAATGCCGAGCTCTCTTCGGCGCTGGATCGTCCCTCCACGACGCTGATCATCCAGGCCCCGGGCATCAAGCGCGACGCGAACGATCGCCCCGTCGCATCGGCCGAGGTGGTGGTCGTGGCCAGCGTCCCGAAGCGAACCACGGGAACGGACGCGAATCTCGAGGTCCGCGGCGTCGGGCCGGCAGCCTGGGCGGTACGCCCGCAGGTTCGGATCGTCGAGGGCCGACGCTTCCGGCCCGGACTGCGCGAGCTGATCGTCGGTCAGGGCGCGCTGCAGCAGTTCAGCGGGGTCGAGATCGGCGACAGCATCGTCCTCAACAACCAGGACTGGCGCATCGTCGGTGTCTTCGCCTCTGGCGATACGCATGAGTCCGAGGTCTGGGGCGACGCCGAATCCATTGCGGCGGCCTATCGCCGCAACGGCTTTCAGTCCGTCGCCGTGCGCTTGACCGAGGCGGCGGCGATCGAGCGCCTGCGCGCGGCCCTGAGCGCCGACCCGCGCTTGAGGGTCGATGTGGAGACCACGCGCGCCTACTACGGCAAGCAGTCGGAGCGGCTTACGCGGGTGATTCGGGCGGTCGGTATCGGGGTCGCCGTCATGATGGCGCTCGGGGCGGTCTTCGGTGCGCTCAACACCATGTATGCGGCCGTGGCGAGTCGCGCGCGCGAGATCGCCACCTTGCGCGCGCTGGGATTCACCGGACTGCCGGTCGTCGTCGCAGTCATGCTCGAGACCATGGCCTTGGCCTGTGCGGGCGGGATCCTCGGGGCCGGCATCGCCTGGGCCTTGTTTCACGGCTTCACGGTCTCGACCTTGGGATCCAACTTCAGTCAGGTCGTCTTCCAGTTCCAGGTCACTCCGGAGCTTCTGATCCGCGGGTTGCAGTGGGCGCTCGGGATCGGCTTCATCGGAGGCATCTTCCCGGCGCTCCGCGCAGCAAGCCTTCCGGTGACGACGGCGTTGCGGGAGTCTTGACGGGCTGCTGCGCCTAGCCGCTCGAGGCCTTCCTTCGGGGCACTCGCGATCGGACGGCACGCTGCGGCGAGACGCCTCGGCATCCACGACGCGGCCCCTTGCACGACCCCGGACACCACACGAAGACCAGGCCGAAGTCACGATGCGCATATCGAGTTTAATTTGATCCTTGCATGAGCGCCGCATAGACTCCGGATCAGAGGATTCACAGTCGCGCAACTTCCATGACCTGAAATAGGCACCTAAACCGCGTCCGGAGCGACATGCGTCATTTTCATGTTGTGTCGGGCTTAGTGATTTTTCCGACCCTCGTGCAGACGCGGTTTACATTTTAGTTTTCAAAGTTTTAAACCGCGCCGGCTCCGGCAATCGTCGAGTCTGTCGAGGCCGATCCCCTCCAATAACGTCACATACTGCGCTGGTCGCGGTTTAAACACGCGGGGAAAGACGTCCGATGTCCCATACGCTCGTGCGCTACTCGAAGGTCGTCGAGATCGTCGGCGACCTCCTCAAGGTCCTGGTTCCGCCCCCGGTGTCCGAGCAGGGCCAACGGGTCGCGTTCGGCGACCTGGGGATGGTCGAGGACCCGAGCGGTTTCAAATCGATGGCGCGCGTCATCAGGCTCGAAGGCGAGCTGGTGTCGCTGCAGGTCTTCTCCGGGACCAAGGGGCTTTCCACCCAGGCGTCGGTCCGCTTCCTCGGCCATCCGATGCGGGTGACCTACTCGCCCAACGTCCTGGGTCGCGTTTTTCGCGGCGACGGCACCCCGTTCGATAACGGGCCGGGCCTCGCTCAAGACCCCAAGATCGAGATCGACGGCCCCTCGGCAAACCCGGCGCGACGCTCGCTCGCCTCCAAGATGGTGCGCACCGACGTCCCCATGATCGACATCTTCAACTCTCTGGTGGAGAGTCAGAAGATCCCGATCTTCTCGGTCGCCGGCGAGCCCTACAACGCGCTGTTGGCGCGCATCGGGATCCAGGCGGATGCGGACATCGTCGTCTTCGGCGGGCTTGGTCTCATCTTCGACGACTATCACTTCTTTCTGCGTCGCTTCGAGGATGCGGGCGTGTTCGCCCGGACCGTCATGTTCGTCAACCTCGCCTCCGACCCGGTGGTCGAGCGCCTCTTGGTTCCCGATATGGCCCTTGCGGTCGCGGAGCGGTTCGCGGTCGAGGAAGGCAAGCGGGTCCTCGTCCTGATGAGCGACATGACCGCCTATGCCGACGCCATGAAGGAGGTGGGTATCGCCATGGAGGCCGTGCCGTCGAATCGCGGCTACATGGGCGATCTTTACTCGCAACTTGCACGACGTTACGAGAAGGCCGCCGACTTCAAGGTTGGCGGCTCGCTCACCATCCTCACCGTGACCACGATGCCGGGAGGCGACGTCACGCACCCGGTGCCGGACAACACCGGCTACATCACCGAAGGCCAGTTCTATCTCCACGACGGCATGCTCGACCCCTTCGGCTCGCTCTCGCGCCTGAAGCAGCATGTGGTCGGCAAGGTCACCCGCGAGGACCACAGCCAGATCATGAACACCATGATCCGCTTCTACTCGGGCGCCCGCGATGCCGAGCAAAAGCAGGCAATGGCCTTCGATCTGTCCGAATTCGACATCCGCTTGATTAGGTTCGGGAACCTTTTCCGGGAGCGCTTCATGGACATCGATGTCAGCATCCCGTTGGAGAAGGGTTTGGACCTCTGCTGGCAAACCCTCGCCGAGTGTTTCAATCGCGACGAGCTGCTGATGAAAGAGAATCTGATCGACAAGTACCTCCCGACGCTCGATGAGGACGCGCCGGTTCTAGCGGCGGCTTGACGCGGAGCAGCCATTCGCATGTCACGCGTCAGTCTCAGCAAGTCCTCGTTGGCCAAGCAGAACCGCGCGCTGCAGACCTACGAGCGCTATCTGCCCTCGCTCGATCTGAAGCGCAAACAGATCATGACCGAGCGCGCCAAAGAGGTCCTGGCGCAGGGGGAGACCCGTCGCAAGATCGCGGCGCTGCGCCAGCAGGTGACGGAGAATCTACCCATGCTCGCCAATCGCGAGATCGACCTGTCCGGCCTGGTGCAGGTGCGCGGCGCCCGCCTCGGCGAGGAAAATCTCCTCGGCACGCGACTGCCCGTGCTCGAAGGGCTCGACCTCGTCAAGCGCGACTACGGCCTCTTGAGCAAACCCCACTGGGTGGACATCTTGGTCGACGCACTCTCCGAGATGCTGACGCTCCAAGCGCAACTCGCGCTGCACGATCGGCGTCTCGTCTTGCTCGATGAAGCGGTGCGCAAGGTGACGCAGCGGGTGAATCTGTTCGACAAGGTGTTGATCCCGCGCACACGCGAGAACATCAAGCGGATTCGCGTCCACCTCTCGGACAGCGAGCGCGCGGCGATCGTGCGCTCGAAGATCGCGAAGGGCAAACGACTCAGAGAGGCCTCGGCATGAGCATCCAACGCCTGACGCGCCTGACCCTGGCCGGTCTTGCAACGGACAAGGACCGCGTGCTCGAGCGGCTCCAGACGCTTGGCTGTCTGCATCTGATCCCGTTGCGACCCGCACCGAGGGAGCCCGAGAAGGAGCCGGCCAGCCACGCGGTCGAGGCGCTGCAGGCGCTGCGGTATCTGCAGGATATGCGCGAGAAGCGTCGTCAGGTGCGCGATCCGGCGGGCTTCGATCTGCCCGGCACCATCGCCGCCGTGCTGGAGAATCAGCAACGCCTGCGCGACACGAGCGACCGCCGCGACGCCCTGGTCGAGCGCATTGCGGAGCTCGAGCCCTGGGGCGATTTCGCCCTGCCGCCCAGGCAGGATCTGGCCGGTCGCAAGTTTTGGTTCTACATCGTGCCGCAGCGCCAGATGGCGCAGCTCGCAACGCTCGAGCTGCCTTGGCAGGTGGTGCATCGCGACAACCGTCAATCCTGGGTCGTGGTGATCCACCCGGACGAGCCGCCCCGCGACGCCCTGCCGGTGCCGCGCACCCTGGCCGGGGCCCTGAGTCTGACCGAGGTCCGCCGCCGTCTCGAAACCGCCGAGCTGGAGCTCGAAGAGATCCAGGCCGAGCACGTTGCCCTGACGCGCTGGATCTATCTCCTCTCGACACATCTCGCCCAAGCCGAGGACGAGGCCCAACTTCGTCACGCACAGGCACAGACGCGCGACGAGGAGTCGCTCTTTCTGGTGCAGGGCTGGGCGCCCGAGGACGCGGTCGCGCCGGTCCAGGCGTTCGCCGAGCAACAGGGCCTGGCGCTCCTGATGGAAGAGCCCTTACCGCACGACGCACCGCCGACCCTGCTCGACAATCCCGGCCCCATCGCCGCCGGCCAGGACCTGGTGGCCTTCTACCAGATGCCGGCCTACGACGCCTGGGATCCCTCGCGCGTGCTGTTTTTCTCCTTCGCGGCCTTCTTCGCGATGATCCTTTCCGATGCCGGTTATGCCGCCCTCCTGGGCGTCCTGCTGCTGGCCTATTGGCGCAAGATCGGCACCAGCGCGCTCGGCGGGCGCCTGCGCATCCTGGCTACGGCGCTGGTCGGGACATCCTTAGTTTGGGGTGTCCTGGTCGGCAGCTATTTCGGTTTCGCGCCCCGGCCGGACAGTCTCCCGGGACAGCTGCATCTGCTGGATATCAACGATTTCGAGGTCATGATGCGGCTGTCAGTCGGAATCGGCGTGGTCCACCTGATCCTCGCCAATCTCGAGATGGCGGGCGCCCAACGCGGCCGCGCCGCGGGGCGTGTGGCGATCGGCTGGATCGCGGTGATGCTCGGCGGCTTTACGCTCTGGATCGCGGGGGATGCCGGCGCGCCCGACTGGATGATCCTCTCGGCGCAGATCCTGATGGGCATCGGGCTCGGCGTCGTCCTGCTCCTGGGCAGCGATCGCCGCGTGGACGGTGTCAAGGCGCTCGCCCTGCGCGGCTTCGATGGCTTGAGCAACCTGGTGCGGGTGACGCAGGTGTTCGGGGACGTGCTGTCTTATCTGCGGCTCTTCGCGCTCGGCCTGGCTTCCGCCTCGATGGCGATGACCTTCAACGGCTTGGCCCGCGATGTCGCGACCGAGCTACCCGGTCTGGGGCTGCTGCTCGCCATCCTCATCCTCTTGGCCGGTCACACGCTCAATCTGCTGCTCGCGCTCATGAGCGGCGTGGTCCACGGGCTGCGCCTGAACTTCATCGAATTCTACAACTGGGCGCTGGCCGGCGAAGGCTACCCCTTCAAACCCTTTAAACGAACGGAGTTGCGCGAATGAATGAACTTGTGGTTGCGCTGGGCTGGGCCGGGCTCTTCTCCCCCATGGCCCTGGGTGCGATCGGCAGCGTCATCGGCTGCTCCGTGGCCGGGCAGGCGGCGATCGGGGCGATGGTGGACACGGATTCCGGCTACGGACGTTACATCGGCGTCTCGGTGATGCCCTCCTCGCAGGTCATCTACGGCATCGTCATCATGTTCAGCCTGCAGCGCGACGTCACGCCCGTGACCGCACCGGCGCTCTTCGGCATCGGTCTGCTCTCGGGTCTCGCGCTGCTCTTCTCGGCGATGCGTCAGGGTCAGGCGTGCGCCTCGGCGATCCATGCCAGCAAGACCAAGCCCGAGATCTTCGGTCTGTCGTTGGCTCCGGCCGCCATCGTCGAGGGCTTTGCGGTGTTCGCCTTCGTGTTCGCGCTGGTGTTGGCCGGCGGGATCCCCGGATGAGCCGCACGAGCAGCGAGGGGCGCGACACCATGACCACAGAAGACAAGGGCGCACTCAAGAACCTGGCATCGTCCGGGGTCGAGGCGCTGATCGAGCGACTGCGCGACGAGGGTGTGCAGGTCGGTCACGCCGAGGCGCAGCGGATCGAGGCGGAGGCACGGCGCGAGGCCGCCCGCATCGTTCGCGATGCCGAGAATCGGGCCAAGGCCGTCCGCGAGGCGGCCCAACAGGAAGTCGATGCGCTGCGCAAGGGCGGCGAAGAGGCGCTGCGGATCGCCATGCGCGACACCGTGCTGCGGCTCAAGGCCGACCTTGCCGATCGTTTCAGCGACGAGGTCAAACGGCTGATTGCCGCCAAGATCGAGCAGGAGGCATTCCTCGAGCGCTTGATCCTGGAAGTGGCCGCCAAGGCGCGCGCGGAGGCCGGGGTCGACGCCGGACAGGACGTCGAGATCCAGTTGCCCAAGGCGCTGGTGAGTCCGGACGAGCTTCGCCGCAACCCGCTGGAGCTGCGCGAAGGATCCTTGTCGCACTTCGTGCTCTCCTTGGCGGGAAACATCCTGGCCGAGGGCGTGACCTTCGGGGTCGCCGCCGGCACCGAAGGCAAGGGCATCCGGCTCGCACTCAAGGGCAAGGACGTGCACATCGACCTGACCGACGAGACGGTCGCCGCCACCCTGCTCGCGCATCTTCAGCCGCGCTTTCGGGCGATCCTCGAAGGCATGGTGAAGTAAAGGGCCGAGGCGACCGTGGCGCACTCCGACCGTTACGCGATGCTCTTAAGCTCGCTGCCTTATCACGGCCCGCTCTTCGGTGCCAAGCAGACCCCCTTGTCGCGCATCCGACTGAACCAGCGTCTGGCCTTGCTGGATCCGGTCGAGGCGGACTGTCTGCGTCACGCCAGGCGGCTGCTCGAATGGGCTCAACAAGAACCCGACCGGACCGACGCCCAAGCCGTGGTCCGCGCCAAACAGGTCATCGACGGGATCACGAATCCCTTTATCCGGGATCTGGTGACCTGGCGTCTCGAGATGCGCACCCTGGTCGCCGCCCTGCGGCGGCGGCACCGCGGCGAGTCCGCGCCGCGCGACCGCCGCTGGGGCTTCGGCCGCTGGGTGGGCCGGATCATGCAGCACTGGAACGAGCCCGCCTTCGGTCTCGAGCGCGCCATTCCCTGGTTGCCCGAGGCCGAGCGTCTGCTGCGTCGCGGCGCCACCGTCGATCTCGAGCGTCTGCTGCTCGGTGCGGTCTGGAACCACTTGGAGAGCTGCAGCGACGGGCACTATCTCGATTTCGAGGCCGTCGTCATCTACGTCCTGCGCTGGGACATGATCGCGCGCTGGACGACGTACGACGGCGCGGAGGCAGCGCGACGCTTCGACGAGCTGGTCGAGCAGGCGATGGCGGGGGTCGAGAAGAGCTTGCGGCCGTCCGCCGCCGCTCCCCGACCGGAACGCACTTAAACCGCGCCCGGTGCGGTATGCGATGTTTTTGGATGGGATCGGCCGCGGCAGACGTGACGACCGCTGGAGCTGGCGCGGTTTAAGAGGTTAAAAAATAAATCATTTTAAACCGCGTCCCACCGAGGTCGAGGACATCTCCAAAGCCGAACGCAAAATGAGAATGACGCATGTCACTCTAGACGCGGTTTAAACCTGTCGACCGCTGGCCCGACGTCGGCGCCCTACTGGATCTATTCATGGCAAGACACACGACCCGAGGCAAGCCCAGGCACGAGGAACGGCCGCGTGCCTCCGAAGGCGCCTCCCCGACACAGGACCTCGCCAAGATGCGCGACGACGACTCGCCCGCACCGCCGGCTCCACCCGCGCCTCCCGCGCAGGCCGATGCACTCGCTCGCGTCGTGGCGGTTCAGGAGAGCCTGGTGACCATCGAGGCCGGGTGGGAAAACGGGACCCGTCGCTCCCTGATGAAGAACGAGGTGGTCCTCATCCTGCCGGGCCGGGTACCCCCCGATGGACGCCAGGAACGGCTCAAGGCCGAGGTCCTGAGGGTGCGTGGCTATACCGCAGACGTCCAGGTGTTCGAAGACACGCGCGGCATCACCATCGGCGACCCGGTGGAGCAGACCGGCGAGATGTTGTCGGTCGTTCTCGGCCCGGGCTTGCTCGGCCAGGTCTACGACGGTCTGCAAAGTCCGCTCGACAAGATCGCCATCGAGCACGGCATCTTTTTGCCGCGCGGGGTGGATCTCGATCCGCTGGACCGAGAGCGGAAATGGTCCTTTGTCCCCGCCGTGTCGCAAGGCGCGCGCCTGGGGTCCGGCGGTCTGCTCGGTACGGTTGCCGAGGGCCGCTTCACGCACAAGATCATGGTGCCGTTCGATCAGGAGGGCGAGGTCGAGGTCACCTGGATCCAGGAAGGGAGCGTGACGCTCGACACCCCGGTCGCGCGCATCCGCGATACCGGGGGCGAGGAGCACTCGGTCGACCTGACCCAGCGCTGGCCGGTCCGCCGCCCGCTGACCGAGCACATGCTCCGCGCCCGCACGACCGAGAGGCTTTACCCGAACGAGCCGATGATCACGACGATGCGCACCATCGACACCTTCTTCCCGGTCGCGCGCGGCGGGACCGCCTGTATCCCCGGCCCCTTCGGTGCCGGCAAGACCGTCCTGCAGCATTCGCTGGCCAAGCATGCGGCGGTGGATATCGTTCTGGTGGTCGCCTGCGGCGAGCGCGCGGGCGAGGTCGTGGAGACCATCCAGGAATTCCCGCGTATCAAGGACCCGGCGACCGGCGGCTCGCTGATGGACCGCACCATCATCATCTGCAACACCTCGTCCATGCCGGTGGCGGCGCGCGAGGCGTCGATCTACACCGGCATCACCATCGGCGAGTATTACCGCCAAATGGGCTATCACGTCCTGCTCCTGGCGGACTCGACCTCGCGCTGGGCGCAGGCGATGCGCGAGACCTCGGGGCGTCTGGAAGAGATCCCGGGCGAGGAGGCCTTTCCGGCCTATCTGGAATCGGCGATCCGCAGCGTCTACGAGCGCGCCGGCCTGATCCGCAGCGCCGACGGCGGCCTGGGCAGCCTGACCATGATCGGCACCGTCTCCCCGGCCGGCGGCAACTTCGAGGAACCCGTCACGCAGGGGACACTCAGCACGGTCAAGAGCTTCCTCGGGCTCTCCTACGACCGTGCGTACCGCCGCTTTTACCCGGCGATCGATCCGTTGATCTCCTGGTCGCGCTACCTCGAGCAGTTGTCCGATTGGTACGCCCGCAACCTGGACCCGACCTGGACCGAGCGTGTCAAGGCCCTGAAGGATCTGCTGGTACGCGGCGACAGTGTTCAGCAGATGATGCAGGTGACGGGCGAAGAAGGCATCACGACCGACGACTATGTCGTCTATCAAAAGGCGCTCTTCCTCGACATGGTCTTCCTTCAGCAGGACGCCTTCGACGATGTCGACGGCTCGGTCCCCATGGATCGCCAAAAGCTTACCTTCGATCGCGTCTGGGGCATCGTCGAGCAAGAGCGCAGCTTCGAGGACAAGACCGCGGTGCGACACCACTTCAACAAGCTGACCGGGCTCTTCAAGAACTTCCACTACGCCGCGCCCGAGTCGCCGGACTACGCGCGTCTGCTCGCCGAGATCGACGCAATGACGACCTAAACCGCGTCCAGAGCGAGATGCTCACTTTCGCGTGAGTTCGACGCTCGGTGCATCCACGGCCCTTAGCGGCGACGCGGTTTAAGGTATTAAAAGGAGACCGGGGTTCTGCGTGCCTGCTATCAGCGCAGCGATTATCCCTCGTCCTTCTTCAATCGCGACGGTGATCTGGAGAAGCATTGGGGGCCGGGGTTGAGCCTCGGTTACGAACAGCGCCTCTGGAACAACCGCATCGCGCTCTACCATCGTCAACTGAGTTTCACCGCCGTCAACGGTACCGGCCAAGATCTCTTGTTCACCTGGACCGGGGTGAGCGTAACCTTGGACGGAGGGTTCGTCGGCGCCATGGAATATCAGATCGTATACGACAGCAGGCCGTCCGATCAGGCTCTCACCACCGATACCACGCTGCTCCTCAAACTCGGATATCAATGGCAATGACGCAAGACCCGAAGCCTGTCGCACCGAGATCGATCGAGGGATTCCAGCTCGCCCTGGATGCCGGCAAGCTTTGGCTCGAGCACAACGCCTTTAGCCATGCCGGCGCCTTGGCCTTCTTTACGCTGTTCTCCCTCGCACCCACCGTCGTCATCGTCGCCGCGGTCTTGGGCCTGGTGCTGGGGGAGAGTGCGGCCCAAGGCGAGATTGCCGCCCGGCTGCAGGACGCCATCGGGGTCGGCGCGGCTCAAGCGATCGAGCACGCGGTCTTGATGTCGCGGGTGGAGACGACGGGCTTGATGCCGACCTTACTCGGGATCGGTGCTGTCGTGGTCGGTGCAACCACGGTCTTCACCCAGTTGCGCTTCTCGCTCAACACCATCTGGGGTGTCAGACCCAACCCCGAAAGCAGCGGTTTGTTGCGCATGGCCATGACGCGAATCCTGGCCTTGTTCGTGGTGCTTTTGATCGGCCTGGCGTTGTTGCTCTACAGCGTGATCAGCACAGCGCTGAGCGCGATCGCGCCGTACCTGGACCTGTCGTTGCCGGGCCTGGAGCTGTTGTGGATCGGCGGTCAATCGGCGATCGCGCTGCTGATCGCGACGGCCTTCATCGCAACCCTGTTCAAGGTGCTGCCGGACGTGATCCTCTCCTGGCGGGACGTGATGATCGGCGCTATCGTCACCGCGCTGATGTTCGCAATCGGGCGCTACGGCATGACCCTGTTTCTCGCACACACCGCGAAGGTGACAACCTTCGGTGCGGCGGCCTCACTGGTGGTCGTCCTGTTCTGGGTCTATTTCTCGGCGCTGATTTTCTTGCTTGGCGCGGCCTTCACGCGCATCCATCTCCATGCGCGCGGCAAGCCCGTCGTCCCCCGTAAATCGGCGGTCAGGGTTACGCAGGAATTCGTTCGGCAATCGCCTTGAACCGCGTGCAGAGCGATATGCGTCATTTTCGAGTGAGTTCGACGTTTGGTGCATCCACAACCCTAAGCCGACGCGGTTCAAAATGATATATTTTTTAATATCTTAAACCGCGCCAGCGCCGACGGTCGTCGGAGCTGGCACGGCGAAGCCATTCCTGCAAATGACACATACCGCACCGGGCGCGGTTTAAGCGCAACCGCGAGTCGATATGGCACAGACCCAATCCGCGTCCGGTGATGCGACTCGAACCTCCGACCCGCGCGCGCCCGAGCGGATCGTCTTTGCGGTCGAGAGCCTGGTCAAAACCTACGTCATGGGCGAGGTCGAGATCCAAGCCCTGCGCGGCGTCGACATCGCGCTTTATGCCGGCGAGCTGGTGGTCATGCTCGGGGCATCGGGTTCGGGCAAATCCACCTTGCTGAATATCCTCGGCGGACTCGACCGCGCGTCCGGCGGCCAGGTCCGCTATCTCGACCAAGACCTGACACGGGCCGACGACAAAGCCTTGACCGCCTTCCGCCGGCAGCACGTCGGCTTCGTCTTCCAGTTCTACAACCTCATCTCCAGCCTAACCGCCCGCGAGAACGTCGCCATCGTCACCGAGATCAGCCCCGATCCCATGACCCCGGAAGACGCCCTTGCCCTGGTCGGGCTCGAAGACCGTCTGGACCACTTCCCCTCCCAACTCTCCGGCGGCGAGCAACAGCGCGTGGCCATCGCCCGCGCTGTCGCCAAGCGGCCGACCGTGCTGCTCTGCGACGAGCCCACCGGCGCCTTGGACTCCAAGACAGGTATCCGCGTCTTGCAGGTCATCCAGCAGATCAACCGGGATCTCGGCACGACCACGGCCGTCATCACACACAACGCAGTGATCGCCGACATGGCCGACCGCGTGATTCGCTTGGCCGATGGACGCGTGCAGGAGGTTCAGGTCAACGCGAGTCGCAGGGATCCCGTCGAGTTGGATTGGTGATCTAAACCGCTGATCTAAAACGCATCCCCTCGTGTATGCGGGGCTGGAGCCGATCTCGGGCCCGTGCCGATCAACGATTGTCGGCTTCGATGCGTTTTAGATGTTCTTTTTTTGGGGTGTGATTTTCGCTGATTCTGCGCCTTGCACCCTGCGTAGATACCCGCATTTGCACCGCCAGTGCAGCGATTGGCTATCGCCGCCGCGGCGGCTCAACGACCGGGGTTGAGGGCCGGTAATGCAGCGCGTTTGATTCGCGATACGCGACTCTTGCGCGGGCGAAGCCCCGCGCCGCGGCCGACCTGCCGTATGAAGTCGCGCTTCCATCGCGAGAAGTCGAGATCCTGTCGGCCGTAGAGCGCGGCGTCCAGCTCCTGCATCAGCCGGGTCAAGGTTGCCGGGTCCGCGTGCGGACGTAAGCTCAGGATGAGTCGGGTGAGGTTGGGCTGAGTCGCCTCGCCTTGGAAGCGCAGCCGGCTGCGGGCATCCGCTTCGAAGCGGTCGCACCAGTCGACGGGGTCCGATGCGCGATTGGCGTGGCGCACGCACATCAGGAATCGGCTGCTCGGCGGGAGTGCTGCGGCCACGGCGGCGTGCATGCGCGCGACCAGCGGTTCGGGTCGCAGGCGACGGGTGAGGCGACTCCAGCGGTTGACGATCATGGAACCGAATCCTCGGAGTCCGACGATCAGCCCTGCCGCGGGCCGGACTCGCGCTCGATCTGTCGACTGCGGTTTGGTGGCATAGAAGACGCCGCCCCAATACCCCGCGATCAGCAGCAGAAGCCCCGTCAGCGGGAGCCAGACGAGGCCCCAGTCCTCCGCGGTCATGACGGAGGAGGGCATGCCGAAGGGGCCGCTCTCTCCGCCGATGCTCAAGGTGCGCATCGGCAGACTCGTGACCTTTCGGGTGCCCGAGTCGGTGTTCCACCAGGCGACACCGATCTCGGGAAGGGTCAGTCGACCGGCGGATTGAGGGACCAGGGTGTAGTACTCGGTCCGGCGTGCGACCAAATCACGGCGGTCCGCCGAGAGACCGCTTTCCGTGAGCACTTGCTCGCGATAGACGCGGTGATCCGGTCCGGCGAGCTGGTCTTCCAGGCTCGGCAACTGAGCCGCCGTGCCTCCCGTGGCGACAAGCTCCAACGCCAGCGTGACGGGCTGCCCGGGGACCAAAGTGGTTTCGCGATCGATGTCGGCCTTGAGACTTAATGATCTCAAGGGCAACCAGGGCGTCACCGCGCTCATGGCCGGTCGAACCTGAAGGCGAATCGGGCGGTCGGTCACCGACTCGAAGCGCTGCATGCCGCCGCCGGGGCGTCGAACGGTTCCCGTCACCTTGATGGGTGGAATCTCGATAGCGCCCGGCCGCAAAGGGATCAGGGTCAAGATGAAGGTGTTGACGATCTCGCGTCGGCCTCCCTCGGCAGCGCGGGATTCCGGCGTCGGTCCGTCCAGACGCTGGATGAGTGCGTCACCGGTCGCCGGAAGAGCGAGTGTCGCTTCGCCGGGGTTCTCCGAGGTGATCAGCCGAAGACGCAGCAGCAGGGGTTGCTGCACATAGGGCTCCGGCTCGCCGAGCGTCGCTTCGAGCCGAGGCGGCGATGCTTGCGGTTGGGCCCCATAGTGCCCCGGATAGTGCCCCGGATATTGCCCCGGCATCTGCCCTGGCATTTGGCCCGGGAACTGACCATAACCGGGTGCCGGCATCTGGCCCGGAGGATAGGCCGGTGGAGCAGCCTGCGGATAGGCCGGCGGGGTGCCTTGCGCATGGGTCGGGGGCTGGGGGCGGAACTGCCAGGCTCCGGCCTGCGGCGGGGGTTGGCCGTAGGGTCCCTGCGGCTGGAAGGACTGTTGTCCCGGATGACCGTAGGGCCAGGCGCTCGCCGCTTGTCCGAACAACCCCAGCATGAACCCCAGGATCAGGACCATTGACGGACCCGGCCCCGGAATCATCAGACCGGATAGCCTGGTCGGACACCGCGGGCGATCGGTGCGTATCACCACGGCCGATTCTCCAGGATGGGCGCACCCGTCGTCTGCATCCAACGCAGCTCCTCGAGGCGATACTGATTGCGGATCAAGAGTGACGGGTCGCCCTCCACCTGCTTGAGCCGCTGCTCCATCACGGCCATGCCTGCACCCAGGGCGGGTGAGCCGTCGATTGCGCCGCGTTCCTCCGTCGCATCTTCGCCTAATTGATCGCCGGGCCGGTCGCCGAGTTGATCGAAACGCTCTGCAGCCTCGGGTTGGGCCTCGGTGCCGAGCGTCTCGGGTGGTTTCACCTCTGCCGGAGCGGGCGGCCCCGGACGGGGTGTCCGGCCGGTGGCGTCGTCGGTGCCACCGTCTTCGCGGTCGGGCTGGCTCGGGTCCGAGCCCGGGGCGTCTGCGCTATCCGGCTCTGCTGAATCCGGCTCCTTGCCGTTGTCGTCGGGTGATTCGGGCTCGCCGCGACTCGGGTCACGCCCGTCCTTCGCTTCGTCTCCGGATGTTTCATCTCGGGGTGATTTGTCCCGCGGTGCTTGCGTCGGAGCCTCCTCGCCGTCGGCGGACTCGTCCTCTTGCAGTGTCGCGGAGGGGGCAGTCGATGGCTTGGACTCGGAGTTGTCCTCGCCGGAGGTGCCCTTGGGCGTAGTCCGGTCTCCGGCGTCGCCTCGATCGCTGTCGCTCTCGGTTTGATCGGACTCGCCGGTATCCGAGTCGGTTACGCTGTCCGCTGCCGTGCCGGTCCGATCCGATTCATCCGCGCCGCGTGCGTCGCTGGAGTCACCCTGCGCCTCGCCATCGTTGGGTTCGGATGTGTCGCTGCCTTGCCCTTGACCGGCCTCGTCGCCTTCACCCTCGGTTTGCGACGCGCTTTGCTGGCCCGAGCCGTCGGAGGATTGATCCTGAGAGCCGCTGTCCTCGCCTTGCTCGTCGCCGGAGTCCTCGCCTTCGGATTCTTGTTGCTGCTCCGAGCCTTCTTGTTGTTCGGCTTGCTGTTGCTGCTCCCCCTGCTGCTGGTCGTCTTCTGATGTCTGCTCATCCTCGGACTGCTGCTGCGACGTTTGCTGCTCCTGTTGCTCTTCTTGTGATGCCTGATCCCGTTCTTCGGTGCTCTGTGTCGGATCCTCACCATCCTCTTGCTCCGAGGCGTCCCGAAACTGCTCCTGCTCGAGCCTCGCCAAAGCGGCTCGGGTGACGGCAAGATTATGGGCCGCATCCGTGTGGCTCGGATCCTCGCGCAGGACCGATTCGTAAGCCGTCGCGGCGCCCGCATAGTCGCCGCGCTTGAAGCGGGTGTTGCCGAGGTTGTAGCGGGCCGATTGGCTTTCCTTGCCGTGCTCGGCCTCGCCGAAGGCGTGTTCGGCCTCGTCGAGCCGCCCCGCTCGGTAGAGCGCGACGCCTTGCCGATAGGGATCGGAGAATGACTTGGCGGCGGCGTCGAAATCGCCGGCCTGATAGGTTTCCAATGCCTCCTGCTCGGAGGTCTTGAACCATCCGGCGAACGCTGGATACGGCAGGCAGAAGGCGAGCATGAGGAGGACTGCGGCGGAGCGCGAAAAAACACCGTGGCGCAGGATCGGCGTGGTGCTCATGAGGACGTCCTCCGCCGCCGAATCGGCGCGCGGAACCGGCTCAGCAGAAGCAACATGACGAGAACGACCGGGATCCAATAGCGCTCGTTCCACACCCGGGTGCGCTCGTCGCTCGATTGCGGCGGCAGGCGCGAGACCGAGACGGCACGCAGGATGGCGTCCGAGTCGGCATCACGATAGTCGGCAATCCGATGGATGCCGGCCCCGGCGTCCGCCAGACGTGCCAAGAGTGCTGAATCGAGCGAGGAGCGGATCGGCTCGCCGCTGAGGTCTCGGATGAATCCGCCGGCCGGTCCCGGCACCAAACCACCCTCGGCCGTTCCGATGCCCAGCGTGTGGATGCGAATCCCTCGAGATGCCAGCACCGCGAACTGCTCGGGGAGGTCGGGCTCCTCGAAGTCGCCGTCCGAGATCAAGAGGATCGAGCGTGCGCTGTCCTCGGGGAGACCCGCCAGGAGCAGCTCGGCGCGCATGAGCGCCGCGCCCACACGGCTGCCCTGCAGGCTCGGGTCGGCAAGGTCGCTCGAGAGAGCGGGCAGGGCGTTCAGGATCGTCTGGGTGTCTTCGGTGATCGGCGAGATGACGTGCGGCACGGTGGCGAAGACGATCAGGCCAAGACGCGCCTCGCGGTTCTTGCGAATCAGATCGCTGATCTCGTGGCGGGCGCGTCCGAGGCGGTTCGGAGTGACGTCGGTAACCTGCATGGAACGCGAGATGTCGAGCAGGATCAACAGGTTGTTTCCTGGATGGAAGAGCCGGACGTCGGTAGCGTCCCAGCGCGGGCCGGCCATCGCTGTGAGGACGAGCGCCCACAAGAGCGCCCAGCTCAAATAGCGGCCCCAGCGCTCGGTGGTGCGCAGATCGCGCGTCCCGGTCAGGTGCGGCAGCAGATGCGGATCGGCATAGCGGTGCAGCGGGCCTTCGGCCGCGCGCGCGGCGCTGCGCTTGAGCCAGTAGGCGACCGGGAGCACGGCCAAGAGGCCGAGAAACCAGAGTGGTTGCTCGAAGTGAAAGCCGCCGTCAAACACCTGCGGTCCTCCCGACGAAGCGCTTGCGACCTTCGGGGAAGAGACCGAGGCCGAGCAGCGCGAGCAGGGCGAGTCCGAGCGGCCAGCGGTAGAGCGGCTGAGGCAGGTAGGCGGTGCGGGTCTCCGCTTCGGTCTTCTCGAGCTGGTCGATGCGCGCCGAGATCTCCTCGAGCGCGCGGGTGTCGGTCGCGCGGAAATAGGCCCCGCCGGTCAGCTCCGCGATCTCCTCGAGGGCGCCTTCGTCCATCGTCAGATCGTCGCGATACCGCACCACGCCCTCTTCGAGGATCGGGATGCTCGCCTGCTTGCTGCCGACGCCGATCACGTAGACGCGCACGCCGTTCTGTCGGGCCACCATTGCCGCCTCGCTCGGTGCGAAACGTCCGGCATTGTTGTCCCCGTCGGCGATCACGATCATGACCCGCGACCCCTCGGGACGCTCGCGCAGCTTGACCACACCGAGCGCGATGGCGTCGCCCAGCGCGGTCGCCGGGCCGGCAATGCTCGGGACGATCCCGTCGAGGAGCTGACGCACGGCCAGTCGGTCCAGGCTTAGGGGCGAGAGCACGAACGCCTGGCTGCCGAAGACCACCAAACCGACGCGATCGCCGCTGCGACCCTCGATAAAGCGGCCCATGACCCCGCGCACCACACTCATGCGGTTGACCGGACGGCCCTCGACCGTGAAATCCAGCGCCTCCATCGAGTGCGAGGCATCGACCGTGATCATGACGTCGTAACCCGGCGTGCTGATCTCGGTGTAGGGCGTCAGCCACTGAGGGCGCATCAGCGCAAAGACCAGCGCAATCCAGAGCAGATAGAGCAAGGCCCGATAGAGCCAGCCGGTGAGCTGCAGACCGGGGCGTCGCGCCGTAAAGGCGGCTTGGAGTGCGGCGATCTGCGGGTGCAGCAAGGTGACACGCTGACCTTCGAGCGTCGCCGCGTTTGGATCCTGTCCGCGCTCGGGCCAAAGCCAAGGCAGGAGGAGCGGCAACGGAAAGAGGAGTGCGGCCCAGGGCCAATGAAACTCAAACATGGCGGATCTCACCCACGGGCGTTCCCCCGCGCTCCGAGCCACGGCACGCGCCGGGTCAGGCTCTGGATCGCGCGTTGCCTCAGGCCGTGGCGCCGACCCTGCGGCGCATCCCGGACCTCGACCCAGGCGAGCGCCGCGTCGATCAGGGCCAGGAGATCCTTCATGCCGACGCGGCTGCGCAGTGCGCCGGCCGGTGCATAGGGCGCGTCGATCAGGATGCGACCGCGCTCGTGCCAGTGGAAGCCGTTCGGGTCGTGCGCGGCGAGCCAATCGAGCCAGGCGGTCCCGACGAGACCCGCGCAGGCCGGGCGCCCGAGTCGCGCCATGGCGATGCGGCGCAGCAGCTCGGAGAGCTCTCCGAGTGTCTGTTTGGGGTCCTGCCCCTTGCCGGCGCGGCGTCTGAGATCGCGGAGCGCGGCTGCGGCCTCCCAACGCCAACTGCCCAGCGTGATGCCCGGGATGGGGATGCGCAGACTGATCCGGGCACGCGCGCGCCACACCAAGAGGGCAAACAGCGTTAGGGCGATCGCCAACAACCACCAGCCGGGGGCCGGCGGCCACCAGGGGATGGGCGGGATGCCGTGGATATCACGCAGCATCGCGATGGGCGGGGAGGGGGCGAGGATCGGGTCCATCACACCGCCCGCGAGCGCGCCCGCTGCTCCAAGGCGCGGATCAGGCTGAGATGGATCTCGGCGTCGGTCCGCACCGGGAGCAGGATGATCCCCAGGCGATGGACAACCGCCTGGAGCAGGGCGCGTCGCTCCTCCCATGCCTCGCGATAGCTGCGCCTGGCCTGCGGGTCGTCGGTGTCGACCTCGATCAGGGTGCCGTCGGTGCCGGTGAAGGTGGTGATGCCCATCGTCGGGATCTCCCAATCCGCCGGGTCGTCGACCGGGATCAGTGCGACCGAGTTGCGTTGCCCCAGATCACCGAGGATCGCCTCCAACCCCATGGCATCGCGGTTGAGATCGGCAATGACGAAGACCAGGGAGCCGGTGGGTAGCCCCGAGGTCGCCCGCCGAAGCGCACCGCCGAGACAGTCGATCGATGGATCCAGCTCGGCGCCGGGCACGGTCAGGGCGCGCAGCAGTTGCCAGAGCGCGCGGCGACCGCGCGAGGGGCGAAAGTGCTGAAGTCCGGTGGATGGATCGCCGAAGACCAGTCCGCCGACCCGGTCGTTGAGCCGACTCGCTGCCCAGCCGATGAGAGCCGCTGCGCGGGCCGCCTGCACGGACTTGAAGGTCCCGCGCGTGCCGAAGGCCATGTGCGGACCCTTGTCGACACAGAGCACGACCGAGCGTTCGCGCTCCTCGCGGAAGATCTTCATGTGCGGCTCGTTGGTGCGGGCCGTCACCTTCCAATCCATATACCGAATGTCGTCGCCCTCGCGGTACTCGCGCACCTCCTCGAAGTTGACGCCGGCCCCGCGGAAGACCGACGCATAGAGCCCGGCGAAGGTCGAGTTGACGAGATGGTGGGAGGGCAGCCCGAGCGTATGGGCCTGGTGGCGCAGCTCCAGCAGGTCGTCGAGTCGGGGATAGAGACTCATCGTACGGCGGCCGATGTCAGGGGATGGCCACCAGGGTCAGGAGTCGGTTCACGAAGACGTCCGTAGTCACCCCCTCGGCCTCGGCCTCGAAGGTCAGCAGCAGACGATGGCGCAGGATCTCGGGGACGACGGCCTGGATATGGTGCGGTGCGACGAAGTCGTCGCCGTCGAGCCAAGCCCGCGCGCGGGAGCAGCGGGCGACCGCGATACTGGCGCGCGGCGAGGCACCGAACCGGCACCAGCGCCCCAAATCGGAGTCGTAGAGCTTAGGCTGGCGGGTCGCCTGCACCAGGTCGACGATATAGCTGTGCAGCTTCGGATCCAGGTAGAGGGTTGCGACGTCGCGGCGCATGGCGAAGAGATCGGCTTGACTCAGACGCTCGACCGGGGCGGTCTCCGGCTCCTTCTGTTGTCGGGCGTCGAGTTCGAGGATCATCAGCTCTTCGTCGCGGCTGGGGTAGGTCACGACGGCCTGCATCAGGAAGCGGTCGAGCTGCGCCTCGGGCAGATGATAGGTGCCTTCCTGCTCCACCGGGTTTTGGGTCGCCAGCACCATGAAGAGCTTGGGCAGCGGATAGGTCTTGAGACCGACCGTGATCTGGTGCTCGGCCATCGACTCCAGCAAGGCCGATTGGACCTTGGCCGGTGCGCGGTTGACCTCGTCGGCGAGCAGGATGTTGTGGAAGAGCGGGCCGGGTCGGAACTCGAACTCGCCCTTTTCGTGCCGATAGATATCGGTGCCGATGAGGTCCGAGGGCAAGAGATCCGGGGTGAACTGGATGCGGTGAAAGTCGCCCTGCAGCGCATCGGCCAGGGCCTTCACCGCGGTGGTTTTGGCCAGACCCGGCATGCCCTCGACCAAGAGATGCCCGTCGCTCAGCAGGCAGATCAGCATGCTGTCGATGAAGGATGCTTGTCCGATGATGCGGGAGGCGATGTGGTCGCGAACGGGCTTGAGATCGCTTGGCGTCATGCTCTTTTACGTCGTGTCCGGGTGGCTGACTGCTTGAGAAGGGGGCCGTCGCCGATTCTTCCGATCGGTCGCGTCCGGCCGCTTATGCTGTGCCTTTTCCGGGGCAAGTGCAAGCCTCGTCCGGACCAGCGGGCTTGCTCGATTTATCAGTATATTCAGATGTTTTCATCCGATCGCGTGCCGCCTCGACTCACGTCGGATCATGCGCTTGCGGTGGCGATGTCCGTCCGTCGACTCCACGGCGCCGGGACGTCGTGCAAGCCTTGACAAACCGGTTGTACACATGGGTTCGGAGCGCCTTCTCACCGAGTCAATGATCTCCGAGGTCTTTGGGTGCAGATCGTTCACGAAACGTCAATCCATTGTTTTAAAATCGCATATTTGAGGCGATCAAGATCTGACCGATCTGTTTTCGCCTGAGCAACCGCACGCCTTCGGGCGCCTTGATCAGAGATTCTACACAGACTTATCCACAGGTTCTGTTGGCATCTCCGAAATGCCTACTGATGCGGATGTGTTGCCGCGCAGTTGCGAGTGCGGGGCGGAGGTGTTGCGGCTAAGTTGCGAAAAGTGAGGGGCCCCGGGTCGCGTCGCCGCGGCTCGACCGGCCGACGTGTCGGGTGGCGGACCGGTGCGATCCCGCAAGCGTCCCCGTCGCAGCCGAAGCGGCGGACCGATCAGGCCGGTTGGGTTTGCGGTCGCGGCGGCTGATGACCGAGCTGCGCGGAGAGACGCTCGGCGGCCTCGATGAGATCCGCGGTCCACTCGAGACGGCGGCGCTCGATCGGTGCGGAGACCGACAGCCCTGCGCTCACGTTGCCCGTGCTGTCGTAGAGCAGAACGCCGATGCAGCCGACATCGAGCTCGGCCTCCTCGTTGTCCAAGGCGTATCCTTGTTCCAGCGACTCGCGGCATTCGGCGAGTAGGCGGGGGAGGGTGCTCACGCTGTTGCGGGTGTAGGCGGGCAGATTGGTGCGTGCGGCATAGGCCCGGATCGCCTCCTCGCCGGCGGCACCCAGCATCAGCTTGCCGACTGCAGTGACGTGCAGCGGGGCACGCGAGCCAACCAGTTGCTGCACGTGGATCATCCGGTTCGGCGTCGCCTTCTCGATGTAGACCACGGCGTCGCCCTCGCGGATGGTCAGGTTCACCGTCTCGCCCAGGCGATCCCGCAGCGACTCCATCACGGGTCGGGCGATGGCGCGGACATCGACGTTGGCGTGCAGTCTCACACCCAATTGCAGCAACCGCAGCCCGAGACGGTAACGCCCGACCGCGTCTTTCTCGACGAACCGGTTCTGGATCAGCGATGCCAGGATGCGATGCGCGGTCGAGGCATGAAGCCCCGTCTCGGCAGCCAGAATCTTGAGACTCACCGGCTCGGAATAACGGGCGATGGCGTCCAGGAGGGCGGCGGCGCGGTCGATGACCTGGATGTGGGCTTGGATGTGATCGGGTTTGGATTGATCGATCATGGTCGGCTCAATCCAAGGTCTCGACAGCGAAGCCGACCACCTGTCGGCGCTCGCGGCTGAATTCCACGCCGATCAGGTGGATGGGCTGGCCGTCCGCGCGGTATTTGTCCGCGTAGCCGCGCTCCTTGATCTGTTGCAAAGCCCGGCCCTCCGGCTCCAATTCGACCACCTTGAACTCGAACAGATAGACCTGCCCGTTGAAGCGCAGGGCCAGATCCAGCCGGCCGGCGTGGCTGCTTTCCTCAGGGGTCAGATCCAATCCGAGTGCGGCGAAATAGGCATAGAAAACGCTCGCGTAATAGCCCTCGTAGCGGGCGATCGGGTTGTTGCGATACCAATCGTTGGGGATGCTCGCGAAGAAGGCGGTGAAGAGCCGCTCCAGTCCGGCAAAGTCATTGGCCAGCAGCAGGCGATGAAGCGATTTGCGATGTTGGACCTCGGTCTGGTCGGGCGGCGTCCATGCGCTGAGCAAGGCGCCGTTGAGGCTCTGGTAGACCTCGCGATTGGGATAGCGCAGTTGATAGAAATAGGTGCCGCTGATCTCCTCCTCGCGCTCGATGGTGAGATAGCCGCTCTGGAAGAGCAGCGCCTCGGTCGCGATGCGGTCGACCTCGAAGGCGGAGAGCAGTGTGGCGTCGGTCTCCATGTGGCCGAGCCGGGGGAGCCAGGTCTCGCGTTCGGTGAGCAGGTCCACGAGAAAGGTCGGGGTGCCGGTCTCGAACCACCAAGGGCGGAACTGGCGCTCCTTAAACAGCAACAGCACATCGAAGGGGTTGTAGACGGCCTCGCCGGTCCAGTTGTAGCCGTTGTACCAGAGTCGGATCCGCTCGCGGTTCAACCCCTCAAGCTCCGGGGCGAAGATACAGTCCAGGTCCGCCTCCGTATAGCCGCAGATGGCCGAATACTCGCGTGACAGGGTGATATCGCGCAGATTGTTGAGCCCCGAGAAGAGGCTGACCTTGCTGAATTTGCTGACCCCGGTCAGAAAGGCGAAGCGAATATGGGCGTCGGAATCCTTGATCACCGAGTAGAGGTTACGCAGCTCGTCGCGCAGCTGACGGGCGAGCTCCGGGTGAGCGAGATTGTCGAGGATCGGCTTGTCGTATTCGTCGACGAGGACCACCACGCGCCGCTCCTGCCCGGCCTCGCGGATCAGACGGGCGAAACGCCCGGACAAGGTCCGCCCGTCCGCATTGATGCCGAGCCTCCGAGCGTTCTCGTCGAGCAGATCTTGGATCTTGCCCTCGAGTTCATCGGGTGACCGGATCACCCCGCCGCCGAAGCTCAATCGGATAACCGGATAGCGCGTCGTCCAATCCCAGTGGTCATGGATGTGAAGGCCGCGAAACAAGGGCTCGTTGCCCGCGAACAGCTCGCCCAGCGTGTCGAGAAAGAGCGATTTGCCGAAGCGTCGCGGGCGCGAGAGGAAGTAATATTTGCCCTCGCCGATCAGACGCCGAGCAAAATCGGTCTTGTCGACATAATAGTGGTCACCGTCGCGGATCTCGCGAAAGGTCTGGATGCCGATGGGCAGGATCTTCCGGGTCATGGCATGGGTCTGAACGGCGTGGGGACATCCCGGGATTGTAGACCCTGGCGAGCATGCGACGAACCCGAGGCACGGAAACACCGGCGGCCTCGGCCGGCTTTGCTCGAAAGACAGGCCGACCGCTCTGACCAGGGAGCGGGCCGGGTTTATGGGCACGACCCCCTGGCCGAACGCCCTAGCCTTGCCGTTTCTCGGGAGGTCACGACATGAGCACCGGTGCACAGTCATCATCGATCGAATGAACCATATTTCGACGCGGACCGCCGACTGCACGCGGACCCTTTCGATCATCCAAGGACGATACCCATGTTGATCTTCAAGCTCCCCGTCAAGCTAACCCTCCTGGTCCTGGCTGCTATCGCGGCAGGTGTGCTCTGGCAACAGGCGCAATTGAGCGTCCTGGCCTTGAGCCGTATCGATCCCGTCCCCGAGACGCGGGCGATGGTGGCCGAAGAGCGCTATGCCGATGCGGCCGACTATCTCGACTTCTTTATGGCGTACGACTATGTCAATCAGGATCCGGCCGCCCAAGCGCTGCACGCCGAGATCGAGGCCGTACGCAGCAGCGTGAGCTATCAGGCCGGCAAGTTGTCCGAAGGGCTGCTCAACGGCACCAGCGACGAAACCGTCGGCCAAGCCGCGAGTGTCATCACCGACCTCTTCGTCATCGGCGACATCCGCGATCTCGCGAAACAAGCGACCAACCTCGCTCAAGGCGAAGATGTCGACGAGGTCATCACCGCGCTTGCGACCATCGGTCTGGTCGCCACCGCCGCACAGCTCGCGAGCGGCGCGGCGACCGCCGCCACCGCCGGGGCCGCCGCGCCGAGCGTTGCGGCAAGCACCACCGCGAAAGGCGGCATCATCATCCTCAAGACCGCGCGAAAGCTCGGCAAGCTCCCGCCTTGGCTCGGCAAAGCCATCATCCAAGGTGCCAAGACGGTCAAGCAGACCAAGAAGCTCGACGCGGTCACCGACCTCTTCAGCGACGTCTATCGCCTCGCCAAGACCCGCGGCGGCTTGAACCTGTTGAGCAAGACCACGGACGCCGCGTCGTTGCGCCGTATGGCCAAGCTTGCCGACACCTTCGGCGATCAAAGTGCGACCCTCTATCGCATCGGCGGCAACAGTTTCGTCCGTGCTGCCGAGCGCGCCGGGGATCTGGGTGTCGACAGCATCAAGTTGGCGGCGACCTACGGCAAAGGCGGTTTGCATGTCCTCGATAAGGTCGGTGCACTGAGGTTTGCGAAGTTCACCGCCCGCGGCAGCAAGATGGTCTACAAAGGCGACGTCATTCACTTGCTTGCGCGTCTGTTCGTCAATGTGCCCGATTGGGTGTTGTATTTCCTGGTCGCACTCGGGGCCTTCGTTTGGGTGCCGTGGCGGTGGCTGGGTCGACTCCGCAAGAACGGCCAGGCAAAACCGGGTTTCGATCGCTCGGTCCGTCCGGTGATCACGAGATGAACTGAGATTGTAAGGGCGACGTGAGGCCGGCTCAGATCTGTTCCGCTTGCGCCGGAGCGCATGTCGCACTGCTGCGCGCCGACATCGAAATCGATGACGAGCTGTACCGGCTCTTGCAGGATTTTCGCGGCTTTCGTCATGTGTTCCGCAACGCCTACTCTTGTCTTAGGGAACAGACCCGCCGCGTGAAGGCACGAGATTCGACCGATTACCTTCGTACGGTCGGCAACACAGCCGTGCTCGATGAGCCGCAAGGCAAACTCGACCTCGCGTCAAATGCCAGCGAAAAGAAACCAACACGCGGCCACAGCCGCAATCACAGCAACCAGATCGGCGGTCAGTGCCGCGGCCAGCGTATGGCGAATCCGCCGGATCCGCACGGCGCCGAAATAGACCGCGAGCACGTAGAAGGTGGTTTCGGTCGATCCCTGTAGGGTCGAGACCAGATAGCCGACGTAGCTGTCCGGGCCGATGGCGGGGTCGTTGATGATGGAGGCCATGATGCCATAGGCGCCGGAGCCCGACAGCGGGCGGAGCAATGCCATCGGCAGGGCCTCGGCGGGCAGGCCGACCCGCGAGGTGAAACCGCCGAGCAGGTTGATCAGCACGTCCATTGCACCGCTAGCGCGGAACATGGCGACCGCGACCAGGATGGCGACCAGATAGGGAATGATCCGCAGCGCGACCTGAAAGCCCTCTTGGGCGCCCTCCACGAACACCTCGTAGACGCGCACACCGCGCATCACCCCGAACAGCAGAAATCCCAGCATCAGCGAGGGCACGATCCAGGGCGAGACGCGGTCGCCCCAGAGGATCGCTGCCGGGATGAGCGCGACCACGCCACCCAGGGCCAGGATCGAGATCCACACCGGGTAGGTGCCGGAGTCGGCGGGTAGATCGGCGGGCTGATCGTTGCCGGCCGTTGTGTTCTCGATCGGAGCCGTCGCCGTGTTCGGTGCGCTTGGCTCGAGCGGTCCGAGTGGTGCGAAGCGCTGATAGACACGTGCTGCGACAACAGCAGCGATGGTAGCGCACAAGGTCGCGAAGAGGGTCGTCGGCAGGATCCCGGCCGGATCGCTCGATCCCGCCGCGGCGCGCAATGCGATCACGCCGGTCGGCAGCAGGGTCACGCTCGAGGTGTTGATGGCGAGAAAGAGCGCCATCGAGTTGGTCGCCGTGCCGGGCCGCGTATTGAGCTTATCGAGCTCCTGCATCGCGCGGATGCCGAAGGGGGTCGCTGCGTTGCCCAGCCCGAGCGCGTTGGCCGACATGTTCAGGATCATGGCCCCCATCGCCGGATGATCGGGAGGCACCTCCGGAAAGAGGCGTGTCATCAGCGGGCGGATCAGGCGTGCGATGACGACAAGCATCCCGCCGGCCTCCGCGACCTTCATCAGTCCGAGAAACAGCGTCATCACCCCGACCAAGCCGATGGCCAACTCCACCGCACCGCTCGCGGCCCCCAGCATCTCGCTCGACAGCACGGCCATGGGCGTCTGTGTGCCCTCGACCACGGGTAGGGTCAGCTCCCGCCAGGCGGTGGTGAGAAAGCCGATCAGAACGATGCCGAAGAAGATCCCGTTCATGTAAACCGCGTCACGTGCGCCATGTGTTGGTTTGGGGCTGGGATTGATGTCGCCGCATCCTGCGACCTCGGTCGGTGACGCGGTTTAGGTTTTGAATTCTCTTTGCCGCCCGGTCGTCATCGACGTTTTCGAGAACGATGGGGAGACGTTCTTTGCCAAGCGCTATAAGTGGATTCAGCTCACCGGCCAACTCAAGTCGAAAGGGCTTGGTCACGTTCGGGCTCGCAAGTATGACCGAACCTGCGACCTGAATCCCGCGGCGTTATACTGCGCCGGTTGCTGCCCCGGCCGCTACATCCGGCGCGCTGCCCAGCACAATCAAGGGCCTCGCTACCCATGGAACCCGCCGACCCCATCGCTGACCGCCTCCAAACGCTCTACACCCTACTCGACGAGGCCGGCGGTATCGAGGGCCTCGCACCGCTGGATCTGGCCGCCGAACGCACCCTGCTCGACCAGTTGCGTGCGGAGCAGGATCGCCCGCTGAGGGTGGCCGTGATCGGCGAGTTCAGCACCGGAAAGTCTACGTTCATCAACGCCATCCTGGGCCAAGATCTGCTGCCGGCTCGGTTCCTGCCGACCACCCGGCAGGTGATGCGCCTTCGCCACAGCGATGATCCGCCGAAAGTCGCCGTTGCCGACGATGATTGGGCAGATGCCGTGGACACGGGCGCTGAATCCCCGGCATCACGTCCACTGACCCGAGATGCGGTGCGCGAACTTGCCGAGACGGGTCAGCCGCTTGATCTCGCGCTGCCGATCCCGGCGCCTTGGTCGGATTTCGTCATCTACGACACGCCCGGCGTGAACGACGCCGCCACGATGAGCGAGACGGTGATCTTCGACCTGATGGATGAGGTGGACGTGGTGGTCATGATGCTGCGCGCCCAGCAGGCGCTGACCGCCTCCGAGAGCGACTTTCTCGGCCATCTGGTGCGCCGCAAGGATCTCGACAAGTTCTTCTTCAACATTAATTTCTGCGACAGCCAGCCCCCGGAGCAGGTCGCTGCGCTGCGGGCGTATGTGACCCGCACCCTCGGGGAGCTGCGCAACTGGCCGATCAGATCCCTCCGCGAGCGGGTGTTCACCTGCAGCGCCCGGCAGAGCCTGGACCCGGTCCTCGACGCGAGTGATGGGAGCGGGAGCGCACCCTCCAACGAGCACGCGGCGCTACTCACCGCGGTTCATGTCTGGGCCACGACGCGTCGGCAGGCGCTGCTGGACGAGGGCGCGGACGGTCTGCTGCGCACGGTGGCGGAGTCGGCGGCTGGCAAGCTCACTGCTGCCCTGGACGCCGCAAGCGATGAGGACGCGCAGCAGGGGCGGGCAATCATCGCCATCACCGCTGCCGTAACTGAGTTCCGGGTCGCCATTCGCGAGGACGAACTCGTCCTGCAACAGCGTGTCAGCGAGCGGAAGGCGACGCTGCTGGCCGATGTGGCCGACGCCTTCGCGGGCATCGAGACGGCGCTTCTGACCTGGGTCGGCACCGCAAGCCTGGATGATCTCGCCGGAGACGGACCGGCCAAGCGTCTGCGGGTGGCCGTGGAGGAGCGCCTGGCGCCCCTGCTCTGTGTCTTTCGCGATGATCTGGGGCAGTCCTTCGCGGACCTCGATCAGCGTATCGCGCCGGTGGTGGCGCGCACCAGCGACCGGCTGCAGGGGATTCGGCATGGACTTGACGTCGGACCACTGCTCGCCGGCACCAGCCTGGCCACGGCCGGTTACCTGGTGGTCAGCGCTGCGTTGCCCTGGGTGCTCGGGGCGACCGGTGCGCTGGCCGTCACCGCCGGGCTGGCCAGCATGATCCCAGTCATCGGCGGTGCCGTCGGCGCACTCGTCGGCGCCGGGCTCGGCGCGGCGGCCACCGGCCTGCCGCGGCTGCTCACGGGCATCGCGAGCGGCACCATGGGCGGCTACCGCTGGCTCCGCGACCTCACCCGCAACTGGCAGGAGCAACGCACGCGGGCGGACTACGAGGCACAACTCAGGGCGCTGGTCGAGGACCTGCGTCGGCAGATCACGACCCGACTCGACCAGGCCGTCGACCCGGCACGGCTGATCGAGGGCGCGCTCACGGCGCGCTTCCCCGAGGCCCTGCTGCTGGAGGAGCGCCGACTGCAGGTCGCGCGGCTGGATCGCGACCGGCTGCGCGATGCCCGGCAAGGGCTTGCGGATCTACGCGGCCGGTTCATCGCTGCCATCCCGCTCCCGCAAAGACGCCCTGGGTTGGACGCCCCGGAGGACTCCCCTCATGCCTGACTTCGAGACCTTTGCGCACCGCAAACAACAGCTTCAAGATCATTACGAGCGGCTGATCGCGCTGATCGCGGAGCGCGGGGTGGTGCCTGAACCCGAAGCGGACCTGGCCCTGCTGCGCGGCGCTCGGGACGCGCTGACCGGAGACCTGCTGTTCCGGGTGCTCTGTGTCGGCGACTTCAGCACGGGCAAGAGCAGCTTCATCAACCGCTTCCTGCTGGAGCAGGACCTGTTGCCGGCCTGGGCCTGGCCTACCACGACACTGCCGACCCGGATCCGCTTCGGCGCGCAGACGCGGGCCATCCGCTTTCGGCCCTCCGTGCAGGAGGGTGCGGACCTGGAGGCCGAGGAGGTGACGGAGAACATCGCGGAGACCCTGAAAAACTGGGTCTCCACCGCGGCAAAGGACAAGGTGACTGATCGCGCTTTCCCGGTCATCGTCGAGGCCCCCGCGCCCCGGCTCGCCGCCGGGGTCGAGATCGTTGATGCCCCGGGACTCAATGACCCGAACCCCGAGCGCATGAAATTGACGCTGGACTATCTGCATCAGGCCGATGGGGTGCTCTTCTTCATCAACGCAGACAAACCCTGGACCAAGTATCAGAAGGACTTCTTCGACGGCGAGCTACTGATCCGGGACCTGCTCGGTCGACTCTTCATCATCGTCAATTACTGGGATTGCGTCCCAGCATCGGAGCGCGAGGAGGTTCTGGACTATATCCGCCAGCAGGTCCAGGCGTCGCTGGCCAGGAGAGGGACGGCCTTGACCGGCCAGCCCATCCCGATCCTGCCGGTCTCGGCCAAGACCGGCGAGAACGCCGCATTAATTCAGCAAGAGGTCTGGGATGTCCTTGGCGCTCGCAAGTCGACGGATGTGCTGGCGTTGCGGGTTGCTCGCTTCAACCAAGAGGTGGCGAAATATCTCGGACTACTCGACGACCGCCTCGCGCTGCTCGGGCTAGACGCCCAGGGCCAATCGCGCCGGCGCGCGCAGTTGCAGCAGGAGGTCAAGGACTACGAGCAGCAGCGCGAGGTCTTCCTCGCGGGTCTCAGTCGGTTGCTCGCAGTCGAGTTTCAGTCCTACCGGGTCGATTTCCAGCGGCTCTTCGAAGGGCTGGAGGCCGATGTCGCAGCCCTGCAACAGGAGGCACTCGCCATGCGCTCGACCAAGGACGTCAACGACCTTCTCGCCCGACGCATCAGCCGGCTACAGAAGCAGGCGGCCCGACAGATGAGCGATCTGGACGCCGCCTTTCTCACGCGTCTCAAGGCCACGATCGAACAGAAGAAGGCCGACATTCGCGCCCTGCCGAGCACCGCCGTCACGATCGAGGAATATGTGCTGCGCTGGCAGGGTCTGGACGGCAACCCCCTCGCGCAGGCGGCTCCACTCGCCGGCGGGGTCGGTCTTGCCGGACTCCTGCTGGGTGCGGGCACATTCTGGCAGACCGCGACCCTGACCACGGCGACCCCTGGCATCCTGGCCTCTGTCGGCACCTTCATCACCGGTGCCCCCGCCGCGACCGCCTCCAGTTTCATGCTCCTCGGGGTGCCGGCGATAGCGATCGGCGGCCTGCTGATCGCGGCGGCCTTCTTTCTGCGGCAGAACGACCAGACCAAACTCGCGGAGCAGGTACGCGCTGCCTGTGCCCAACTGGCCGAGCGCGTCGAGGATGAGAAATGGAAGACCCTCGACCAGCTTAAGACCAATCAGGCCCAGCGCATCGCGCAGATCTGCGCGGACGTGGATGATGACATCAGCCGCACCTGGCGGGAGACGATTGCGGAACTGGACGCCATCCAGCACATCGAGGACCAGGGCGCCGCACTCCGTGCGCTGCGCGATGCCCTCCAGCGGCTGACCTTGCGGGTGAATCCATGATGAGCCAATCCATGAAGGGCGGAGTGCTCCGCAATGACCAGCGCGTCATTCTGGCAGGCAGGATCGACAAGGTCCTCGCCGGGCATCACCCGTCCATCGGCGAGATCACTCGCCGCATTCAACACCTGGCGCGGGAACCGCTGACCGTGGTCGTGATGGGCGAATTCAGCGCCGGAAAGTCCAGCTTTCTGAACCGCCTGCTCGGCACCGACGCACTGCCGGTCGCGATCCTGCCAAAGACCGCCACCATTACCCGGCTCGTCTACGGGGCAGCGGGCGCCGCGGGGCCGGTCGAGATCGACCGGGAGGTCGCCGATGGCATCGAGACGACGACGATCAGCCATCAGGACTTTGCCGAGCTGCAACGGGCCGCCAAGCTCCACGACATCGCCGTGGCCCAGGACCTTGCGCGCATTCGCGAGGTTCGGGTCTTCTTGGACGAGCCGCTGCTGACCCGGCTGCAACTGGTCGATACCCCCGGATTCAATCACGATCTGGCAATGGACAACCGCACGCTCGGCATTCTCGACAGCACCGATCTCGTGCTCTGGATCACCGATGCGCTGCAGCCGGCCAAGCAGACCGAGTTCGAGAAGCTGCGGCTGCTCAAGGAGCGGGCCAAGCGCATCTGGCTGATCGTCAATAAGGCAGACGTGAACGTGGCCGATGCCGCTGCCTGGGAGGAATCCCGTCGCAGCCTCGAGAACTACTTCGGCGACATCGGCTTTCTGGACTTCTTCGAGTCCCGGTCCGTGGAGCTGATCTCCTGCCGGCAGACCGATGACTTCTGGGCAGGCAGGTTCGAGCAGACCAAGTCCCGTCTGGGTGCGGACATCTTCAATCTGGATACCCTGTGGTCCAGCAACCTGGTCGGAGACGAGTGGCAGCGCCTCGGCACGGCGCTGACCGACGAGGCAGCGCGGTATCAGGAACTGGAGCGACGCTGTGACGCTCTGCAGGCCCTCACCGATGTCGAAGCCCTCGCGGTGCGACGTCTCGGCGACCTGCACACGGCGCTTGCACCGCAGATTAGGGCGCTGGACGACGCCCTGCGTCAACACGGCGCTGATGGGCGTCAAGCCTTGCCGATGGGAATCGCATCGGTGAACTCCTTTTTCATGGAATACACCCGCGCACCGCTGGTAGCGGCGTTTCATGCACTGGCCTGCTTCTATGAGGAGTGTCTCGCCAAGTGGCGGATCCAGCACCTGACCGAGTCCATCCGCTTGCTCGACGTGGTGCAGGGCACGCTGCCCGCTGAGCAGGCAGCCCTGCGCGCCGATGTGCTGGCTCTGCGCGATTATGACCGATTGCTGCTGCGGCGACTGATCGACGCCAGCAACCGCATCAGCGACCACAGCCTGTCGGGGCTGGAACGCACGGTGGAGCTGCTCGATCACCTGGGTGTCCAATTCGAGGCTGTCGACTGGAGATTTTCGCTGAGTATCGACGAAGATAAGGTGTTGTCGGTCGGGGACTCCGGCACCGTAGGAACCCTACCCAAATACCGCCAACAACAACTGCGGGAGGCTCTGGAACGGGATTTCCGGCTGGACCTCGAACGCATCGCCCGCGAACCTTGCTGCGTTGGTCTGCTCGCGCAATTGGCTGACCTGCACCGAGGGACGGGCGAACGCCTGACCAAGGCCCAACAGATTTGGAGTAACCATGATGCAACCGGCACTGACGCTGACTGAGCAGGAGCGCCTGTGCTTCATGCAGGCGCTCCACGCGGTGGCCTGGGCAGTGGCCTGGCATAAGGACCAACCCGGCGAACGCTGGCTGGAATTGCTGCGCCGACTCGGTAACCTGCTCGCGGTTCCCGCGGCAGACTGGGAGTTCCGCGCCGGTCCCACCGGCATTACCGAGAAGTTCAATCAGATAGGCAACACTCGGTTAAGGCTGTATTTCCTCCGCATCATTCACGATGTCCATCGCAGGGAATGGATGGGCCTTATGGACATCGCTTTTTTTTCCGACCAACACAACACCTGCCACATCCGGTTCCAGAACGTCTACAACCCGCTTACCGCCGCCATACCGGCCAATGCCTGATGTCAGCGCCGCGAAAGTTCCGCTTCGGCAAACCTTGGACACGGAAAACGAGCGGCCTTCCAGCAGGCGTGGCACGCTGATTCAGTCTATTTGTGTTCGCAAACAAGAGACTCTCCCGGCAGGCGCGCTTGTCCAAGCATCCCGATGAAGCGTAGATTCGTCACAATCACAATATTTTACATTGTGAAATCAAATATTAGCGTGCCTTCTTCGAGCGAGAATATTTTAAGATATTAATTGTATTATCATATTTCTCGCTCGCGAGAAATATTCCGTATTGTGAAATAGATTACCTATTGCGGAATTTCCTCTGCGTTTCTAGTTTGCTCCCAACGCCGCGGCGCATGCGTTCCCGCCCCGACGCGACAACCGACCAGAAACGACTAGAAACGAGGAGAGACACCATGACCGCATCCGCGACGACGCCCGATTTCTGCAACGGCGTGCTGCACTTCGCCAACCTGCCGCCAGACTTCGACCGCCTCGGCGCACGCCCGGCAATCCCGGAGGGCGCCCATCGGATCGAGGAGATCGACGCCGCGGCGGTCTATCAGACCCGGCTGATGGCGGATGCCCTGCGCTACACGACCCTGCAGCTCTGCGCCTCGAAGGAGTCCGGTCATCCGGGCGGCTTCGCCAGCTCGGCCGATGCCTATGCGGCGCTGGTGATGCTCGGGCACACCAACATCCTGACCGAGGTCGGTCACCACGCGCCGGGCTTCTACAGTGCCATGTTCCTGGACGGCTCTCTGGAGGCGATGGGCATCAACGACATGCATCAGCTCCAGACGCGGTTCCGCGAGCGCGACGGGCTGCTCGGTCACCTCTCGGGGGCCATCCCGGGTCTGCTCGCCCCGGCCGGTCCGCTCGGCCAGGGCCAGCACTTCGCGATGGCCGCGGCCTATCTGCATCGCCAGGCGCTTTTCCCCGTGACGATCGGCGACGGCGGGTTGGGCGAGCCCTATATCCTTTCGGCCTTCAAGCACTTCCATACCGCTTACCCGGAGGTGACCAACTTCCTGCCGGTGCTGATCTGGAACGGCTTCAGTCAGGAGCATCACTCGATGGTCTCGCTGATGGACAACGCGCGGATGCTGGCCTACTGGCATGCGCACGACTTCGGGCGGGTGATCCTGATCGATGCGAAGGATTACGACGATGCCGGGCAGGAGGGCGAGTATGTCGACAGCACGCGCTTCGGCGACGCCGCCCGGTCGGCCTTCACCCGCGCGGTGCTCGAAGGCATGCAGGAGGCGGAAACCTCCGCGCTCGGGGGCACCATGACCTGTTTCATCGTCAAGCAACTCAAGGGCGCGGGTGTCCATGCCACGGGTGCGAAGTCGCACAATCTCTATCCGGGCGACAACGCGACCAAGCCGAACATCGCCGCCGCACTGGAGCGCGGCGCGCTGGCCCCGGAGGCCTGGGCCTTGGTGCGGACCAACATGCAACGCGCCGGCGGCGGACCGGCCGGCGAGACCGCGGTGACCGAGTCCGAAAGGTTGCCGGGCGATATCGGGACCTTGCCGACCCGCGCCTTTGCGGTGGGCGAGAAGGCGGTGCCGGCGAGCGCCATGGCCGAGATGGTGGCCGAGCTGGGCCGGCGCGATCCGCTGTTCGTGGTGACCAACGCCGACGGCAACGAGGCGTCGAACATGAAGGCGATCAACGAGGCGCTGAAGATCCGCCATCCGACCGAGGACGGGCTCTACAACCAGTCCCCGACCGGTCAGGTCTACGAGCCCCTAAGCGAGGACGCCTGCGCCGGATTCGCCGCCGGTCTGGCGCTCTTCGGCGGTCGCTCGCTTTGGCTGTCCTACGAGAGTTTCGCCATCAACGGCTGGCCGATCGTGCAGACGGTCGGCCAGGCGATGGCGGAGCTGCGACGTAAGACCCCGGCCCTGGTAACCATGTTCACCGCCGGCGCGCTGGAGCAGGGCCGCAACGGCTGGACCCATCAACGCCCCGAAATCGAGAACTACATCGGCGGTCAGATGCGCAACGGCAACGTCTATCTGCTCTACCCAGCCGACGCCAATCAAATGCAGGCCGCCTATGGCTGGGCGACCGAGCAGTTCAACAAGTGCATCAGCATCATCGCCTCCAAGTCGGCGCTGCCGGTCTATTCGACCCCGGAGCAGGCGCGCGAGGCGATCGAGCAGGGTGCCGTTTGTCTCGCCGATACGGGGCATGGTCCGGCCGGCACGGTGGTTTTCGCGGTGACCGGGGACATGGTCGCGCTGCCGGTCTTTGCGGCCAAGGAGACGCTGGAGGCCGCCGGCTATCGGGTGCGCATCGTCGCCGTGGTCAACCCACGTCGGCTCTATCGTCCGAGTGACGTGGCCTGGAGCCACTCGGCCGAGCCGGATGATCGTTTCATGTCCGACGCCGACTTCCAGGCACTCTTCGACGGCGATGCACTGATCGGCGTGAGCGGCGGCGGGACGGTCGCCCTGGAGCCGGTGCTTCTGCGCAGTCGTGCGGCCGCGCGTGATCTGTTCGGGTGGCAGCGTGGGGAGACGACGGCGAGCCCGACCGAGATCATGGCCTTCAACGGCATCACCGCCGACTCGCTCGACAGGCGCGCTCGCGACCTGATCGCCGCGGGTCGCCCGGCACTCGACAGCGCCGCCTGACGGGAGAGGGTCAGTGATCGGCGCACGCCACGCGCGTGCGCCGAAAGATCCAGTTGCCACGGAAGCACACGGAAGACACGGAATAGAAAGACGACTCTCCTCGTCCGTGTCCTTCCGTGGCTAAAATCCCAACATGCGACGGGCGGAGATGACTCCCATGACCAGCCACCCAAACACCAAGATCATCGTCATCGACGACGACCCGACCGGTTCCCAAACCGTCCACGGCTGTTTGCTGCTGACGCGCTGGGATCCGCAGACCCTGATCGAGGCGTTCGACGACGCCTCGCCGCTCTTCTTCGTCCTGAGCAACACCCGCGGCATGGACGCCGCGGAGGCGGCGCGGGTGACGCGCGAGATCGGCGTGAACCTGCGCACGGCGATGGATCGGCTCGCGGCGGACGGGCGGGCGATCCAGCCGCTGATCGTCAGCCGCTCGGACTCCACGCTGCGCGGCCATTATCCGGTCGAGACCGACGTCGTCGCCGAGGAACTCGGCCCCTTCGATGCGCATTTCCTGGTGCCCGCCTTCTTCGAGGGCGGACGGATCACGCGCGACGGCGTCCACTATTTGATGGTCGACGGGGTGCCCGTGCGGGTTAACGAGACCGAGTTTGCGCGTGACTCCGTGTTCGGATTCAGTCACGCCTTTCTGCCCGATTACGTGGAGGAGAAGACCGACGGGCGCATCGAGGCGCAGGCGGTCGAGCGCTTCGGCCTGGAGGATGTCCGCGGCGACTTGGGTCCGCGGCTGCGCGCCCTGACCGGGAACGTCTGTGGCGTGGTGGACGCCGAGCGCCAGTCGGATCTCGACGGCTTTGCCCGCCAGGTCTTGGCGGCGACGGGCGAGGGCAAGCGCTTCCTGTTTCGCAGCGCCGCGAGCCTGCTCACCGCGCTGGCCGCACTGCCGCCCCAGCCGGTCGCCCCGGCGGCCATGTCGACGTATGTCCGAGACGGGCGGCCCGGCGTGGTCGTGATGGGATCGCATGTCGAGACGTCGACCCGACAGCTTCGCCATCTCATCGATCACACGGACGTTGTCCCGGTCGAGATCGACCTGGACCGTCTGATCACCGAGGAGGACGCCCTGCTGAAGGACCTGCTCGGCCGGCTCGAGACCGCCCAACAGGAGGGTCGGGGTGTCGTGCTCTTTACCAGTCGAGGCGAGCGACAGTTCCCGAGCACGGCGGAACGGCTCGCCTTCGGCGAGCGGGTCTCCGGTTTTCTGGTCAAGATCGTGCGGAATCTCCCCCAGGAGATCGGCTTCTTGATCAGCAAGGGCGGCATCACCTCCAACGATACCCTGAGCCGGGGCCTGGCACTGCGGACCGCGCGTGTCCTCGGACAGATCCGCGCCGGCTGCTCGGTGGTGCGCTGTCCGGAGGATCACCCACGTTATCCGAATCTGCCGGTTGTGATCTTTCCGGGCAATGTGGGCGGGGACGAGGCGCTGGCGGAGGCTTATCGGATCCTCGCCGGCTCTAAACCGCGCCCCGTGTGATGCGCGCGGTTTTCGCAGGGATGCAACCTCGCAGCGATTTAGACAGCTCTCAGTCGGCGCGGTTTAGAGAATGATTTGTCTCATTTCGTGGTGGTTTGACGGTCTGGATGGGGGCGGGCCATACTCATGGGCGTCACCACGATGATCCGGGGCCAAGCGATGCCGAGACCGCAACCCACTGCCCGGGATGACGCTCGCGCGCCCTATCCCGCCTACGATGACGACCTGGTCGGGTGGGCCGCGGCGAATGCCGCTTTGTTGAGAGCAGGTCGTCTCTCGCAGGTGGACGCCCTGCACCTTGCCGAGGAGTTGGAGGACTTGGGAAAAAGCGAGCGTCGGTCCCTGACGAGCCATCTGTGCAACCTGACGCTGCACCTTCTGAAATGGCAGTTTCAGCCCGGGCTGCGTGGCCCGAGTTGGCGACTCTCCGTCAATAATGCGCGCGCTGCGGCGGCCGAGATCCTCGAAGACAGTCCGAGCCTTCGCCCGGCCCTGCCGGCTCTCATCGATAAGGCTTACCCGCTTGCCCGTCGCAACGCACTTGCCGAGACAGGGCTTCCCGAGGCGACGTTTCCGCAGGATTGTCCCTACGCCATCGACCAACTGCTCGACGATAGCTACTGGCCGAGTTCGTAAACCCACGTCCAGAGTGAAATGCGTCGTTGTCGTTGTCGTAATCGGATTCCGAACTCTCACGGAGACACTGAGGGCACGGAGAATCCGAGATCTTTCCTTCGTGCCTCCGTGTCTCCGTGAGAGATCCCGGAAACGGATCGGTGCTCAGCAGCGGCCCAAGCAGATTTGATCCCGTTATCGAATCCCTTGCAGAATCCCCCGTATTCGTTATATTGCTGCGCAGCAGCATAGACGCGAGCCGATCTCGCCCCGTTTCCTTGGCCGCGTTGCCGGCCGCTCCAGAGGCAAACCGATGCTTCGAAAGATCCTAATCGCCAATCGTGGCGAGATCGCGGTGCGTGTGATTCGCGCCTGTGCCGAGATGGGCATCCGCTCGGCGGCCATCTACTCGGACGCCGACCGGCATTCACTCCACGTCAAGAAGGCCGACGAGGCCTACAGCCTCGGCAGCGATCCGTTGGCCGGCTATCTCAACGTCCACAACATCGTGAATCTCGCCGTCGCTACCGGCTGCGACGCGGTTCATCCCGGTTACGGCTTTTTGTCCGAGAATCCCGAGCTGGCCCGCGCCTGTGTTCGGCGTGGCCTGACCTTCATCGGTCCGACCGCGGAGGTGATCGCCCGCATGGGCGACAAGACCGAGGCGCGGCTGGCGATGCAGAAGGCCGGTGTTCCGGTGACGCCCGGCAGCCCCGGCAATCTCGAAAACCTGGACGCCGCGCTGCGCTGTGCCGAGGAGATCGGCTATCCGGTGATGCTCAAGGCGACCTCGGGCGGCGGCGGGCGCGGGATCCGGCGTTGCGACGATCCCCAAGCGCTGCGCAACAACTTCGAGCGCGTCATCTCGGAGGCCACCAAGGCGTTCGGACGGGCCGAGGTCTTCCTGGAGCGCTGCGTGGTCAATCCGAGGCACATCGAGGTGCAGATCCTCGGGGATCATCACGGCAACTGCGTGCATCTCTTCGAGCGCGACTGCTCCATCCAGCGGCGCAACCAGAAGCTGATCGAGATCGCACCGTCGCCGCAGCTCGACGAGGCGCAGCGCCAGTACGTCAACGGGCTGGCGGTGCTTGCGGCGCGGGCCGTCGGCTACACCAATGCGGGCACCGTCGAGTTCTTACTGGACGACGACGGGCGTTTCTATTTCATGGAGATGAACACCCGCATCCAGGTCGAGCACACCATCACCGAGACCATCACGGGCGTGGATCTCGTCGAGGAGCAGATTCGTATCGCGGCGGGTTTGCCGCTGCGCTTCAAGCAGCATGAGATCGGGCGGCGCGGGTACGCCATTCAGTTTCGCGTCAACGCCGAAGACCCGAAAAACAACTTCCTGCCCAGCTTCGGGCGCATCTCGCGCTACTACGCCCCCGGCGGCCCGGGCGTGCGCACCGACGGTGCCATCTACACCGGCTATACCGTTCCGCCGCACTACGACTCGATGCTGGCCAAGGTCATCGTCTGGGCACTCAACTGGGACGACGTGGTCAACCGGGGTCACCGCGCCTTGCGGGACATGGGGCTCTACGGCGTGAAGACGACGATCCCCTTCTATCAAGAGATCCTGCGCCATCCGGATTTTCGCTCCGGACACTTCAATACCGGATTCCTCGAGGCGCATCCGGAGCTTCTGAACTACTCGACCAAGCGCCGCCGCGAAGACATCGCCGCGGCCCTCGCCGCCGCCGTCGCGGCGCATGCGGGTCTCTAGTCCGGGCCCAACCCCGACATCATCCAAACCCGAGAGCTCCGACATCATGCAATGGTCAGAGATTGTCGCCGATCCCGCGCTCAAGGATTTGCCTTACAAGATCGAGACGAACGAATACGGGCAGATCGTCATGTCGCCGCACAAACGCATCCATGCCATCTGGCAGGGCGAGATCGAATGGCGATTGCGCCAGTGTCTCCCGAGCGGGCGCGCCGCGCCGGAGTTCGCAATCGACACCCGGCTGGGGACCAAGACACCGGACGTCGTCTGGTATTCGAAGGACCGGGAAGCGGACTTGCTGGCGGATCAACGCCTGGCGCCGGAGATCTGTGTCGAGGTGCTCTCGGGCAGCAATACCGATGGGGAGCTGGCAACCAAGCGCGCGCTGTACTTCGAGGCAGGCGCCCTGGAGGTCTGGCTGTGCGACGACACAGGCGCGCTGCGCTTCCATACACCGGAGGGCGAGCAACCGCATTCCGTACTGGCGCCGGATTTTCCGCGACGGTTGGCCTGACGGATCTGCATTGCCCACTCTGACCGATTGCCTCGATTGACGAGACCTAGACCATGCCCAAGATCAACATCACAGACGTTATTCTGCGCGACGCCCATCAATCTCTGATCGCCACGCGTATGCGCACAGAGGACATGCTGCCGATCTGTCCGAAGCTGGATGCGATCGGTTACTGGTCCCTGGAATGCTGGGGCGGCGCGACCTTCGACGCCTGCGTGCGGTTCCTCAAAGAAGATCCCTGGGAGCGTCTGCGCAAGCTCCGCGAGGCGCTGCCGAATACCCGGCTGCAGATGCTGCTGCGGGGCCAGAACCTGCTCGGCTACCGGCACTACTCGGACGACGTGGTGCGCGCCTTCGTCAAGCGCTCGGCCGAGAACGGCATGGACGTCTTTCGCATCTTCGACGCCCTGAACGACCTGCGCAATCTCAAGACCGCGATCGAAGCGACCAAAGCCGCCGGCAAGCACGCGCAGGGCACCATCTGCTATACGGTCAGTCCGGTCCACGACGTGCCCGGTTTCGTGCGGATGGGCAAGGAGCTGGCCGCGATGGGGTGCGACTCCATCGCCGTCAAGGACATGGCCGGGTTGCTCACGCCCTTTGTCGCCGCCGACCTGGTCAAGGCCCTCAAGGACAGCGTCGATCTGCCCCTGCACCTGCATTCGCACGCCACCTCTGGCCTGGCCGACATGTGCCATCTCAAGGCGATCGAGAACGGCTGCGACACCATCGATACCGCCATCTCCTCCATGGCCGGCGGCACCTCCCATCCGCCCACCGAGAGCATGGTCGCGGCGCTTCGGGGTACCCCGTATGACACCGGCCTGGATCTCGAAGCGATCCAGGAGGTCGGCATGTACTTCTATCAGGTGCGCAAGAAATACCACCAATTCGAGAGCGACTACACGGGCGTGGATACCCGGGTCCAGGTCAATCAGGTGCCGGGCGGCATGATCTCCAACCTGGCCAATCAGTTGAAAGAGCAGAACGCACTGGACCGGATGAGTGCGGTGCTTGAGGAGATCCCGCGCGTGCGCGAGGATCTGGGCTACCCGCCGCTGGTCACCCCGACCTCCCAGATCGTCGGCACCCAAGCGGTGCTCAACGTCCTGACCGAGAAGCGCTACCAGACCATCACCAACGAGGTGAAGCTCTATCTGCAGGGCCGCTACGGTCACGCCCCGGCGCCTGTGAATCCGACCCTGCAACAGCAGGCGATCGGCGGCGAGGAGTTGGTCGAGTGTCGTCCGGCCGATCTGCTGAAACCCGAGCTCAAGCGCCTCGTCGAGGAGATCGGGACGGTGGCAACCTCGGAGGAAGACACGCTCACCTATGCCATGTTCCCGGAGATCGGTCGGGCCTTCCTCGAGCACCGCGCCGCCGGAACGCTGCATCCCGAGCCGCTCGAGCCCCCGCCGAGTGCCGCCGGTGCGCAAGCCGCGCCGACCGAGTTCAATATCGCCGTGCATGGCGAGACCTACCACGTCAAGGTGACGGGCGCCGGCCATAAGGGCCTTGCCGAGCGCCACTTCTATCTGGACATCGACGGCATCCCCGAAGAGGTGCTGGTCGAGACCCTGGACGAGGTCGTTCTGACCGGCGGTGCGGACGGTGCGGTGAAGAAGGCGATCGCCGGTAAACGGCCGAAGCCGACCCAGCCCGGGCATGTCACCACCTCGATGCCGGGCAACATCGTCGATGTGCTGGTGAAGGAGGGTGAGACGGTCACGGCGGGTCAGTCGGTCCTGGTCACCGAGGCGATGAAGATGGAGACCGAGATCCAGGCGCCGATCGGCGGGACCGTGACCGGAATCTTCGTCGGCAAGGGTGATGCGGTGAACCCGGATGAAGTCTTAGTCGAAATTAGCGCGGCTTAAACCGCGTCTATCGGGACATGATCTGTCGATACAGATCGGTCGCGTTGGCAGCACCCATAACGGTTGGAGTCGACGCGGTTTAAGGTGATTTCCGCGACAATGCGTCCCGGCGGGACCGAACGATGCCGACGCGGCCGAAACAAATCGTTGTCGTTGTCGTCGGGAATCCGAATACGATTACGACAACGACAACGACAACGAGCAGAGCCTTTGAGCACTTTTCTTGGTTCCGGCTTTGCTGATGGATCCTTTTCCGGAGATCACCTTGGGTCTTCTACCAGACCAACTCCCCGGCATCATGCGCCTCGGCAACCGCGCGTCCGCGACGCTCGTCGACGCGTAAGGCGACAACCAGAGCGATAGCGAACAAGAGCACGCAGAAGAGGATCGCGGTCTGCAGGCCCACCAGGACCTGCAGGAGTCCGATCGCAAGCAGTCCGAACATTCCCGCCAGCTTCATCGATAGACCCCAGAAGCCGAAGAGCTCTCCCGAGCGCGACAGCGGCGAGAAGAGTCCGACCAGGGTTCGGGTGGCGGACTGACAGGCGCCGAGGCTTAAACCCGCCACACAACCGACCACCAGAAAGATGTACTGTGCCGGCCAATCGCGTCCCAGGACGTCGTGCGCCAGCTCGCTCAAGAGCGGCGTGAGATAGATGAGCGCGATCGCCAGCATCCACATGACCAGGGTGATCACATAGGTCCGCAGTGCCCCGAGCCGGTCTTGGATGAATCCTAATCCGAGTGCGCCGACGGCCGCGGTGATCTGCACCAGGACGAACATCAGCGTGCGCACGGAGGCATCCCAGCCGATCACCTGCGCGCCGTAGATGAAGGCGTAGGCGATGATGATGTAGATGCCGCTCATCGAGAAGAAGACCGATACGAACAGCACGCCCAGATCGCGATGAGTGCGCAGATGGGTCAGCGTCTGGCGGACCCTTGCGATGCCCATTCGCATGAGGCCGGTTCCGGGCGGCAGGGCGCGCGCCCGACCGCGCTCGTGCACCCAGAGAAAGGTCGGGATGGCCGCGATCAGGAAGAAGGCGGCGGCCCAAGGCCCGACCCAACGGATACGCTCGAAGTTCTCGGCGCTGACATCGCCTAAGACCAGCAGCACGAAGACCGCCGAGACCATCCCGCCGACATAGCCCAATGCCCAACCGAAGCCCGAGATCTTGCCCAGGTCCTCGGGCGGACCGAGTCCCGGCAGGAAGCTCGCGATGAAGGCCTCGCCGATCGAGTAGGCGAAGTTCGAGATGATCAGAAGCAGTACCCCGAGCAGTGCATAGCCGGGTGCGACGAAATAGAGCGCAGCCGTCGCGATGACGGTCAGCAGATAGCTTGCGAAAAGAAAGCGTTTCTTGCTCGCCGTGTAATCCATGATGGCGCCGGCCACCGGGGAGCAGACCACCACCAACAGATAGCTGGTGGAGAGCGCCAGGCTCCAGAGTAGATTGCCGAGACGATAATCCGGCGCATCGCCGACAATGACGCGCGTGAAGAGGTCGCCGAAGATGACCGTGATGATGAGCAGCGTATAGGCCTGGTTGGCGAAGTCGAACATCGCCCAACCGAAGATTTCGCGTTTCGATGCGCGGGTGCGTGTCATCATGTCGGCCCTTGATGTATGGGTGTTCTCGGGGTCGGATGCTGCGCGAGCCGGGTCATGATCTGCAGGCAGACAAGCCCCAGCACCATCAATCCTGCCACGACCAGGAGGGATCCGTTGAAGGTTCCGCTGATCTCGGCGACCTCGCCGGCGAGGACGGGTCCGAGGATCTGGGCGATCCCGTAACCGAGGGTCAAGCGCGCCATGATCTGCGCCGGATGCGCGGGATAGCGCACCCCGACCATCGTCAGGACCAAGGAGACGATGCCGATGAATGTGAATCCGAACAATGCTGCACTGACGATGGCGGCGAGCAGCGATCCGCTCAAAACAGGCAGGACGATCCCGACGATCTGCAGACCGTAGGCGACTTGGAGCGTGCGCAGATAACCCAAGCGGCGGGCGATGCGGTCCCAGAGGATCGGTGCCGGGATCGCGGCCACGCCGACAAGGAGCCACATCCAATCGCCCAAGCCCTGCAGGAGCGGCTGTTGCTCGGTGATCAACACCGTGAAGGTCGCATTGATGACATAGCCGAATCCGGCACAGACATAGGCGCCTTGGAGCAGCCACAACCAAGACGCGCCGGGTTCGGGCGAGGCGCCCAGATGGCGAGGCGTGAGCGGTTGACCGCGATCGGGTGTCGGCAACCCCAGCCACGCGGGGATCAAGAGCACGGCGCCGACCAGCGTCAAGGCAATCCACTGACCTTGCCAGGACCAGACGAGACCCGCGCCTGCGACCACCAGGACGCCGACGACGATCCCCAATCCGATCCCGCTGAAATGCACCCCGAGCTCGCTGCGATGATCATGTCTGATCAGCCAGTTGAGGATCAGACCCGAGCCCAGCATCAGCCCGGCGGCGCTGCTCAGTCCCGCCAGATAGCGGCTGACGCCCCAGAGGATCGGCGACTCCCCCATCGCCATCATCAGGGTCGTGACCACGGCCAAGAGCAGACCGGCGCGATAAAGCCGGTCCTTGATCCGAAGATCCCTGAGTCGGCTGACGATCAAGACCCCCGACAGGTATCCGAGATAGTTCCAGCCGGCCAGCCAGCCGGCGAGGGCCTCGCCCATGCCGGTCTCGCTTTGCAGAACCGGGATCATGGGCGTATAGGCGAAGCGTGCCACGCCCAAGGTCAGGATCAGGGCGCAGATCCCGGATGCCAGAACGCTCCAGTGGCTGGGTTGATGGTCGGGATGCCTCACGCGTCGCGGGTCCCCGGACAGTCCCGAACCACATCCGCGACGAGGCGCGAGCGCCAAAGATAGAAGGGCACCGCGAGACTCAATAGCAGCGAGGCCAAGAGCAGCTCGTCGATCGCATCGCGCAATGGCTGGCTCGATGCCGTGAGAACCGCCAGCAGGACGCCGAGATAGATGAGGATCGACAGCGTGAGGATCTCCCGTGCGCGTTGCCATATCCGGCGCACCCAGCCGGGGCAGGGTCGCCGTCGTCGGAATCCGGCAGCCAGGACGAGCGCTGCCGGGAGATCGGCGACGAGAAGCTCAGGCCGCACGAGATTGCGCAGCACCTCGATCTCCTCCCCGGTTGTCGGCAGAAAGGTGATCCCCAGAACCAGCAGATGGCGCACCAGGAAAACCAGCGTCAGCCAGAGCAGGATCGGGGTCTTCAGGAGCAGATCGTCGTCGTAGCGATGCGCTGCATAGCGCGATCGGCGATCGGGATGCGTCCCGCTCATCACGTCCCTGCACCGGACGAGGATCGGGATCCCGACGCGACACTAGAGCGCACCGGCAGGGATGCGCACGGGATCAAGGCGGCGGCGCTTGGTCGAGCTGCGCATAGATGCAGTTCAACGCAGGGGTGTTCGTTCCCGTCGGAAAGAAGCCGTTGATGTCGGTCGCGTAGGTCGTCCGGTCGATACGACCGTAGTACAGCTTACTGGTCTCGTCGAGGAAATAGTCGTTGCCGTCGCCGTCGCTGATGTTGATGAGATAGTTCAGGGGCTGATTGCCGAGCGAATGGTGTCCGCAGGCATTGGCGATCTGATTGTAGAAGCCTTCTACCCCAGGCTTTTCGATCAGGCTATCCGGTGCGACCAAGTCGCCGCCGCAGCCGGATAGCGCCAACATGACGACGCCGGTGACGGCCAAGGTGGCCTGCAGGCGCGTGCGTTTGTGTGCTTGTGCCATTGGTGATCCTCGGGTTGACGCTTATCGAAGCCAGTTGGAGTCGAACGGATCGGGCTGAAACGCGCGATATTTCGCGACACCGTACGCCAAGTGATGCACGGACTGAAGAAAATTCAGCTCCGCCCAGGCATCGAGAGGCCAGCCGGTGCGGTCTCCGCGTTTGTCGAGGATAAGATCGGAGAACATCGCGTCGAATGCGTCCGGGTCGCCCCAAGCGAGTTGAAGGCGTTCGATGACATGTGGAAAACTCTTCTCCAGAACCGAGAGCATGGCCGTTCTCCTCAATGGTACGCGTCGCTCGCGGCGATCGTCGTCGGTGGACTCGCTCCAAGGCCCGGGGTTCGCCCCGCGGCCGATCCACCCGGATTTGAGATTCGGTGCCCGAATCGATTGCGCGCGCCCCGGTCGCATCCATCTGGCGAGCGGCGGCTTCGGCCGAGACCAAGCATTCCGCGAGCCAAATCAAGGTCGTCGCCTAACGATTTGAGTTTAAAGGCGATGCATTGCCTCTGTCGTATGCTGCCACTGAGTTGCTGACCTGCATCGTGCCAATGTGACCCGAATGGTCAGCGGCGCCCGTCGCACCCGAGAACCGGCTCGTCCCTCCCGGCGGTGCTTGGTGCGCCTCACTCGTCGGCGATCGAGACGTCCTTGCCCGCTGCCGTGAGCTCGGCGGTCTTCACGTCGATATAGTCGAACGGGCTGTCGGGGTACCGCTCGTAGTGACGGCCGGCGACATACTCCAAGATGCCGCCGAAGTGGTAGCGGTAGAGCAGGCTCTCGATACGGGTGATCTCGCGTCCCCGGTCGAAGAGCACGATGCTCGGGGTGTATTGGATGCCCAAAGACTCGGCAAGCGCCTTGGGCGTGGTCGCGTTGCCCATCGGGTCGATGATGGGTGTCTCCGATCGGGTGTCGAGACGTACGAGGGTCAGACCCTTCAGTATGTCGCGGATCTCGGGGTCGGCCAAGTGGCCCTCGTGCAGGTCATCGCAGGCTACGCAGGCGACGTCCTCGAACAAGATCGCGAGAGGGCGATCGGCGACGCCGGCGAGATCCTCGATCGTCTGGATCTGGGGATGTTCTCGGAAGCTGTAGACCTCGCTCGGGCGTTTGGCGGCGGCATAGTCGTTCAGGGTCTGCTGCAGGTAGGCGCGTTCCTGCACATAGTCGAGGACGATCTTGAAGTCATCGCGATTGCGATAGCCGCTGACGCGCGCGACCGGACGGTTGGATTCATCCAGAAAGACGACCGTCGGGGTGAAGCGCACCTGATAGAGCTCCGCGAGCTCCTTTTCGGACATCGACATCTCCTCGGTCACGGCGACCTCGCGATCGCCTTTCGTATTCAGGGCGATGACGTCGAAATGCTCCTGGATGAATTCGCGATAAGGTGCCGTCGCAAAGTTCTCCTGGACCAGCTTATAGCAGTAGGGGCAGCCGTTCATTTCCATGACGAGGATGACATGCTTGCCCGATTCGGCCGCCTCGCTCACGTCCTCGGGGAGGTCGAGAAAACTCTCTTTGAACCAGCTCGGGTGGCTGAGCATCTTGGCGCCCGTGACTTCGCCGGTCGGGGGCTGGTCCTGCGCGACGGCGGGAACTGCGTAGAGGGTTGCAAGCAACGCGCAAAGCGGCAGAAGCCTTGTCGGGGATTTCGGTGTCGTGCCGAACATCGAGAGCGTCTCCTGTAGGGTAACGTCGGGTGTGGATCCTAACCGGGAGAGCGGTTGCCGGGAAAGGCTCGGTCAGGGCGTGACGGCGGTTCACACGGAGTGCGTGTGCCGTTGACAGGATCGCGGCAGCTCGCTACATTCGCGCCCTCTTGAGGGGAGTAGTCGCCCTCGCGTCTTGACATCCGTCATGCGTGAGGGGCTCGTGTCAACACACTTGGCGGCGACGCCATGGCACGCGCGGCCGGTCGGCTTGACGAGACCTTGGGTGCGGTGTCATGTCCGGCGAGGGGTCGGGCGGGTGATGCCGTGTCCTCGGTTTTCTCGCCCGACCCCCGGCAATATCACACCATGCGTTCTCTCCACGCGTTTTTTCTTCGCCCCGGACGTCTCGTCTCGCGGTGTTCTCCCTTCTACGCTCGGCCCGTTCCTTCGGGCCAACTCCGAACGACGTTCGGCGACATCGGCTGTGCGCGGAGGGCTCCGCGATGAGCGATCTCGCCCTGTCGCAGTTCTCCGGGTGGCTGTGGGCCGCGGTGACCACCTTCGGCGTGATCTTTCTTGCCGAGCTGGGCGACAAATCCCAGTTGGTCTGCATGACCTTGGCGGCCCGTCATCGTCGATGGCCCGTCTTGATCGGGGCGGTGTCGGCCTTCGTCGTCTTGAACAGCCTTGCCGTCGTTTTCGGCGTGGGGCTCGCGCAATGGATTCCGGAGCGCGTCCTGGCGGGCGTCGTCGCTATCCTGTTCGCCGTCTTCGGGGTGCTCGCGTTGCGCGCAGAAGAGGCCGACGAGGACGCGCCGCAGCACAACTGGAGCCATCACGGAGTCGTCATGGCGACCTTCTCGATGATCTTTCTAGCCGAGATGGGCGATAAGACCCAATTGGCTGTTGCCGGCTTGGCCGTCACCTTGCCGCCCCTCGCGGTGTGGACCGGGGCAACCCTGGCGTTGGCGCTGACGTCCGCGCTCGGCGTTTGGGTCGGATGCCGCCTATTGCAGGTCATGCCGCTGCATCGGCTCCATCAACTGAGCGGTGTGGTGTTCTTGATTCTCGCCGGGCTCGCGTTGACACGCGTGTTTTGATGTTAAACCGCGTCCAGAGCGAGTTGCTCACTTACGAGTGGGTTCGACGTTTGGTGCATCCACGGCCCTTCGCGGGGACGCGGTTTAAAATTTTATCATTTTTAATCTCTTAAACCGCGCCGTCTCCAGCGGTCGTCAAATCCTCCGGGGCCGATCCCATCCAAAAACATCGCATACCGCTCTGGACGCGGTTTAGAAGAGAGGACCGACCGAGGTTCCGAGCAGCAATACTCCAGATGCCGCGACTGTGATGAGAACGTTGTCGTCGATGGGGCCGAACTCGTAGCGCTCGATCCAGGTCGCCACGATCGCCGAGATCAGGCCCCAAACCGGGATAGCGGGCTCGGCGAGTCCGCCGATGACCCAGCCCAGGGGCGCGCAGACAATCAGCATGAAGACGTTGCCGATCGGACTCTTGGAGCGGCGGCGCACCATCAAATTGCGTGCGATTCCGGTCACCCCATCCCCGAAGGCCATGTAGAGCGCCGGGAGGATGGCGAGCCAGGGGTTGTCGAGCAGCCACCAGAGGAGCGAGACCGACAGGGCCCACATCAGGGCGAACTTCACATCGTTGCGGTTCTCGTCGGTCTGGAACCAGTAGAACCTCAAACCGGTCGCATGGGCGCCATAGGTGAGAAGGGTCAGCAAGAGACCGCAGACCAGCGGAAACCAGGGGCTGTCGAAGACCAAGGGGACCATCAAGGATCCGACGCCGCCGGCCAGCATGTGCACGATCTTGCGGTTGTAGTAGACCGCGCGGATCGGCTCCATCCCGCGTGCGACCATGGCGCGGTAGGGAATCCGGGTCACGAAGAGGACCGCGAGGACATAGAGGCTGAGGCCGGCCGCCCAAAACAATTGCGATGAGATGGTCATAGCGCGATGCGGCTCAAAGCAGCTTGAGCAGGGCGGCGATTGCCCCGACCTGCGCGAACATCAGCGGGATCAGCCACAGTAGGAGGGTGTTGCGACCCCGTTCGATTGCCGTCATCACCTCGCCGCGCAACTGTTCGATCTCGGTCTTGATCTCGCCGCGCAATTGCTCGATCTCGGTCTTGATCCCGCCGCGCAATTGCTCGATCTCGGTCTTGACCTCGCCGCGCAATTGCTCGATCTCGGTTTTGACTTCGCCGCGCAATTGCTCGATCCGGATGGTGAGATCCGCACGCACCTGCTCGATCTCTCGCGTCAGTCGCAGCTCGGACTCGCGCAGGTGACCTTGGGTCACCAACTCCGGCAGATGCGGATAGCGCTCTTCCAGACGTTCAAACGCTTCGGCGATCACTCGCGCACGCGCCCGTTCGTCCGGCGCGCTGGCCAGTGCTTCGTAAAGCTCGACAACAGAGCTCATGGCAGGCTTCCTTCCGTCGACCGATCATGCCGACAGTGTATCCGAGGTTGGTCTTGAAGCGGGAGGCGCCGTGTCACTGCACGGAGTCTCGATGCCGAGCACGCGCGGATTCTTCGACCCGAGCACGCCCCGAGCACACCGGGCCGGTGTCGGCACTTTCTCACCGTATCGGCTCGCCGTCGTGGCCGCTACGCCTCCTCGGCGCGTCTTGTCCCGACGTGTGCGGAACGCACTTTGATGTCCGAAAAATCCAGGTGCACTCGGTATGGCCAGACAGGACGAGACGTTATATTGTATCCAACGGTTTGACCATAGCCGATCCAACGAGGGCAATCCACCGATGCTGCGTCGCCTCTTCTTGATTTTGCTCGTGATCCCCTGCCTCGCGCACGCGGAGGATCCGCTGACGGTCTTCGTCACGGTGGCCCCGCAGGAGACCTTCGTGTCGCGCATCGGCGCTGAACATGTGCGTGTCAAAGCCTTGGTGCGGCCCGGCCAAGACCCGCATGCCTATGAGCCGACCGCGCGCCAGATTGCCGCCCTGGCCGATGCCGATCTCTATGTGCGTGTCGGTGTCGGCTTCGAGGATGCCTGGATGCCGCGCCTGCTGGCGGCGAACCCGCGCATGCGTGTGCTCGATGCTCAAGACGGCATCGAGGTGCGTCGCAACGACGAGGGGCACCACCACGGCGACCACGGCCACGATCATGACCATGATCACGGTGACTTCGATCCTCACGTCTGGACGAGTCCCGCACGCGTGAAGATCCTGGGTGCCAGGATCCGCGATGCGCTGGCCGATCTCGCCCCGGAGTATGCCGCTGACTTCGCCGCCAACTACGATCGCTTTGCCGCCGACTTGGACGCGCTCGATACCGAGATTCGCGCGCGCCTCTCGGGTGTGGAGAACCGCCGATTCATGGTCTACCACCCGGCTTGGGGCTACTTCGCCGAGGACTATGCTCTGGAGCAGGTCGCGATCGAGCGCGAGGGCAAAGAGCCGGGTGCGCGTGCCTTGACCGCCGTGATCGAGCAGGCTCGGCGCGAGGACATCCGGGTGATCTTCGTGCAGCCTCAGCTCAACCCGGCGTCCGCCGAGCAGGTTGCGCGATCGATCGGCGGTCAGGTTGCGGTGATCGACCCCTTGTCGGGCGATTATTTCGAGAATCTTCGGCAGGTTGCCGAACTCATTGCGGGGGCCGGCGCGCCATGATCCCCGGCAGGGGCGTGCCGCAGGCGGGATTGCCCAAAGTACCTGTCATCGCGATCCGGGATCTCGGCTTCTCCTATGGCGAGTCGCCTGTCCTCGAGGGCGTCGATCTGGAGATCCTCGACGGCGAGTTCGTCGGTCTGGTCGGCCCCAATGCCGGCGGTAAGAGCACGCTCCTGCGGCTTGTGCTCGGACTTCTGGAGCCGCAGCAAGGGAGCATTCAGGTTCTCGGGCAGGCGCCGCGTCAGGCTGTGCGACGGGTTGGTTATGTGCCCCAATTTCCGACCTTTCCGCGGGATTTCCCGATCTCGGTCGAGCAGGTGGTCCTGACCGGGCGGCTCGGCTTCGGGCCGATGCTCGGCTGGTACCGCTCGAGCGACCGCACCGCGGCGCGCCGAGCGCTTGCCGAGGTCGAGGCGCTGGATCTGGCGCGTCGGCGCATCGGAACTCTCTCGGGTGGCCAGCTGCAGCGTGTTCTGCTGGCCCGCGCACTGGTCGGCGAGCCGCTGATCCTGATCCTCGACGAGCCCACGGCCAACATCGACCAACGCATGGAGGGCGACATCTTCGACCTGCTCGCGCGGCTCAATGCGCGGCTGACCATCCTGGTCGTCTCGCACGACATCGCTTTTATCTCGGGTTATGTGAGTCGCGTCGCCTGCCTCAACCGAACCTTGGTCTGTCATACGACCGAGCGCGTCGACGGCGACCTGATCCACCAGCTCTACGGCGATAACGTCCGTCACGTTGCGCATGCGGGATCCGCGCCCGGACTCGCTCACCACCTCGCACACCAGGGGCACTGACCCGATGCAGGACTTTATTCAGGCGCTCGGCCAACACGCCTTCCTGCAGACTGCCCTGCTGGCCGGACTCCTTGCAAGCCTCGGGTGCGGCGTGATCGGGACCTTCGTGGTGGTCAAGCGCATCGCCTTCATGGCCGGAGGGATCGCCCATTCGGTCTTGGGCGGTATGGGCGCGGCGCTCTATTTCGGCTTCGACCCCTTGCTCGGTGCGCTCGCCGCCGCCGTGCTCTCGGCCGTGCTGATCGGCCTGGTGCGGCTCGCCTGGAACGCCCAAGAGGACACCCTCATCGGCGCGCTCTGGGCGATCGGCATGGCGATCGGGATCCTCTTTATCGCCAAGACGCCGGGTTACACCACCGACCTCATGAGCTTTCTGTTCGGGAACATCCTCCTGGTTCCGCGTCGCGAGCTTTGGTTCATGGCCGGCCTGGATCTGGTGTTGGTGCTGACCGTCATGCTCTTCTACCGACAGTTGCTCGCCGTGACCTTCGACGAAGAGTTCGCCCGACTGCGCGGCGTGCCCGTCGCCTTTTTCTATCTCCTGCTGCTCTGTTTGGTGGCGGTGACCGTGGTCTTGCTGATCCAGGTCGTCGGCCTGATCCTCGTGATCGCGCTGCTGACCCTTCCGGCGGCGATCGCCGGTCATTATGTCCACTCGCTCGGCGGCATGATGCTGATCGCGACGTTGCTCGGAGGGTTTTTTACCTCCACGGGCTTGGCGCTCTCTTACGGGCCGGACCTGCCCGCGGGACCGACCATGATCTTGCTGGCCGGGAGCGTTTATGTCGTCTCAGCCGTTCTCAGCCGCTTTCTTTCGCGGCGCCGAGTGCAGCGACGTGCGCTGGTGGCCGAAGCGGGAGGTTAAGCGGATGACGTCGATATCCGAGACAACAGTACTTGATCGCGCCGATGCCCTCTGTCGTGCGCGCGGTGTGAGACTCACCGCCCAGCGGCGCCGAGTCCTCGCGATCCTGTGTGCCTCGTCCCGTCCGTTGGGTGCTTACGAGATCCTCGATGCCATGCGCGAAGGCTCCCGCACACTGGCCCCGCCGACCGTCTACCGCGCGCTCGACTTTCTTCTCGAGCAGGGTCTGGTGCATAAGCTCGAGAGCCTGCATGCCTTCGTCGGCTGCAACCATCCCGAGCATCCGCACTCAAGCCAGTTTCTGATCTGCAACAGCTGTGGCGAGGTCACCGAGATCGATGACGAGGCAATTGCCCGCAGCCTCGGCTGCGCCGCCAGCGTAAGCGGTTTTCAACCGCACCGGCGGGTCGTGGAAGTGATCGGGACCTGTGCGGGGTGTGCGCAGAAGGGGCGGTGAATCACGCGTCATCAACGCATTGAAGGTGTTGTTCGTCATCCCGGATTCGGTGGTCAACCTATTTCCGACACGCCACTCATTCTCAAGGAGTCAGTATGCATCGAATTCGCACCTACCTCGTCTCCGTGACGGCAATCATGATGGGTCTCGCCGTCGCGACTGCCTCTGGCGAGGACACCGGACAGCGTCGTCAGGGCGCCCATGTCCATGGAATCGCTCACATGACGCTTGCCGCCGAGGGCGACAAGGTTCTGATCGAGCTGACGAGCCCTGCGGCGAGTCTGATCGGTTTCGAGCGAGCACCGCGAACCGACGAGGAGCGCGCGACACTCGCACTCGCCAAGGAAAACCTTATGGCCGGCGATGCCATGATCCGCCTGAACATCGAGGCCGGTTGTCGGCTGGAAACCGCGGAGATCGATGCCGCCTTTGCCGAGGTCGGCCAAAGCCGAGGGGCGAAGCACGACCACGCACACGCGCATGATCACGATCACGACGCCGATCACGGCGAGGACGGACACGCGGACTTTGTCGTGCGCTACGGCTTCGTCTGCGATCGGCCCGACGCCCTGGGCTCGGCCGCGCTCGGCCTCTTCTCAGGCTTCCCCGCCCTTGAGCGCGTCCTGTTTCAGTACGTGACCGCGGAGGGGCAGGGTGGGGCGGAGCTCACCCCGCGTGCGCCCGTCGTGACCTTCGTGCCGCTCTAAACCGCGTCCAGAGCGAGATGCTCACTTTCGCGTGAGTTCGACGTTTGGTGCATCCACGGCCCTTAGCGGGGACGCGATTTAGGTGAAAGAGATTTTTAATCATCGAGCTCAGCTTTTTCGTGCTGCGTTGGCTGTCTGGTTTCGGCGCTTGGGCGGGATTGACGGCGAGCGGTCTTCTGTCGGCTGCGGTGTTGCATGAGTAACCCAGCCGACGACCCCGCTGCAGTCATCGCGATCCGCGATCTGGCCTTTCGATGGCGACGCGGTACGCCGATCGTGCTCACCATCGACCACCTTGAGATCGCGCGCGGCGAGCGTGTCTTCATCGAGGGGCCGAGCGGCAGCGGCAAGACCACCCTGTTGAGTCTTCTGGCCGGCGTGGTCAAGGCCGAGCAGGGGAGCCTGAGCATTCTCGGGCAGCCGCTGGAGCGCATGGGCGCCGTCAAGCGCGATCATTTCCGGGCCGATCATGTCGGCTATGTCTTTCAGATGTTCAATCTGATCCCTTATCTGTCGCTGGTCGAGAACGTGACCTTGCCCTGTCGCTTCTCGCGACTGCGGCGTGCGCGCGTGCTCGAGCGCACCGGCTGCAGCGGCCGTTCCGCGCGGTGTCTGGAGGAGGAGGCGCTGCGTTTGCTCGATCATCTCGATATGGCCGAGCCCGCGCGTTCGAAGCGGCCCGTCACTGAGCTCTCGGTCGGGCAGCAACAACGCGTTGCCGCGGCGCGCGCGCTCATGGGTTCGCCCGAGATCCTGATCGCCGACGAGCCGACCTCCGCGCTCGATTCGGATCGCCGCGAAGCCTTCATTCGACTGCTGTTTCGGGAATGTGCCGAGACCCGGATGAGCTTGATTTTCGTGAGTCACGATGCGGCGCTCGAGCCCTTGTTCGATCGCACGGTGCGTCTCGCCGAGGTCAATCGCGCCCTTAAACCGCCCGGTGCGGTATGCGATGTTTTTGGATGGGATCGGCTGCAGTCGACCTGACGAGCGCTGGAGCCAGCGCGGTTTAAAGCTTAAGGCCCATCAACAAGCCGGCCATGAAGGATGCCGCACTCGTGAGGTTGCCGCCGATGAAGTCGAAGAAGGCGCCTGCATGGACCCCGAGCCAGTCCACCCAGCCGTTGTAGTGGATCTCCAAGCCGGACCAGTTCACGTCCAGAATGCCGACATACTGCAAGGCGAAGACCCCGAGCAGGATGAGACCGACGACCAGCACAACCAGCTTGAAGGCCATCTTCAGCGCAAACCCGAGCGCCAGCCCGACCATGAAGGAGAACCCGAGCTTCAGAAAGAAGGTCTCGTTGAAGAGTCCGGCGGCGTCCGCCGGCACGGTCCATGCGCCATTTTCCGGTGCCATGGACGCGAGTAGGTCGTTACCGAGTCGTTCGAGGGAATAGGTTGCCCTCTCGAATGGCGAGGTGTGTTGTACAGGATGATCCATCGGGTCTGTCGGCAACGAGGCGGAAGAAGGTCGGGTCGGATTGCGTCGGCGAGGCGCTAGTGTATACCGAGCGCACATGGGTTTTTCGCTGCATTGCACGCTAAACCGCGCCCGGTGCGGTATGCGTCATGTGTTGGAAGGGCTTAGCCGCGCCAGCTCCGACGACTGTCGGAGCTGGCGCGGTTTAGGCGCACCCATCCACCGCTGCGCGTGACCGGCCGCCATGCCGGAACGGGTGCGCGCCGATCATCCTTCGCGCACAATGAGGGCTGCTCACCGTTGCATGGAGCTCGACGTGACTGCAAGTGCCCTGACGCCCGGCCTGATGCTTGTCCACGGCAACCGTCCGGAGGATCTGCGCGATCTTCTGGTGGAATGGATGGCGCGCTATCCCTTGGCGCCGCTCGAAAACGAGATCATTCTGGTGCAGAGCAACGGCATCGCGCAGTGGCTGAAGCTTGCGCTCGCCGCCGATGCCGATCCGGGCTCGGGGAAGCTTGCCGCCGGCGAGCGGGGCGTCGGGATCGCCGCGGCGCTCGAGATCTCGCTACCGGCGCGCTTTCTCTGGCGAGTTTACCGGGCGGTGCTCGGTAACGATGCGGTGCCGGAGGTCTCGCCCTTCGACAAGTCGCGCCTGGTCTGGCGTTTGATGCGGCTTCTGCCCGAGCTGTTGGCTCGGCCCGAATACATGCCGTTGCGGCGCTTCCTGCAGACGGATGCCGATCTGCGCAAGCGTTTTCAGCTCGCCGAGCGTCTGGCCGATCTCTACGACCAGTATCAGGTCTATCGCGCCGATTGGCTGGCCGCCTGGGGCAGCGGCGAGGACGTGCTGATCCAGGCGCGTGGCGGTCGCATCCCCTTACCGGACGAGCAGCGCTGGCAGTCGGGACTCTGGCGTGCGCTGTTGGCCGATGTCGACAAAGGCGGCGAGGGCCGGGAACAGGACGCCGCAATCGGTCGCGCCGGCGTCCACGAGGCATTCCTGCGCCGTGTGTCCGACTGGCCGGAAGACACGCACCCGCGCGGCCTGCCGCGTCGGGTCATGGTCTTCGGGATCTCCAGTCTGCCGCGTCAGTCCCTGGAGGTGCTGGCCGGAATGGCGCGCTGGAGCCAGGTCCTCATGTGCGTCCACAACCCTTGCGAGCACTACTGGGCCGACATCGTCGCCGACAAGGACCTGCTGCGTGCCGAGCGTACCCGCCAGCGACGCCGCCACGGCATGCCGACGGATCTGTCCGAGGAGCGGATGCACCTGCACGCCCACCCCCTGCTCGCGGCCTGGGGCAAACAAGGCCGCGACTTCATCGGTCTGCTCGACGAGCACGACGACGAGACGGCTCGGGCGGGCTATCTCGGGCGGTTCAATGCCATCGGCCAGCGGATCGATCTGTTCGATGCCTCGCAAGAGGCTCGCTCCCTGCTCGAACAGCTCCAGGACGACATCCGTGATCTGCGCCCGCTCGCCGAGACCCGCACGCAATGGCCGGAGGTGTCTTGCACGGGCGATGCCTCGATCCGCTTCCATGTCGCCCACAGTCCGCAGCGCGAGGTCGAGATCCTGCATGACCAGTTGCTCGCCGCCTTCAACGCCGATGCGAGCCTGACCCCGCGCGACATCATCGTTATGGTGCCGGATATCGAGACCTATGCGCCGCACATCCAAGCGGTCTTCGGTCTGATCGATCGAGAGGATCCGCGCTACATCCCCTACAGCGTCGCGGACCAGGGCCAACGGGCGACCGAGCCCTTGATTCAGGCGCTGGAAAAGCTGCTCGAGCTGCCCCGATCGCGCCTTGCGGCCAGCGACGTGCTTGATCTTCTCGAAGCGCCGGCCCTGCGCCGGCGCTTCGGTATCGCCGAGACGGATCTCCCGCGGCTCCACCGCTGGATCCGCGGAGCCAACATCCGCTGGGGCCTGCACGCCGAGCAGCGCGCGAGCCTCGATCTGCCGACTCAGCCCGACGCGCATGCCCAACACACCTGGCTGTTCGGTCTGCGCCGGATGTTGCTCGGCTACGCGGTCGGCTCAGCCGGCGAGGAGGGCGCCTGGCAGGGGATCGAGTCGTTCGACGAGATCGGCGGTCTGGATGCGGTCCTGCTCGGTCCGCTCGTGCAACTGATCGAGCGTCTGGATGCGACCTGGCGGACGCTGCGCGAGCCCGCGACCGTCCCCGACTGGTGCACGCGTCTGCGGACCCTGATGGCGGACTTCTTCGACGCCGCCGACAGCGCAGAAGGGTTCACACTCATGCAGCTCGACACCGCCCTGCAAGGATGGCAGGAGGCGTGCGACGAGGCCGCCCTTGCCGAGAAGCTGCCCCTGTCGGTCGTCGGCGAATATTGGCTCTCGCAGCTCGACGACGGCGGTCTATCGCAACGCTTCTTCGCCGGCGCCGTCACCTTCGCGACCCTGATGCCGATGCGGGCCATCCCCTTTCGCCGGGTCTGCCTGCTCGGCATGAACGACGGCGACTACCCGCGCACCCGCATCCCGATGGACTTCGACCTCATGGGCCGAGACTACCGACCCGGCGACCGCTCGCGGCGCGAGGACGACCGCTATCTCTTTCTCGAAGCCCTGCTCTCGGCACGGGACCATCTGCACATCTCCTGGGTCGGACGCAGCATCACCGACAACGGCGTGCGACCGCCCTCGGTGCTGGTTGCCCAGTTGCGCGACCACCTTGCCGCGGGTTGGCGGATGGCGCTCGACACGGCGATCCCGGAGGAGGCCCGCGCGATCGATCCGGGTCAGGCCCTCTTGAATGCGCTCACGTCGGAGCATCCGCTCCAGCCCTTCAGCCCCGACTACTTCCCGCCGGAGCTTTTCTCGGAGCCGGGGCCAATGACGGCTTCGCTCTTCACCTATGCCCGCGAGTGGCGCCCCCTCGATGCCGCTCGGCCTCATCGCCCGGATGCCGTGCCGCAAGCGCCGGAGGCCGCATTGCCGCCGCTGTCCCGCAACGAGCCACTCGCGCTCCGCGATCTCGTCGACTTCCTCAAGTCACCCGTGAAGGCGTTCTTCCGTCAGCGGCTCGGCGTCGTCTTCGAGTCCGAAGATCCGACGAGCGAGGATCAAGAGCCCTTCACACTCGACGGGCTCGCCCGCTGGCAGCTTCAAGACGAGCTGATCCGGGTCCAGGAGCAGGCACTGGCGCACGGCGAGCCGATCGTCGCGGCGCGCGAGACCCGTCTCGACCGGGTGCGCCGTCGCGGCGATCTCGCGCCGGGTGCCTTCGGCGAGGCCGTCGCGGCGGACCTGGTCGCACCGATGGATGGTCTCTTCACACGCTATCGAGAGGCACTCGCCCGCTGGCCGCATCCTCTCGATGACGAGGAAGAGATCCGGTTTCAAGCCGATCTCCCGGAGCCCGTGCCCGAGCTTGCGGATTGGATCGGCGGCATCCGCACCGACGCCGATGGCCGTCGGGGACGCGTGTTTATCGAGGCGAGCGACCTGGTCAAGAACAATCAGTACCGCGGCGAGAAGCTCATCCGCCACTGGGTCGCGCATCTGGCCCTTCATCTGGCCGGCGGACCCCTCACGACGCTGGTCCTCAGCAAGGCCGGCGAGGTCGAACTCAAGCCACTGCCGGTCGAGCAAGCGAATGCGCATTTGAGCGCCCTGCTGGCGGCCTGGCAGGTCGGCATGGGCCGACCGCTCCCGCTGGCGGCGAAGACCGCGCTCGAGTGGCTCAAGGCAGGCGACGTGTCGAAGGCCCGCACGACCTACGAGGGCGGCTACAAGCATATCGGCGAGGTCGAGACCGACGCCTATGTCGCGCGCGCCTATCCGGATTTCGACAGGCTCCGTGCGAGCGGCGAATTCGCCGAGTTGGCCGAGGACCTGCTGCGCCCGCTCTATAGGGCGATGCATGCCGACAACAAGAAGAAGCCGGACCGGCCCGCCGCACCCCAAACGACCGGAGCCGCCGTATGAGCCCCGAAAATGGTCGAACAACAGCGACCGCGACCTCCGATCAGGCGGATATCGCAGCGGTCGCCGGTCGGGCTGAAGCCCGATCCACAGGCTCCGATTCGCTCGATCCGCTGCGCTTTCCGCTTTGGGGCAGCCGACTGATCGAGGCCAGTGCCGGCACCGGCAAGACCTTCACCATCGCGACACTCTATGTCCGCCTCGTGCTCGGTCACGGCGCACCTCACGACACACCGGATGCCGCGCCGGATGCCGCACCGGACACCGCGCCCCGCGCCTTCACGCCGCCCGAGATCCTGGTCGTCACCTTCACCGATGCCGCCACGCGCGAGCTGCGCGACCGCATCCGCGCGCGTCTCGCCGAGGCGGCGACAGCCTTCCGCGCAGCGCCGGAGGGGATCGCCGCTCGGCCTCCGGGCGAGGATCCGCTGCATGACGTGCGTGCCGAATACCCGCCCGAGCACTGGCCGGCCTGCGCGCGCAAGTTGCAGCTGGCCGCCGAATGGATGGACGAGGCGGCCGTCTCGACCATCCACGGCTGGTGCAATCGGATGCTGCGCGAGCACGCCTTCGACAGCGACAGCCACTTTACCCAGACCCTGGAAGCCGATCAGAGCGAGCTGCTCGCCGAGGTGGTGCGCGACTATTGGCGGACCTTCATGATCCCGCTCGACGCCGAGTCGGTTGCCGAGGTCCGTCAGTGGTGGTCCGGTCCTGAGGCGCTGCAAGGGGCCATCCGATCGCTCGTCGAGCATGCCGATCGACTCGATCCCGCAGCGGAGCCTGCCGTCGCGTTGAAGGCTGTTCGTCAGGAGAAACTGGACCGTTTGGCCGAACTCAAGGCACCTTGGTCGACTTGGGTGGACGGGCTTAGGGTGCTCCTCGATGAGGGCGTCGCCAACAAGCGTGTCAACGGGCACAAGCTGCAAGAGCGTTTCTACACACCCTGGCTGAAGGCATTGCGAGACTGGGCCGCCGATCCGGCCGCCGAGCCGCTCGATCTCGGGAAAGGCTGGGAGCGTCTCACGCCCGCGGGCCTTGCCGATGCCTGGAAGGGCGATCCTCCCGCCCATCCCGCACTTCAGGCGATCGCAGCCCTCAAGGACGACCTGGCCGAACTGCCGACGCCACGCCCGGCGCTCCTGCGCCACGCGGCGCGCTGGGTCGCCGACCGCTTCGCTGCCGAGCAGACCCGTCGCGCCCAGATGGGGTTCAATGACCTGCTGACCCGGCTCGACGCCGCCCTGCAAGGCCCCAACGGCGAGCGCCTCGCCGAGATCATCCGCGGCCAGTTCCCTGTCGCCCTGATCGACGAGTTCCAGGACACCGATCCGGTGCAGTACCGCATCTTCGATGCCGTCTTCCGGGTCGCGGCGAACGACCCCGCGACCGCGCTCATCCTGATCGGCGATCCCAAACAGGCAATCTATGCCTTCCGCGGCGCGGACATCTACACCTACCTCGCCGCCCGGCGAGACTGTGCGGGCCGTCTCTACACCCTGAAACGAAACTATCGCTCCACGCCCGACATGGTTGCGGCCACCAATCGCTGCTTCGAGGCGGCCGAGGCCCGAGCAAGCGGGGCCGGCGCATTCCTCTTCCGCACCGAGACCGAGACCGAGACCGAGACCGAGACCGGGACCGAGACCGGGACAGGCATCGGCACCGGCACCGACAACCCGGTGCCCTTCATCGCGGCGGACGCGAAAGGGCGCAAAGACGCGCTGCAGATCGACGGCCAACCGTTCCCGGCGCTCACCGTCTGCTGGCTGCCGCCCAACGAGCCGGGCAGGGCGTTGAGCAAGGACGCCTATCGCAGTCGGATCGCGGAGGTGTGCGCAGCCGAGATGGTGCGTCTGCTCAATCTCGGGCAAACCGCGCAGGCGGCCTTCGTCGGCGAGGGGGTGTGCAAGCCCCTGCGTCCCGCGGATCTGGCCGTGCTGGTCAACACACGCGCGGAAGCGGCGATCATCCGCCGCGCCTTGGCGCACCGCGGGGTGCGCAGCGTTTATCTCTCCGACCGGGATTCCGTCTACCAGAGCGCCCAGGCCGGCGAGCTGCAACACTGGCTGGCCGCCTGTGCCGAGCCCGACGATGCGCGTCTGCTGCGCGCCGCCTTGGCCACCGGAACGCTCGGTCTGAGCTGGTCCGAGCTGGACCGTTTGAACCACGACGAACTCGCCTGGGAGTCCCGCGTGCTGCAGTTCCGCGCCTATCGCGACACCTGGCTCCGCCGAGGCGTGCTACCGATGCTGCGTCGTCTTCTCAACGACTTCGGCGTCCCCGCGCGGCTGCTCGCGTCCGTGTCGGGCTCTGGCTCGGGCTCGGGGTTCGACGCTGAGCGCATCCTCACCGATCTGCTCCATCTTGCCGAGCTGCTGCAACAGGCCAGCGTCCTGCTCGACGGCGAGCATGCACTGATCCGCCATCTCGCCGAGCAGTGCCGGGATGCGGACGGTGGCGCGAGCGGCGATGCCCGTCAGATCCGTCTGGAGAGCGACGCCGATTTGGTGCAGGTGGTCACGGTGCACAAATCAAAAGGTCTTGAGTACCCGATGGTTTTTCTGCCGTTCGCCGCCGACCATCGAGTGACCAAGCACGATGACCTGCCGCTCAAATGGCACGACGCGGAGGGCCGATTGCAGTTGGGGTTGTGCGCCGACGAGGAGATCCTGCAGCGGGCGGATCGCGAGCGTCTGGGCGAGGATCTGCGCAAGCTCTATGTCGCGCTGACCCGCGCCCGTCATGCCACCTGGGTCGGTCTCGCGCCGCTGTCCGGCCTGGAAGGGGGCGCCTTCGGGTATCTGCTGGGCGGCGGCGCCGTGCTGGCCCCCGAGGGTATTGAGCAGGCGCTCGAGGACCTGCGCGGGGACTGTGCGTCCATTGCGGTGGTCAAGGCGCCCGAGCCTTCGCCCGATGCCTCGCCCGATCCTTTAGGGGACCGCTTCGCCCCGGCCGGTTCGGCACGCCGTCTCGGGCCGGCACGCACCTCGAACCCTGTCGTGCGCGAGCCCTGGTGGATCGCCAGCTATTCGGCCCTTCGCACCGTCGCCGGCGACGACCTCGCGCGGTCCGCAACACCCGCCGATACGCCGGCCGATACACCGACCGAGGATCGGTTCCGGGAGATGCAGGCCGCGCGGACGGCCATGCCGGGCACCGAGCTGCCCCGCTTGACATCGAGCAAGGACGCAAGCGATCGACTGCCCGCCGCAGGCTCCATCCACGCCTTCCCGCGCGGGCCGGAAGCGGGCACCTTCCTCCACGATCTCCTCGAATGGGCCGCCAACCCGAGTTTCGCCGAAGCCGCCGCCGATCCGGTGCGCCTGCGCGACACCATCGCCCGACGCTGTCAGGTGCGCGGCTGGTCCGAATGGATCGATCCGCTCACCGCCTGGCTAGAGTCCTTTCTGACGACGCCGTTGTCTGTGCCCGCGATGGACGACCTTCCGCCCACCACCTTCAGCCTGGTCGATTTGACAACCGCCGTCCCAGAGATGGAGTTCTGGCTCGCTGCCCACCGTGCCGATACCCGCGAGATCGACCGCTTGGTCTGCACCTACACCCTCGACCAAGAGCCCCGTCCGGCGCTCCAACCCGCCCGCCTCAACGGCATGCTCAAGGGCTTCATGGACCTGGTCTTCGAGTACGAGGGCCGATACTACGTGGCCGACTACAAGTCCAACTGGCTCGGCCCCGACGCCGCCGCCTACACCCCGGAGGCTATGCGCGCCGAGATCCTGCACGCGCGCTACGAGCTCCAATACGTCCTCTATCTCTTTGCCCTGCATCGGCTGCTCAAGGCGCGCCTGCCGGACTATGACTACGACCGCCACGTCGGCGGCGCCGTCTATCTCTTCCTGCGCGGCATCGCGTCGCCGAGCCGGGGCCTGCACGCCGAGCGCCCGCCGCGCGAGCTGATCGAGGCATTGGATCGCTGCTTTACGCGCAAGGCGGAGGAGGGGGGATCATGAGCAGGAATCGGACGATGCATGCCGCGCAGGCTCAAGGTGCTCAAGACGCCCGAGGGCAACACATGGACAGACTCCTCGCCCGCTGGGCCGAGCGCGACTGGCTGCGCGCGCTCGATGTCGCCTTCGCCGATTTCCTCCGCCGGGAGGTGCCGGACGCACCGCCTTTGCTGATCCTCGCTGCGGCGCTCGCGAGTCACCAACTCGGTCGGGGCCACGCCTGTCTCGATTTGGAGGCCACGCTGAAGGATCCGACCTTCGCCCTGTCCTTGCCCCCCGAGGGTGCCGACACCACGGAGACCGACATCCCGCCGCACCCCGCGGAGGTGCTGGACGGTCTGACCGTGCGCGACTGGCAGGCGGCACTCGCTCATCCCGAACTGGTCTGCGAAGGCGTCGGTGACACGCCGCTGGTCCTGGTCGGTCCGCGACTCTATCTGCGTCGTTACTGGCGCTACGAGCAGGCCGTGCGTGCAGGTATCGACGGCCGCTCGGCACGTTCCGAAACCCTGCAGGCCGCGCTGCCGATCGCGGCCATGCGCGCGTTGCTCGAGCGTCTCTTCCCGTACGACCGGACTCCGGACCAAACGGCCGATTGGCAGAAGCTCGCCTGCGCGCTCGCCGCCCGCAGCGCCTTCAGCATCATCACCGGTGGTCCCGGCACGGGGAAGACGACGACGGTCGTCCGCCTCCTGGCCCTGCTGCAAGCCCTGGCGCTCGTCGAGCCGCCGCCCGGCCAGCCGACGCGTCCCCTGCGCATCCGTCTCGCGGCACCCACCGGCAAGGCCGCGGCCCGTCTGAACGAATCCATCGCCGCCGCGGTCGCCAGCCTGCCGCTCGCCGACCTTGCACAGGGCGAGGCCGTGCGCGCCGCCATTCCCGTCACCGTGAGCACGCTCCACCGCCTGCTCGGCAGTCGCCCGGACACCCGCCGCTTGCGCCACCATGCCGGCAATCCGCTGGCCCTCGATGTCCTGGTGATCGACGAGGCATCCATGGTCGATCTGGAGATGATGGCCGCCGTCCTCGACGCCCTGCCGGCGAACGCGCGCCTGATCCTGCTCGGGGACAAAGACCAGCTCGCCTCGGTCGAGGCCGGCGCCGTGCTCGGGGAGCTGTGCGGTCGTGCCCGCGAAGGCCACTACACCCCGAACACCCGCGACTGGCTGGAGGGTGCGACCGGCGAGCACATCCCCGCGGACCTTGTCGATCCGGCCGGTACCGCGCTCGATCAGTCCGTCGTCATGCTTCGGCACAGTCACCGCTTCTCGGCCGACAGCGGCATCGGCCGGCTCGCGGAGGCGATCAATGCAGGCGATCCCGTCACCGTCCGCGACATCTGGACACGCGGTTATCACGACCTCGCCCTGATCGCGCTCCACAGCACCGAGGATGAGGCTTTCCGGTCACTGCTGATCGATGGCGCGGCGACCTCGCCGGTCGATCCGCAGGGCGGTGAAGTCGCCCGGCCAGCGCAGACCGATGCTCAGCCGCCGCGACACGGCTACCGCCATTACCTCGATACCCTGCGAAAAGGCCAACCCGCCCGCGACGCCGACGCGTCCGCCTACGACGCCTGGGCGCGTACCGTCTTGCAGGCTCACGGCCGCTTTCAATGTCTCTGCGCCCTGCGCCGAGGCCCTTGGGGCGTCGAGGGACTCAACCAGCGTATCGCCGGCCTGCTGCACGACGCGGATCTCATCTCGGCCAACAGCGGTTGGTATCTCGGGCGCCCCGTCCTGATCACCCGCAACGACTACGGCCTGGGGCTCATGAACGGCGACATCGGCATCACCTTGACCCGCCCCGCACCCGGCGATCGAGACTGGACGCTCCGCGTCGCCTTTCCCGCAGGCGACGGCCAAGACGGCATCAAGTGGATCCTCCCCAGTCGCCTCCAGGCGGTCGAGACCGTCTACGCGCTCACCGTTCACAAATCCCAAGGCTCCGAATTCAGCCATGCCGCGCTGGTCCTTCCCGAGACCCTCAGCCCCATCCTCACGCGCGAGCTGCTCTACACCGGCATCACCCGCGCGCGTGCCCACCTGACCTTGGTGCGGCCGGGCGGGGATCAGGTGCTGGAACAGGCGGTGCAGCGGCGGGTGTTGCGGGCGAGCGGGTTGATGGATGAGGTATGAAGGGTGAGGAGTGAAGAGTGAAGAGTGAAGAGTGAAGAGTGAAGAGTGAAGAGTGAAGAGTGAAGGGTGAAGGGTGAAGGGTGAAGGGTGGAGAGTGAGGGGTGAAGGGTGAAGGGTGAGGGGTAAGGGGGCTCGTGGCATCCGCTCCGCGGTGTCACGCATGCCCCTGGCGCTCCGCGCCACGTGCCGCTGGGGCAGAAATTGTGAACCGCTCCGATCCGCACGGCAGACCTGTCGTCGCCACAGGCGTGGTTGCTTGCCACCTACGAGGAGGAGTCCAGCATGAAAACGATCCGAGAAGCCGATTGGAAGGTCTTCAAACAGGTACGAGAAAACGCCCTGCAGCGCTTTTGCCAGCAGGTGCTCGACGACATCGACGCCATCAACCGCGACGCGGAACTGACCGCGCACGAGCGGTACCTCAAGATCTACGAGCTCATCCATGCGCGTGACCGCAAGCTGGTCGCCACCTTCGATGGACTTTCGAGATCGGACGCCACCTTCCGACTGATGCTCATACGCACCCTCGGGCTTGTGAGCGAGGAGGATCTGGCCCGGTTCAGTCCCGAGGTTCAGCAGCACAGCGTCCCGCTGGATCTATGAGGACCAGGGCAGCTCGAAGGCGTCAGGCTGGTCGTCGAGTCCTGCGCGGCCGAAGTCTAGGTCGCCCCTTCAGGGCTTGGACCGGTTGCGGATCGCTATTCCCGGGGTGTTGCCCCGGGCTAACGTGGTCAGCCCCGTTGGGGCCTTAGGAACTCAAGATGTCCCGTGCGATGGCGTCGCCGCTGGTCCAAGCCGCCTCGACCCGCGGGCCGAGGCACCAGTCGCCGCCGGCGTAGAGCGTGCCGGAGTCATCGCGGGCGAATGGGCGGCCAAGCGGCACAAGGACGCGGGCGTAGCGCCAGCGGTGGGCGGCGGCGTATCGAACGGTACTCGGATCCGCACCGAGCCGGTCGCATAGCATGGGTAGCATGAGCGAGACGAGGTTGTCGGGGGCGAAGTCCAGGTGCGCGGTGCTCCAGTCCGTGCTCGCCTGGGCGACCCAGCAGACTGCCGCGGAGCGTCCCGGTTTGCTGCTGTCCTGCGCGATCCAGGCCAGGGGGTCGTCGGCGTCGGCGCGGGCGATGAAGGGTTGCGGGGTGTCGGAAGTGAAGGCGGCCATCAGCGTCAGACAAGGATCGAGGCGTACCCCGGCAACCTCTCGCGAGAACGGATGCTCGGGTCCGAGTAGGTCGGCAACCTGTGGCGCGGGCACGGTGACGACAACGCGGTCGAACACCTCTGTCTCGCCGGCGAGGGTCACCGTCCAGCCGCGATCCGCCTTGTGCAGCCCGGTGACTGCGGTGCCCTGGCGGATATCGAGACCCTGTCCCAGATGTTTCGCCAATCCGGTCATGCCCGGAGTGCCCACGACATGTGGCTGATCCGATCCGTCTGGCCAGAGGGCCGCGGCGCCGGCGGTCTGGGCCTGTTTCAATAGGGCGTCGAAACCTGTCGATCGCGCCGTGACGTATTGTGCGCCGTGATCGAACTGCAGGCCATCCGGGGTTCGTCGCGTGGCCAGCCGCCCGCCGATTCCACGGCCTTTATCGAACACGACCGGCGCGTAGCCCGCATCGGCGAGGTGCCGCGCACAGGCGAGACCCGCCATGCCGGCGCCGACGATTGCGATGCGCTCTGTCATGACCATCATGGCATCCCGTTGTTTGCGAATGACCTCTGGGCGGATTCGGGGTCACATCCCCCCTGATTGAGTTGATCCTGATTCGCCCGCGGAGCGTCGTTAGAAGAGTGTGGCGAGATCGAGCCTACGATGGACATCGGAACCAAGCGGCAACGCGATCGCGGACAGGTCGGCGGCAGTGCGGATCTCCGCGTATCCGGCTTCGGTCGGCTGCCGATGGATGTCGAGCCGGCGGCCTGCAAGGTCCACCAGCCAGACCTCCGGGATCCCGGCACGGGCGTAGCGGGGGAGCTTGATCTCCCGATCATAGGCCAGGCTGCTGTCGGCGACCTCCACCAACAAGAGCACGTCGGCCGGCCCGGGGTGAGCATTGCGATAATAGTCCGGGCGCGGGCGCAGCAAGGCGATGTCGGGCAGCGGTTCGCTGTGATCGTCGAGCCACACAGGATCCTGAACCGCGACGATTGCGTCTCGACCGACGGTTTCTTTCATCAGGTTGGCCAGGAGCTTCACGGTTCCGGCGTGCGGATATCCTATCGGCGGCATCTCGATGATCTCCCCGTCAATCAATTCGGTGCGCAGGTCCGGTCCGAGGATGCCGGTCTCGCCCATACGATGGTAGTCCGTGACCGAGAACCGGAAGACGCGGGCAAGCGAGGATGCCCGGCGGGGTGCGGTTGCGCTCGTGATCATGTCGGAACCTCGCGTCTTGGCCTATCCAGTGGGGTCTCGATCCGGAACATAGTCGCCACGCCGGACCCGCGCAAGGAGCGAGCCTTAGGGTTTAGACACCTCAGGCGCTGCGCAGCCGTGTGATTTTGACCAGCGCCACCGCAACCAGCGGTAGAACGAAGCCGATCACCAGGGCGGCGATCATCAGGTCGCCCAACTCGCTGTAATCCGCCGGCACGCTCACCACGCCGCTGATGGGATCCTTCACCTCGCGAGTGACGAGGAAGATCTCGTTGAGATACTTGGTCCCCAACTGACCGGCCGAGAGGGCCAGGTTGCTGAACGAGGCCATGACGGCGAAGAAGGTGGCCTTGAGGTTGTCCGGGGCCGAGTTGGCGATCCAGGCGAGCATGGGCACCATGGCGACCTGGCCTAGGGGCGACTCCAGTGCCGTGTCGACGATGGCGATGAAGCGGGCATCGACGATGCCGCCGGTCATGGCGGCCGTCCAGTGATGCAGCCCGAAATACATGCCGATGATGGGCAGGTAGAAGAGGCTGGTGAGCAGGGTCAGGAAGACCACCACATGGGCGATGGAGTGCTCGGCCATGAAGCGTCTGAAGATGAAGAGACCCGCCAGTGCCAGCGTGCTGCCGATCAGCGCGAGCACGGACAGGAACTGCTGGTCGAAGGCCAGCTCGTCGATCATCCACCAGGTCTGGCCGGCGCCCGGTCCGGGCATGGCGCGAAAGACGAAGATGATGATGGCCGTGCCTAGGAGATAGAGCCGCGCCTCGGCGTCCAGGACACGCATCAGGCGCGACATCAAAAAGAGCACGATGGCCATGGAGCCGACGAAGATGATCTCCTGGTTGTACGGCACATCGGTCAATCCCATGCCCAGGGTGAAGACGACGAAGACCAGGCTGCCGCCGAGGATCCACCAATTCGGCGAGGTGATCTCGGCGGGCCGTTCCAGGCGTTGACGGGCGTCGGCTTGATCCAACCCCTTCGCCATCAGACGACGCAGGTCGCGGCGTTTGATGAAGCTCGCCAAGGCGACGCCCAGGACCGAGATCACCGGAATCGCCAAGGCCATCTGATAGATGAAGATATAGGTCGCGACCTTCTCGGCCTCCGACATGGCCTCGACCCCGGCAAAGAGGTAGATGTTGGCCACCGACACGAGCACCCCGCCGCCGATGATGGCGATCCGTCCCAGGGTCTGCATCGTGGTGTGCATGAGCTTGAGCCGAGCACGATCGATCGGCTGGCCGTCGGCGTCGACCCGCGGGACCGCCTCGACCGTCATGGCATCCGCCACCACGTCTTGAATCACGTAGCCCGTGGGTGCGAGCAGCGCGCCGAAGACATACCAGGCTTCCACGGGCATGACCGCGGCCATCGCCTCGCGCTCCGCCAGCAGGCCGAGCATGATCAACAGGCTCCCGGTGAGCATGGACGCACCGAGATAGACCAGGCCCGCCTTATGGCGCCAGATCAGATCCACCAGATGCCCCAGGGGCATCTTGAGCACCCAGGGGATCCCCGCCCAAAAGGCGAGTGCCGCAAGGAAGGAGGCGGGCAGCCCGAGATAGTCCTTGACGAAGAAGGTGCCGACGATGGCCGTCAGGCCCTGGATGCCGTAGGCCACATAGATCATCAAGGGGGGTAGATACGACAGCCGCATCTCGCGTCCCAGCTCGAGGATGTTGCGGTCGAGCCAATGGCCGATTGCGGCGATGAATCCGCGTTGATGCCGTCGTCCGGTATGCGGGCTGCGAATGGCGGTCACGTTTGCGTTCTCGAGATCGACAAAGGCCCGAAGGGTACGCCATCACCCTCGCGGAGGCGAGCCACCGGCCTCGAACGAATCCGCGCGTCGAGGCCGAGGGCTTCGGCCGGAACGGATTCTCGGCGCTACACTCAGATTGCGAAACAGGGGCCGCGCACCGTCGACGACGCTCTTCGGGGATTGGCGCGAGCCGGATCTTTTCCAGCGGACCCGGACCGCCACGGGTACCGCCAAGGGGTATGAGCATGCTGATCGGAGTCACGCGCGAGATCAAAGCACACGAGCACCGCGTCGGCCTCACGCCTGAGGCGGTGGCCGAGGCCGTGCATCGGGGCCATCAGGTGCTGGTCGAGACCGCCGCGGGAAATGGGATAGGCGCGACCGACGAGGTCTACCGAGCCGCGGGTGCGCAGGTCTGCGCGACGGCCGAGGAGGTCTTTGCCCGGGCCGACCTGTTGGTCAAGGTCAAAGAGCTCCAAGCGCAAGAGCGGGTCTGGTTGCGGCCGGGGCAGGTCCTGTTCTCGTATCTGCATCTTGCGCCGGATCCGGAGCAAACGCGCGATTTGGTCGCCTCCGGCGCGGTCTGTATCGCCTACGAGACGGTCACCGACGCACTCGGCGGCCTGCCGCTCCTGCGGCCGATGAGTCAGGTCGCGGGACGATTTGCGATCCAGGCCGGCGCGACGGCTTTGGAGGCCGTGCACGGCGGGCGGGGTGTGCTGCTCGGCGGTGTTCCCGGGGTGGCGCCAGGTCGGGTGCTGATCCTGGGCGGCGGGGTGGTCGGTTTCAACGCCGCGCAGATGGCGGTGGGCTTGCAGGCGGACGTGACCATCCTGGATCGCAATCCGGCGGTGCTCGACCGCTTGGCGGCACACTTCGAGTCGCGCGCGCGGGTGATCCACTCCAATCGGGCGACGCTGAACAGCGCGCTCCGGGAGGCGGATCTGGTGATCGGTGCTGTCCTGATTCCGGGAGCGACGGCGCCGCACATCGTGACCCGTGCGATGCTCGGCGACATGCGCCGCGGGGCCGTCATGGTCGATGTCTCGATCGATCAAGGGGGCTGTTTCGAGACCTCGCGTCCGACGACGCATGACCAGCCGACCTATGTCGTGGACGGGATCCTCCACTACTGTGTTGCCAACATCCCCGGCGCGGTGCCGCATACCTCCACCTACGCCTTGAACAACGCGACGCTCCCCTACGTGCTCGCGTTGGCCGACCAAGGGTGGCGTGGGGCCCTGAAGGATGATCCGCATCTGCGCAACGGGCTCAACGTGTGCGAGGGTCAGGTGGTCCATCCGGCCGTGGCCGATGCGTTGGGCTATCGCGTGGTTTCGCCCGCCGATCTGCTTTGAGCCGATCCCGCGAGGCCTGAGCGCCGGTCATCGGCAGGCTCGAGCACCGGGTCTCGTTTCCCGATGACGCTGGCTCGGCGGGCGTCGGATAGGTCCGGGCGGGTGTCTTGCAGACCCCTGGTGTCCCGAGTATCGTCGAGCGGTGAAGCATCTCAGGGCTCGGCGCTGTGTTCCTCCAAGCTCCGGCGCCCGTCGGTCTGTTTCCCTTGCGTAAGCAGCAGCGGTATCGGCGTGCTCCCTTCGCCCCGAGCATCGCGTGCGCGAGCCCATCCCCGAAGGCCCTCCGGTCGACGGATCCGAGGACCTCGGCGTTTGTTAAACCGTATAAGGAGATCATCGATGTTGCCTGACACTACGTCTCTTCGGCTTCCCCGCGCGACGGTTGCGCTCTCGGTCCTGCTCCTGACCATCGGAGTCGCCTCCTCGTTCGATGCGTCCGCACGCTTCGGTGGGGGCGGATTCGATCGAGGCGGCTATCACTTCGAGGGCGGTGGCCTGGATGCGGGTTATCGCGGCTTTCACCCGATGTACGGGGAGAACGTGCGTCCACATTGGAGCAGCACGGAGAAGAGCTTCGACGGTAATCGCCTCGATCACGATACCTTCAATACCAACATCAACGTCGAGAAGAACTTCTACAACCGGCCCTACAACGGTTTCCATCCCAACTGGGCGAACGGGGGCTATTGGCACAGTCGTCCCTGGAATACCGGGTGGTATCACTGGGCGCCCGACACCTGGGGCTGGTGGGGCACAAGTGCAGCGGCTTGGGGTCTGGCAGGACTGGCGACCGGCGTGGCCATCACCGAGCTGGTGAACACCGCATCGTCGAGTCAGTCCACCGTCATCGTCGTACCGCAGAGCGACTATCAGCTCAACTACGGCTCGGTGGACGCGGTCGGCACACAAGGCGCGAGCTTCAATTACACCCTCTCAGGAGGCGCCACCCTGCATGGAGCTGCGAACTGTCGTCAGGGATTGCTCAACGGTCAGCCCCCGCAGTCGGCTGCCGACGCACAGCTTCTGAATGCGGTTTGCCAGGTGGCTTACGGCTCCGCGGGCTGATTGACCGCTGATTGACCGCTGATTGACCGAGAGTTGCAGCCCCGCGGATCGCGGGGCTCTCGCCGGTCGGGATCCGACCGGGCGCGCGCATCGAGTGAGGCGCGGTGATGATCCGATACGTCGAGGCCCCGGTCGGACAGCGCGGTCGGACAGGGGGCTCATCGGTTTAGGACAGAGGCTATCGGATCGCGACGCCGCGTCGGGTGTGCCTTGCGCACGTCCGTCCGATCGATTCCCTCAGGCCCTGGCCTCGCTGACGCGCTTGGACAGGATGGCGCCGCGCATTCCGATGAGCACGAGGGTGCTGGCGAGGAAGGCGGCCACGGCGGTGCCGATCATCATGGCCATCGGTTTGTCTTGCGCGTTGGCGATGCCGAAGGTCTCCCCGATCGGGGCAAGGATGGCGACATTCTCCGGGGCGGCAATGATATAGGTGCAGAAGGCCAGGAAGGCACCGAAGAAGACGAATTTCCAATCCATGTGCAGTCCGGCGAGCAGCGTCGCGAGGCCGAGCAGGTAGAGCAGCACCAGCAGGTATTTCTGGTCGTCGAGCGCGGCGCGCACGCCGTGCGTGTGCAGCAGCCACAGCAGACCGATCACGATCCCCCAATGCAGGACCTGCTTCAAGGTGTAGAACAAGTAGGATTGATCGCGGACGTAGGCCTGTCCGAAGCCGGAGAGCAAGGAGATGAAGGCAACAACCGGGACGAAGGTCTCCCAGTAGGGTATGGTTCCGGTCGCATCGTCGCGGGTGAGTGCGATCAGAACGATGGCGGCGACATAGAGAATCACCGACGGCAAGAGAGCCATCATCAGCGAGCCTTGGTCGGTACTTTTGGTCTTTTTCGCTGTCTCCGTCGAGGCAGCGTCTTTGGATTTGAACATAGGGAACCCTCCTTTCGGGTTAGTGGGCGAGTGATCGACGCATCCCCGGGAGAGGAGTTCCGTCGAATTTGTCAAGCAACCGGATATTAACCCTTACTTTCGATGAGTGTTAAGGGAATTTCAGCAAGAATTTTCGACTGCGCCGGACGATTTCGGCTTTCTCCGAGTGCGAGCGTCGGTGACTGGGCTGCGTCGCCGCGCGCGCGGTTGAGCCTTCCGGTCCTCTGCGGCCTCGTGCTTCTGCTTGTCGGCGGCTGTGCCTCCGCGCCGCCTCCGCCGTCCAAACCGCTCGACGCCTGCGCCATCTTCAAAGAGCGCCCGAGCTGGTATAAGGCGACCAAGAAGGCCGAGCGTAAATGGGGAACGCCGATTGCCGTTCAGTTGGCCATCATCCAGGCCGAGTCGAGCTTCCGGCACGACGCCCGGCCGCCGGGACGCGTGTCCAGCGCCTATGGTTACTCCCAGGCGATCGACGGGACTTGGGACTGGTACCGGGAGCAGACGGGCAATCGGCGTGCGAAGCGCACCAACTTCGACCATGCCGTCGACTTCGTCGGCTGGTACACGGATGTCACCCACCGCACGCTCGGCATCTCCAAATGGGACGGCTACCGTCAGTACCTCGCTTACCACGAGGGCCATCGCGGCTTCCAGCGCGGGACCTATCGAAACAAAGCCTGGCTGGTGCGTGTCGCGCGCCGTGTGGATCAGCAAGCAAAGACCTACGGTGCGCAGCTGCGCTCCTGTCGTCGCTGAGCGGGTCCCTTTACCTCGGGCGGATCGCGCACTAGAGTTGTTCTGATCCACCGGTGTCGGTGACCACAGGAGTGTCGTCATGCTCGGTTCCTCGCGTCGCTTGCCTGCGGGTCTGTTGGCGGGTCTGTTGGCGGGTCTATTGGCCGTGTCCTTGGCGACGGGTTGGCCGACGGCCAGCGAAGCGGTCGAAGCGGCCGAGCGCAGTATCCTCCTGACCCCGGGCATGGACTACTTCGGCGGGGATTACGAGACCCTGAAAGGGGTCGATCTCGAAGCCTGTCGCGACGCCTGTCTCGCGGACACCCGCTGCCTTGCCTTCACCTTCAACAGCAAGGCGGGTTGGTGTTTCCTCAAGGAGTCCGCCTCGGACGCGCGTCCCTTCCCGGATGCCGTCTCCGGCCGCGTTCGGATCGGTCAGGCGAGCGTGTCGGCCCCGGATCGTGCCGCCACCCGCAGTGCGGAGCTGCGCTTCCTGCCGCGCGGCGAGCTGGATGCCGCCCGAAAGCTCGCGGCGCGCATCGCCGAGGCCCCGCCCCGCGATCAGCCGCCCGCGTCTTTGGCCGCGGAGGCCGCGCGGGCTGCTGCGAACAACCCGGAGCGCGCGGCGGACCTCTACGCCGCAGCCCTGCGACTTGCCCCCGACGACCGCAGCCTTTGGCTTGAGTTCGCCCGCACGGCAATGGCGGCTTCGCCCTCCGATTGGCAGACGCGGCAATCCTTCAAGCGGGATGCGACCGGGGCGGCCGTCAACGCCTATTGGCGCTCCGCAACGGTTGCCGAGCGCGCCGATGCCTTGGTGGTCCTATCCCGGACCCTCGCGGAGCGCGACGACTGGCGCCCCGCGATCCGTTCGCTGCGCGCCTCGCTCGCGTTGGTCGAGGACGCATCCGTTCGCGACGACTACGACCAGATGATCGGGGAGCACGGTTTCCGCGTCACCGGACACGAGGTCGACTCGGACGCCGCGAGTCCCCGCATCTGTCTGCAATTCAGCGACCCGCTGGCCCGCGATCGCGGCCAGCTCGCCGATTTCGTACGCGTGACCGATCGCACCGATTTGCCGATCGAGGTCGAGGCCCGCCAGATCTGTATCGACGGGGTCGAGCACGGCGGGCGCTACCGCATCCAGGTTCGCGCCGGGCTCCCGGCGGCGGACGGCGAGACGCTCGCCAAGGCGTCGGATCTGGAGATCTTCGTGCGCGACCGCGCGCCCATGGTTCGCTTCCTCGGGCGTGCCTACGTGCTGCCCGCGGGCGGCGATCCGGCGATCCCGGTCGTCTCGGTGAACACGGATCGGATCGACGCGGCGGTCTATCGTATCGGCGACCGCGCCTTGGGCTCCGCGGTCGCGAGCGGCCGATTCCGTCAGCAGCTCTCGACCTGGGACGCCAATCAGATCGCCGAGCGCTCCGGGGAGGCGATCTGGAGCGGCCACATCGAGGTCAAACCCCCTGCCGACACCCGGCTCAATCGCGAGGTTACGACCTCGGTCCCGGTCGGCGATCTGGTCGAGGACCTGCGGCCCGGCGTCTACGCCATGACCGCCACGCCCCACAACGCCATGCAGGAGCCGGAGGCGCTTGCGACCCAGTGGTTCCTCGTCTCGGATCTCGGGCTTGCGAGCTTCTCGGGCAACGACGGCCTTCATGCCCTGGTGCGCTCGCTTTCGAGCGCGGACGCTGTCGGCGGCGCGACGCTGCGCCTGGTCGCGCTCAACGACGACATTCTGGGCGAGGCGACCACAGATGCCGAGGGTCATGCCCGCTTCGAGCCGGGCCTGCTGAGGGGCTCCGGCGGCAATGCCCCCGCCATCCTGGTCGCCGAGGGTCCGGATGGCGACTATGGCTTTCTCGACCTCACACAGACCCCTTTCGATCTGAGCGATCGGGGTGTCACGGGTCGGCCCGCGCCCCAGCCGCTCGATGTCTATCTGGTCACCGAGCGCGGCGCCTATCGCCCCGGCGAGACCGTCCAGCTGACCGCCCTGGTGCGCGATGCCAAGGCCGACGCCGTCTCGGATGTGCCGATCACCTTCATCTTCAAACGCCCGGACGGGGTCGAGCACGGCCGTCTCCTAACGCAGGATCAGGGACTCGGCGGCTATCGGGCGACGCTGAACTTAAGCCGCACCGCCATGCGCGGCACCTGGCGCGCGGCGACCTACAGCGACCCCAAGGCCCCGCCCTTGGCCGAGGTCACCTTCCTGGTCGAGGACTTCGAGCCCGAGCGCCTCGCCTTCGATCTGGAGAGCCCGGTCAAGACGCTGGACCCAGACGACCTTCCCGAGATCGCCCTGGACGCCCGCTTCCTCTTCGGTGCACCCGCTGCGGGTGTCGCCGTCGAGGGCGAGGTCCAGGTCAAGCCCGCGCAGGGCCTCGCCGCGTTTCCCGGTTTCCGATTCGGCTTGGCGAGCGAGCCGGTCGAGCCGGTCGGCCAGCCGCTCGCAACCACCCGCACCGACGACCAAGGCAAGGCCGAGATCGCCCTGCAACTGCCCGATCTCCCGCCGACCAGCCGACCGCTCGAAGCGGATCTGCGCGTGCGTTTGGTCGAGGGCAGCGGGCGCCCGGTCGAGCGCAGCCTGACCCTGCCGATCGCCACCCGCCAGCCTCGCATCGGCGTGAAGCCCTTGTTCGAGGACGCGGTGGAGGAGGGCGGCAACGCCGGGTTCGAGATCATCCTGATCGATCCCGCCGGCGATCCAAACGGCCAGCGCCAGCCCCCCGAGGGGTTACGCTGGACACTCTCGCGCCTGACCACCGATTTCCAATGGTACGCGTCCGACGGAAGCTGGAACTACGAGTCGGTCGTCTCGACCCAACGCGTCGCCTCCGGCACCCTGGAGCCGGGTCAGATCGACGCCGCGACCGGTGCTGCGCGGATCGAGGCGCGGGTTGAGTGGGGCGGCTATCGTCTGCGGGTCGAAGGCCCGGACGGGACGGCCTTGCCCGTGGATCTCGACTTCGAAGCCGGCTGGTACGTCGCACCGCGCGCCGTCGACACCCCGGATCTGCTCAAGGTCTCGCTCGACAAGGCCGAATATCGGATCGGCGAGACGCTCAAGGCGCGCATCGAGCCGCGCTTCCCGGGCGTGGCCCTGGTGATGGTCATCGATGATCGCCTGATCGAGATGCGCACGGTCGAGGTCCCCGAGGGCGGTGCGACCGTCGAGCTGCCCGTCACCCGCGCCTGGGGGCCGGGCGCCTATGTGACGGCCACGCTCTATCGGCCGATGGATCTGGAGGCCCGGCGCATGCCCGGACGCGCGATCGGGCTGACCTGGGCCGGGGTGGATCCGGGCGATCGCCGGCTCGACGTGACGCTCGGTCTTGATCCGACCGCGGGCGTCATCCGGCCGCGCCAACGGCTTGAACTCCCCATCCAGGTCGCGAGTGCTCCGGCCGGCGAGCCGGTCTATGTGACCCTCGCCGCCGTCGATCTCGGGATCCTGAACCTCACCCGCTATCAATCGCCCGCGCCGGACCGCTGGTACTTCGGTCAGCGCCGTCTCGGGATGGAGGTCCGCGACCTCTACGGCCAGCTTATCGACCGCATGCAGGGCGTGCCCGGCGTGGTGCGCTCCGGCGGCGACGGCGCCATGATCCGCCTCGAAGGCCCGCCGCCCACCGAGGATCTGGTCGCCTTCCAGTCCGAGATCATCCGTCTCGACGCGCAAGGCCGGGCGACGGTCGCCTTCGACATCCCGGACTTCAACGGCACCCTGCGGGTCATGGCGATGGCCTGGTCCCAGCAAGGCGTTGGCCACGCGGTCGAGGATGTCCTGGTGCGCGATCCGGTCGTCATGATGGCGAGCCTGCCGCGTTTCCTCGCGCCCGAGGACCGCTCGCGCCTGCTGCTGGAGCTGACTCACGTCGACGGACCGGCGGGCGAGATCACCCTGACGGTCGCCACCGGCGGTGAGCATGTGCGTATTCCCGCCGACCAGACCGAACGCACGCTGAGCCTGGCGCAGGGCGGACGCGACGCCGTACAGATCCCCCTCGAAGCGATTTCGGTCGGCGACGAGACCATGAGCCTGGTCCTGCGCACGCCCAACGGCCAATCGCTGACCAAGACCCTGCGGATCCCGGTCCGCTCCAACGCTCCATTGCTCTCGCGCAACTCGGTCGTGGATCTAGCCCCGGGTGGTGAGCTGCGTCTCGACGCCTCGGTCTGGTCGGAGATGCTCCCCGGCACCGGAGCGCTCGCCGTCTCCATCACGGGCGCCGGGCCGCTGGACGTCGCCGGCCTGGTCACGCGTCTGGATCTCTACCCCTACGGATGCACCGAGCAGCTCACCAGCCGAGCACTGCCGATGCTCTATCTCAACGAGGTCGCGTCCGCCATCGGTCTTGGGACCGACGCCGAGATTCGCGAGCGCGTCCGCGAGGCGATCGGCGAGGTGCTGGCCAACCAAGCGTCGAACGGGAGCTTCGGACTCTGGGTTACGGGCGGAGACGACGGCTGGCTCGACGCCTATGTCGCGGACTTCCTCACCCGTGCACGCGAGCAAGGCTACAGCGTGCCGGATCGCGCCTTCGACATGGCCCTCGACAACCTGCGCAACCGACTCGCCTATGTGCCGGACTTCAGCAGCGGCGGCGAGGACATCGCCTATGCGCTCTACGTCCTCGCCCGCAACGGCCGCGCCGCCATCGGCGATCTGCGCTACTACGCCGAGACCAAGCTCGACGCCTTCTCCACACCCATGGCCAAGGCCCAGCTCGGCGCGGCGCTGGCCCTGATGGGCGACCGCCCGCGTGCCGATACCGTCTTCCGTGTCGCGGTCGAGATGCTGGAGCGTGGCGACGACGACGGCGCTTGGCGCGCCGACTTCGGCTCCGGGCTGCGCGACGGCGCGGCCGTCCTGACCCTGGCCGCCGAGAGCGCGACCCGCGCAGTCGACTTGCAGGCCCTCGCCCGACGTCTGGAACGGGCTTGGGTCAACGCGAACGACACCAGCACACAGGATGACGCCTGGCTGCTGCTCGCCGCCCATGCCCTGATGCAGGGTGCCGACAAACCGCAACTGACAGTCTCGGGCGAGTCCTGGAGCGGTCCCTGGTTCAGCCGCCTCGGTGCCGACACCGCCGTCGCACTGCCGCTGATCGTCGGGAACGCGGGCCAACGCCCGCTGGAGGCACTGGTCAGCGTCGGCGGCATCCCGCAGACACCCGAGCCCGCCGGCGGCGACGGCTACCGCATCGAGCGCGCCTACTACGACCTGGACGGACGCCGCATCGACCCCTCCGCCGTCACCCAAGGCGATCGCATGGTCGCCGTCATCACCGTCGGCGCCGACACCCAGCGCCAAGCCCGACTCCTCGTCGACGACCCGCTCCCCGCCGGCTTCGAGATCGATAATCCAAGCCTCGTCAAGGCCGGCGACATCGCCGACATCGCCTGGCTGGGCCTGGAGGAGACCGCCGAGCATCTCGAGTTCCGCGCCGACCGCTTCGTCGCCGCCGTCGACCGAGGCCCGCGCGCGCCGACCCGGTTCCAGCTCGCCTATCGGCTGCGCGCCGTCTCGCCGGGCGTCTTCAGCCACCCCGCCGCGACGGTCGAGGATATGTACCGCCCGCAACGGCGGGCTTGGACGGACACGGGGAGGGTGGAGGTTGTGCTGCCGCCCGTGCGCTGAGCGGGCGTGCACCGACGATCACAGCACCGGCCCAAGCCCGTAGGGTGGACGAGCGCGAGCGAAGTCCACCGAGTTTGGCGCCGGCGCTGCTGGACAGCGCTACGCGTGTCCATACGACCCGATGCCGCCCCGGGGCTTTTCTTCGCCGACCATCGCCCGATACTGCTCCAAGGGCCGTCGTCTTCCGGCGAGCGAACCATGCGCGCACGGACCGGGCTCAGCACCGCCTACCGCGTGAATCTTGAAGCCTGTCGAGCCTATTGAGCCTATCGCGCGATCCTCGTGAACGCCGCCGAGGCCATGGCCGCCGAGTCGCAGCGCTGAATGGCACGTCGCCACAACAGGAGTGATAACGATGGAGTTCTTCGCCACCGCCCGCCTCGTCGCGTCCCCGGATCAGGTACGCCACCGGATCACGGGGCCCCGCCTGGCAGAGTGCTGCGGCGCGATCGATCGGGTGCTGGACTGGCGGGAGGATCTCGATGTGGGCGAGATCTACTGCCTTTGGGGCCAGTTCGAGGTACGGCGCGAGCCGATCCGCGACGGCGTGCGATTCACCCTCCCCGGCTGCCCGAATGCGCTGGCTTGGACGGTGACGGCGGAGCCGGAGGGGAAGGGTGTGCTCGTGCATTGCACCATCAACCGGACCGAGCACGAGCCGGACTTCATCGAGTCGATCGAGACGTTCGTCGAGGATTGGCGAATTGGGCTGGAGCTTTCGGATGTTCCGGCCGTCGAGTCACTTTCACGGCCGTCGAGCACATCGCCCCGCGGCTCGCCACCCGACGACCCGCACGCCGCCGTGTACGGCGATTACGAATTGGTGCCCGGCGTCGGGCCGGATGCTTGCGGGTCAGGATTGAGGTGAGGGGTGCCGATCCGGCCCGGTTCCAAGAGGGCCGGGGTCGCGGGTCTGACAAGGCGAGAAACCATGCGCCCCGGGGGCCGCATAGTCTCTCCGGTGAGACGCTGATTCAATCAGTTGAGGATCGCGACACGCCCCTGAAAAACGGCCTCGTAGTAGGCACTGGTTTCGAGCAGATCCATCACCCGCGGATCAACAAGGGCATTGGCGATCTGCGCAAACTCGATGCTGTCGAACTCACCGTTGCGAGTCACAACGCCTTCATGCAGCTTTGCGAGCAAGTGCTCTGCCTCAAGTTCTGCGGTGATTCGGCGCTGTTGCTCGTACCAGTCATGGCCGGCCTGTGTAGCGAAGGTTCGGTCATGCGCGACACTGCGATCGAGATCGAGTGCCAGCGGGTTGGTGTCCGACATCACTACGGGAGAGGCGATGAGGGTCGCGATCAGGATCAAGAGTTTGGATTTCATGAGCTTTTACTCGGCCATAAAATAAGTTAATGCTAATATACTGATTAGCAGAAGCTGAGTCAAGGAGTCGGAAAACCTGCCATCAAGATGGTCGCTTAGGTGCCGGTGCCCCAGTCGGTCGCCGGGAGGCGCGGTCAGGTTCTGTCTTGTGCCTCGCCGGCACGCTCCGGTGCATCTCAAGCCGCAGCAGTCTTGCTATCACGATTCCGTTGCCGCGATCCTCGGGCCGAGTGTTGGCCGGATCGATCAACGAGGCCGATCGGTGCATCCCGCCGGGCGCTCATCCGGATCCGGCTCGCCCTGCACCCCGGCGTGGATCAAGACCCAGGTCTCTTCCCCGCCCAGGCGCCAGACCTTGACCAGCTTGTCGACATAGCGGCGACCGACCACCGCACGGCGTGTGACCTTCTCCGCCGGAGCGCACCGGCGTAAGGGAGTCAGCGGGAGAACTTCGATGCCCTACGGATGCCCGAAGTTCCTGGAAGTTCCTGTGGCCCCGATGACCCTGAGCCCGACGGGGGATTCAGGGTTTCAGGTGTTTGGGATCAGCCAGTTTTCGATGATGACGCCGGGATATCTGGCGAAGTCTTGCGTGTTGTTTGTGATGAGCGTGACGTTGAGCGACTGTGCATGAGCCGCAATCAGCTTGTCGAGAGCGTCCTTCCGGCTGTCGCGTGTCGCGAGTCTGACAGACGCATAGGCTCGGCCGGCTGCCCCATCGAAGGGTGAAACCGGGATGTCTTGAATCAGACTGTCCAGACAACCGCGTTCCTTTTCCGGATGGGCCGCTACCGCGGCGCCATATTCCAGCTCGGCGAAGGTGATCGCGGACATCACGACATCGCCGACATGACATTGGGCAAAGCGTTGAGCGACGATCTCGGGCTGATGCCTGATCAGATCGATACACATGTTGGTATCGAGCACCAGGAATACGGATATTCTTTTTCGTCAATGTGTTTGTGGTCGCTTTTTCCGCGTTCGTTGTCGTATCCGACCAGTTTTTATCATCATGTCTGCGATGTGGATCACCTGCGCGCCTGCTTCGACGCACTGCCCGCGGATCGGGCAGTGGGGATTGATGCCATCACGAAGGAGCGCTACGGAGCGAACCTGGAGGAGAATTTCGAGGTGCTCTTGAGCAGGCTGAGGAACATGGGCTACCGGCCGCAACCGAAGCGGCGCACCTATATTCCCAAGCCAGGAAGCGAGAAAGGGCGACCGCTGGCCATCAGCTGTTTTGAAGACAAGCTGGTGGAACTGGCGATCAAACGGGTTCTGGAGCCCCTCTACGAGGTGCAGTTCGAGGACAGCAGCTACGGCTGTGAGGGCTGGCATCCTGTGGCTACGACTCGACTATCGAGGCACCGCCAAACGAAAGGGGCGGAAATAGCTAGGCCGGATCTACGGACGCAGGATGCCTGCTCTCTACTCTACCCGTTTACTTGCGTCACCGCGCGAAGTGACGTGATAGAGTGCACCGGCAAACTTTCCCCCGTGACCCACACCGGCAAACTCAAGTCGCAAGGATCTGACAATGACTCCAAAAATAGCTTAGAAAGGGCAGGGTCATGAACCCGATGCTCCGACCCCGATGCTCCCATTGATTGATTCGACCCTTTTCCACGAAAATGAGCGAGAATAAAACTGTTCCCTTATTTACTGGTCAACGAGTAGATGCTTTCGAGGGCTCGTCTTCCGAAGGTGTGACCCCGAATCCCGTTGATCATGATATTGACCCTGAGACAGAGAAGGCCGTCCAACGCTTTCTCGCCTTGATCTCCGAGCGCTACGACATGGTCGGAGCCATCATCTTCGGCAGCCGGGCGCGGGGAACTCACCGTCCCGACAGCGATGCGGATGTCGCGGTGCTCCTGCGCGGCGAACACCTGCGCTTCCTTACTACGAAGCTGGCCATGGCCGATGTGGCTTTCGATGTGCTTCTGGAAACCGGCATCGCGATCTCGCCATTACCAGTCTGGCTCGACGAATGGGAGCACCCCGAGACCTACTTAAACCCGACTCTGCTGCGGAATATTGCAAGGGAAGGCATCCGGTTGTGAGACATCCACTGACACCAGTCGCCTTGATGGCGAAGGCGGAGCGAGCCGCAGCGTCGGCGCGAGCTTTGCTCGACCTGGGCGATGTGGACGGTGCCTGCAATCGCGCCTACTACGCCATGTTCGACGCGGCCCGGACTGCGCTGCTCGCGTCCGGGGTGCCGCTCGCATCGAACATCGGCCGCACGCACAGGGGGCTCATCAGTGCTTTTGGCAACTATCTCATCAAGAATGGACCCGTTTCAAAGGAAATGGGCCGACTCTTAAATCGTGCCGAGGAACTCCGCCTGGTGGCTGACTACACCGGCGACGCAGTGGAACTAAGCGATGCGCGCGAGATGGTGGAACAGGCGGAAACCTTCGTCGCGGCAATGCGCGCCGAGTTCATGCCCGAGGATTCCGATGACGGAACGATGGGATCAAGCCATGACTATCCTTCGTGACACCCGCTCTGCGGTGTCATGCATGCCCCTGGCGCTCTGCGCCACGTGCCACGATGGCACCGGGTGGCCGCGGGTGGTTACCCACCCGCGGCTCCCACAGATCCGGACGTGCGGGACTACCGCATCCGGCTCCTCGGTTGAGCGCTCGCTGCACGACAACTGTCGCACACCCGATGGACCATTCAGCCCATGTCGCGATCTCCTGTCGTTCTGTTCAGATGGTCAGGTGACTCGATGTTCACGCCATCGTCCCTTCAGAAGGTGTCTCAACCGATCGGCCGCTTCCCTCCCATGGGTCCGCTCGGGTGCGTTCCCCACGCTCAACGGTACTATCAGCCGACTCTGACTGCTCAGTCGCCATCGCGCCGCACTTCGTTGCCTTCGCTTGGCGCTACCTTGCCGTCGGTCCTGTTCGCTCCCGTCGGCCGGACCAGCGCCGTCGGGCCGGGGCGGCTTCTTACGCGGTGCCCGCGCCGCGTCTCGGGCAAGGAGCAACTGAGCGCTCCCAGGTTCCTGGACGACCCGTGCGTACATGCCCTGCTCTTAGACCCCGGCGGAGTCTCGACATCAGGCCGTTACGATGCCGAAACTGTTGCCTTCCGGTGTTCCGAATACGTCGGCTCCGCTGAACTCAGTAACGGGGCTCCATCACACGGCCTGCACGCCCCCTGTGTACGCTTCGCAGGCGGGATCGCTCCCGCACCACACAACACTCGGTTCCGGTGGATGGCCACTCCTTACCGGCTCGGGACTTGCACCCGGTGGGTCGCAAAAAGGAGTTTCCGATTGGCTTATCCGTTCGCTATCTTCCTCTCCTTCCAGGCTTTGCCTGGCGCAACGGAGTTACGAGCAATGCCCCTTTTTTCCGATGTTTCCTGCTCTCGTCCCCTTTTTGCCTTGTCATTGTCCCCGATGTCTCTCTCTCACACGGATCAGGCTGCCTCGCGCGGCTCGACCTCGCGTTCGATCACGTCGCGTAACCTCAGTTCCGAGGTCTTCAGATCGAAACAGGCCTGAAGATTCAGCCACGATTGCGCATCACCGCCGAAGTAGCGCGCGAGCCGCAAAGCAGTATCGGGGGTGATCGCGCGCCGTTCCTTGACGATCTCATGCAGGCGGGTAGCCGGTACGCGCAAAGCTTGCGCCAAGGCGTTGACGCTCATCCCCAGTGGTGTCAGAAAGTCCTCGCGCAGAATCTCACCCGGATGCACTGGCCTGAGGCCATTGATTGGAATCATTCACGGGCGCTGGTGCTGCCTGCCGCTGGCGTTCGCCTTTTACCTGCGCAGGGCGACCCTGGCGCTGCGCAGCGTGCGCATCCGCGGTCGGGCGCTCACCTTCGAGACCAAGTTCACCCAAGCCGTGCGCCTGATCCAGAGCTTCGCCGGGGTCTTTCCGCGGGCGCCGATCCTGGTGGTCATCGACAGCTGGTTCCGCAACAACGGCTTTCTCAAGCCCTTGCGCCGGGCGCTCGGCTCCCGTGCCCATCTGCTCTCGCGCCTGCGCGTGAACGCGGTGCTCCATGGCCTGCCGGTGGCCGTGCCGGGACGCGCCGGACGACCCCGCAAGTACGGTGAGCGTCTGGGCAGTGTCAAGGCCATGCAGGTCGCGCTGCGGGCCACCGCGCGGACCTATTCGCTCAATCTCTTCGGGCGGGTGTGCGACGTGGTGGCCGCCGAGCAGGTGGTGATGCTCAAGACGCTGCGCTGCCAAGTGCGCGTGGTCTGGGTCTACCGGCGCACCCAATGGATCGCGCTGGTGACCACCGACCTGACCCTATCCGTTTCGCAAGTCATTGAAATATATGGCGCGCGTTGGAGAATCGAAGCCGGATTCAGGGAAATCAAGCAGGAGATCGGCAGTGCCCAGACGCAGACCCGCAATCCCGATGCGGTCACCAACCATCTGCACTTCTGTATGGTGGCCACCACCATTACCTGGATCTACGCGGCCAGCTTGGAGCAGGCCCGCGCGCGGCGATACGCCGCCGCGCGACGGACCGAATATGCCTTCGCCGATCTGCGACGATCCCGGCCACGGCACCCGAAATTCCCTCATCGCTACAGTCATGGGGCTGGTCGCCTGAGGAAAACGAGAAACTTCAGTGAGGAAAACGCAGGCGCGAAAAGCTGCGGCCATTCGAGATCGCCGCCCGCTCGATATCGGCGGCTGAATCGATCCAGCCCTTCCCTTCCAGGAACAGCAGCCAAGCCCGCGTGCTCACCTTGCGGCAATTGTCCGGCAACAAAAAGCTGGCACGTGCGATCTTGTGGTCCTCGAACAGGAATACGCCAGTCGTGCCGGGGGCGGACAATGCCAAAGCGTTCATCGCCTCCTGCACCGCGATCTCGCCGAGATTCGCCTTCCGCACCTGGCTAAGGGCCTCGGCCACAGCGTCGCAATAGTGCGCAAACGTCCGGGTCGACTCGATCGGTATCGAACGATCCGCTACCCAGGCCCCGATCTTTGCGCTGGTAGGGGTGTCGTTGCGCGTCACCTCATACAGCACCATGTCCATAATACTTACCGGCCACCCCGGTTTGAGCAGCAGGTCCAAGGCATCTGCATAAGCCAGCGTGATCAGCGGTCCCGCATCGGGCAGCACCACCGGGCTATGCGCCGCAGGCACGGCCGCTTAGTCCGCCAACGCGTTCAATTCGTCGACCATGCCGCGTGTCACCGATTCCGACAAGCGTGGTGTGGGCAGATGTGCCCGGGCCATCAACAAGAATAAGTCTTCCTCGCTGTCGATGCCGAGCGCCTCCATCGTTTCCCGGTCGTCGCGGCGGCCCAAGGAAAAATCGAGCAGGACGAGGAAATTTTGGTTTCCCGCTTCCTCGGCTGCGTCGAATGTCTCGACCAAATAACGCAGCTCGGCGTTAAATAGCGCATTGACCGATGTCTCTGCCTTCGCGGCAAGCACCTTAGCCCGCTTGAGCAGATCGCGGTCGATCGCGGCTGTAAAGTTGACATTAGCCATAGGTTGTTTCCTGATCCGAGCGCGGAACACGGGAACCAGTGTTGCACTGGATCCCGTGCTCGTCAACAACAACCGAGAATGCTGTCGCACCGAAGTCCGCCGAGCACGGAGCAGGAAGACACACCCCGAACCGCAGGAGATTGAGCCCGGTGCTTGCTCCACGTTTGATGGAAGCGGCATGGGTTTGGTTTGAAGATGGATAATCAATCCATCCCCTTGTCTTTTCTCTGCTCGGAAAAGGCAAAAGTCATGACCCCGATCACCTGACCCCGATCACCCCGAGTCAAGACCCGACCCCGACCCCGAGGTTCCCTAGCTATTCGCCTTGTCGATCCGCCTCCCCGGCCAGGCGCAAGACCTCTTCGACCAGCGTATCCGAGAGCCGATAGCCCTGTTGCGACAGCGCCGTCAACACCGACCGAACAGACTCAAGCAGACCCCGCTGCTTGGCGGCCAGCAGCGCGCCGGCCAGTCCGACGACCGGGATTCCGCGGCGCCGGGCAATCTGTCGTCCGCGGCGCTCATCGATCAGTAAGAAGCGACATCGCATTTCCTGCGCCAACACAATGGCCGCTGACTCCCCGGGGTCGAGCAAGAGACCGAGATTGGCGATGTCCGCGTCACAGTCTCGCGGAAGGGGCCGCGGCTCGATAACACCCTCGGCGAGCGCGGCCGACAAAACCCGCGCTCCGGGCCGATCGGACTCCACGCACAGCTCGGCAAGCACGGTCTCGGGCACCAGCACGGATCCGTAGAGCGCAAACAGCAGCGACAAGCGCTCGATCCGGGCCAGGGCGATCAGCGGCCCGGCGTCGGCGACGACGATCCTGTTCATGGCGACCGGCGCATCAAGCCGCCGTCACAAGGCGACGCTCAACTCATCCACCAGCTCCTCGGCCGAATAATCCACGGCAGCTAAGCCGAGCGATCCCAGCAGATCGAGGAAACCATCCAGCGAGAGCCCCGCAACCTTGGCGGCCTGGGCGAGGGTGAGTTGACGGTTCTCGAATAGAGTCAGTGCCAAGGCGCGATGGACGCCGTGGTCGAGCAACCGTCGGTCGAACGGCACGGCGAGGATCGCAGGACGGCCATGTTTCGTGATGAGCGCGAGTTGTCCGAGCTCGGCGTCCCTCAGCAGATCGCCCGAGCGGGTACGTAGATCCCGAACCGAGAAGATATCGAGCGTTTCCATCAGTTGCCTCGCATGATTGTGCTCACGAAAAGTAGCACAAAAAAACCGTGGAGATCTGCGTATATAGATCCTCGCCAGCGCTAAGTGCCATGGCCGGGTAACGGCCGACTCCACCGCGTCAGGGTCTCGGATTCCAAGGGCACCACCGGACGTCGCGAACCTCCGATCCTCGCTCCTTACGAGCGATTCCGTGGTACGTCCCCTATTTGCTACGCCTATTTGCTACGATAAAGTCTCCGCGTCATCAGTCCACCGCCAAGCGGCATGATCGTCAAGCCAGATCGTCCCCCGGAGCGCGGAGCGAGAAGACGTCGACGCCAGCTCTGAATCCCGACTGGCTCCCCAAAAACGATCCCGCATCGGTGTACCATGCCCCGACTCGCACGGAGCGTACGCCCATGTCCACGTCCTCGGATCGACCGGATTTCGGCCGGACTATCTGGACTGTCAAAAGGAAAGACCACTGACCACTGACCCCTGACGAACCGCTGCGCGCACGCATTGCCGCCGCCGATGCCGACAACCTGCTGCACTGGTCCGAGCGCATCCTGGATACCAAAACGCTCGACGATGTGCTGCATTGATCCCGGTGCCTGAGCGACCGATGACCGAAACCCCGATTATGTCCGAGCGTTCCCGCGCTCCAGAGAGAGTCGAAACCCATGTCGAACCACAGTGGTAGTTACATGCTCAACGAGGTGCTGCGTTTGCTTGATCGTCATGGCGTTTTCGACATGCTCGGTCGAGAGCAGACCCAGATATTCGCTCAAGCCGTCATCAAAATCGGCCATCATTACGATTGTAACCCTGGTGAAATCCTTGAAGACATCGGGGAAAAAGTCGGACTCTGCTCCTACTGTGACGCTGCCGTCGATCAACTGATCGATGGTTTGTGCCTAAAATGTCACAAGGAAATCGGCTAGATGATGGGGATGAGGGCACTGTCCTGACCCGTCTGGTACAACTGGCGCTGCGCCACATCGTCGACCCGCGGGCCCAGTCAACCAACGACTGCGCGAACTGCTGAGTCTGATCGCCCAGGCGCTGGAGCAGCCGGCCGTGCTGGAGCTTCTGGAATCGCTGCTGCGCGACGATGTACAGGGCACCCGCCAGTTGGATGGGGACGCTGTTTGCGCGCTTGGAGGCGATCGCCGAGGCAGCGGATCTGTCTGAGCGCCTATGCGGACATCTGGCCAAGGCGAAGCGCCTGACTCACAGCCTCGTCGCCACGCTGACTTTCTTCTTCATGATGGTCAACACCCGGGTGCAGGCGCTGGACCTGGCACCGGCGATCGAGCAGGCGATGCTCGACGACCTGATCCCGGCGCTTTATCTGGAGCGCGTCGCCGCACGCAGCACCCGCGCCGAGCCCCGTCATCGACTCCGAGCACTGAGTGCGCAGCGTCTCGCCCCGCTGAGGCAGCCCTCGCACCCGATCCAGTCGCTGGATCCGCAGACCCGTCACCATCTCGAGCAGGTCGCCGGGGAGTGTGCCGATCTGTTCCAGCGCAGCAGCTCCTGTGTCGAGGGACGCAACGGCTTCCTCGCGCTCTATCAGCACGGGCATCACCGACTCAGTCCGCGCAAGCAGCAGGTCTTGACCGCCCTGCACAACTTTGCGATCAAGCGGCCCGACGGCACCACGGCCGCCGAGCGCTTCTTCGCTCAGCCCCACCCATCCTTGTTCGAGCAGGTGCTCGAGCGCATGCCCTGGCCTGCCCGACCGGCCCGAGGACGACCGCGCCCGGCAAGGCAGCCGTACCTCGTCCCTGTGGCGGCTTAGCAACGGTGGACCAAACGATGATCAAGGCCGGGGCGGGCCATGCAGCAATGTCCTGATGATTTGACCCAAGGTCATCGAAGGCTACAAGAGACATGCCCCCGTTTTGCCATGCATTTCAGGGGAACTTCAGGAATTCGGATTCCGGGGGATTCAGGGTTTCAGGTGTTTGGCATCAGCCAGTTTTCGATCATGACCCTGGGATATCTGGCGAAATCTTTCGTGTTGTTGGTGATGAGTGTGACGTTGAGCGACTGTGCATGGGCGGCAATCAGCTTGTCGAGAGCGTCCTTCCGGCTATCGCGTGTCGCGAGTCTGACCGACGCATAGGCTCGGCCGGCTGCCGCATCGAAGGGTGCAACCGGGATGTCTTGAATCAGACTGTCCAGATAACCGCGTTCCTTTTGCGGATGGGCCGCTACCACGACGCCATATTCCAGCTCGGCGAAGGTGATCGCGGACATCACGACATCGCCGACATGACATTGGGCAAAGCGTTGGGCGACGATCTCGGGCTGATGCTTGATCAGATAGATACACATGTTGGTATCGAGCATGTAGCGCGGCATCAGAGGTGATCCCGATCGTCCTGTTCTTGCTCGCCGCGACCGTTCGCCATGAAGTCAGGAGAGAATTGGGCAAATTTGGTCAATACCCCTGCCAAAGACCGCCGTGCGGGGCGAATGCGCAGTTCGTCGCCGCATCTTTCGATCTCCAGTTCAACATCCATTCGCTCGAAAGCCAGCTCGGCGGGGATCCGCACGGCTTGCGAATGGCCATTTTTAAACGCTTTCGTGATGCGCATGAGCAGCTCGCGATCAAGGATGTACAGTGTATGTACTTTAGCATGGGAAACAGCAAACGCAAGGCGTTGGCGAGCGCCTCGACGCGGAGTACGGGAGTCGGCGGGGAGGGCGGGCAGGTCCTGACTTGTGCCCCCCGGTAGGCTCGGGTGGCTCTTAAGTCGCAGCGGTGCGGCCATAAGCCCAAGGACCTTGATCCGACCAAGTGTGCAATGGAAAACCTGATAAACATCTAGCCGACCCCGCCCGTGGGCCTACAGTTAAGGTAGAAGAAAACACCAGACCTGGAGACCCGGCAGGAGGAGTCGACGATGAAACTCTACGGCGGAATCGATCTGCATTCCAACAATAGCGTCGTGGCCCTTTTGGACGAAGAGGACCGCGTGGTGTATCGCAAGCGACTGGCGAACGACGCGGCGCTGGTGCTGGAAGCCTTGGCGCCGTATCGCGAAGCGATCACGGGACTGGTGGTGGAGTCGACCTACAACTGGTACTGGCTGGTCGATGCCTTGATGGACGCGGGGTATCGGGTGCACTTGGCCAATACCGCGGCGATCGTGCAGTACAGCGGGCTGAAGTACAGCGACGACGATTCCGACGCCGCCTGGCTGGCCAAGCTGCTGCGCCTGAAGCTGTTGGCGGAAGGCTATATCTACCCCAAGGAACAGCGCGCCGTGCGTGATCTGCTGCGACGGCGCAGTCGCCTGGTCCAGCAGCATACGGCCAACGTCCTGGCGGTGCAGAACCTGTTCTCGCGCAACCGCGGGCGCTCGCTGAGCGCCAATGCGATCCGACGCCTGACGCCCGGGAGGGTAGGCGAGCTGCTGCCCGATGCGAATCTGGCTCTGGCGGTCCAAAGCACCCTGCTGGCCATGCGTGGCCAAGAGGCGGCGATCGACCTGTTGGAGCACGAGGCCTGCGCGCAGGTCAAAAGCCGGCCCGAGTACCGGCATCTGCTCAGCACCAGCGGCATCGGTCAGGTGCTGGGGCTGACGATCCTGTTGGAGACCGGACCCATCGAGCGCTTTGCCCACGTCGGCAACTATGCCTCCTACAGCCGCCTCGTCGGCAGCGAGCGGCTCTCCAACGGCAAACGCAAGGGCCGGGGCAACACCAAGAGCGGCAACAAGTATCTGGCCTGGGCCTATCTGGAGGCGGCCAACTTCGCGGTGCGCTACAACCCCGCGATCAAGCGCTACGACCAGCGCAAGCGCGCCAAGACCAATGGCGTGGTCGCCATCAAGACGGTGGCCCACAAGCTGGCACGGGCCTGTTACTACATGCTGCGCGAGGGCACCGATTTCGATGTCGATCGGGCCTTCGCCTGAAGGACTATGGGCGATGCGCCGGTGAGCCAGGACACGGGGTTGGCGGACAGCCTCCAGATCTGATTGGCCGCCGGCACATCTCCCGCCCACATCCGTCAGGGAGCAACGAGCGTGACCGAGACGCCTCTGCCATCGAGCCAGCACGGGGTTGGACGGTGCCGACATGGCACCGAGCCAGCGATCTGTGATCCCGCGGCCCGGTGAGTGCGGGGCGGGGACGCCTGGATATTTAGGGATCCGCGCCCCCGCCCCGCACTCACCTCCGTGGTCCACGTGGACCTTGGTGGGGCACCGACGATTTTCTGGGGCTCCAATGAGCCAGGGGCCGGGTGTCTACTCCCGACGGAGCAGTCCCATCGCCTTGATCCAGAAGGGTGACTGGCGCGGATCGGAGTGAATCCGCGACCTTTCAACGAGAACCGCGGGCGCGTTGGCGGTACCGATGTCGCACTTCCTGACCGACACAAGCGTGCCTGGGTGCGAGAAAAGAGGTCGTGCCATTGATCGGGGTCAGCTAAATGGTGACCCCAAAGTTCACCGGCAAACTCAAGTCGTAGGGGTCTCACCATGACTCCGAAAATAGCTCGGAAAAGGCAAAAGTCAAGACCCCGTCGTCTTCCTCCTCCTTCCTCCACCGATGCCGTTTCAGCGGCCTTTTCAAAGGTGAAAGGGCTATTTGAGCCTGGCCCTTTTTCCTTCATCGCTGCGATCGTCCGCGCGCTCCGCCTGTGCCTGTACCGCCGTCAACCAGACCTCGCCGTCGGCATCATCGAGCAGGCATTCACCGAGCTGCTCAAGAGTCTCCGGCGCCCGAATCAGCGCCAACAGCACAGCGGCGCGCTCGGCGACCGCATCTCCGAAGCGCCGCCGAGCCAGGCGCTGCAGCAATGCACGTTCGGATTCCAGACCCCGCTCCATCCCCTTGCGCATGCCGATTCGCTCGGCCGTGGTCACGTATCGCATCTGCTCCGCCTCTTCGATGGCTTGAATGGCCCGATGGTAGTCGTCCTCCAACGGCTCGGGCAATGTCATCACCCAGTCGATGAAGGCATACAGACTCAACACCTCGTCGCGGCTCAGACCGGAACGGTACAGACGCCGGGTTAGCCCGATCTTGCGATCCAGCCGCGCTGCCGGGTCGCGTTTGGTCGCGGTGGCGGCCAACTGCGCAAGGACGACCAGCGCGAACGGGTTGGCACTCGCCTCCAGCTCGGCCATGCGGGACTTGAAATCCAGCAGCTTCACGACCGGAAACACCAGCACCGCCTCGCAGCCCCAGAGGGCATGACGATAGCGCTTCGGGCGCCAGCCGTGCCGCTCATCGGCCAGGATCACCAAGGTCGCGACCGGACGATCGTAGCGGTCCATCAGACGCGAGTGGTAGGTGTAGAGCCGCCGCGCGAATGCCGGATCCGGCTCGCCCTGCACCTCGGTGTGGATCAAGACCCAAGCCTCCTCGCCGCCAGTGCGCCAGACCTTGACCAGCTTGTCGACATACCGTCGACCGACCACCGCACGGCGCGTGACCTTCTGCAGCTCCTTGTCGAGAAACTCGAAGCCCCTCGACCAGTCGATGTCGGCGGCGATCGCCGGGAAGAAGAACTCCAGAAATGGACGCTGCCAACGGTCGAGCAGATCCTTCCAGGGGGAATCATAATCGTCGCGATCGGCGGCAGGTGTGCGCATGGGCCTCTCCGTAGCCTGTTCGTGTCGTCGCGCATCTTACCGGATCGTACACGATAAAGTCTCCGCATCATCAGCCCAACGCCAAGCGGCATGATCGTCCCCGGAGCGCGCACCAACGCCGAGATCAAGGGCCAAGTGCTCACGCGTCTGGTCCAACTCGCCCTGCGCTGGATCTTCGACGATCAACCCATCGGGCGCCTGCGCACGCTGCTGGCGCTGATCGAGCAGGTGCAGGACAAGGACACCGCCGTCGCGATCCTGGAATCCCTGTTGCGCTACTATGTCCAAGGCACGCAGCGCATCGAAGAACACGACGTACGGGAACTGCTCCAACAGTCAACCAGCACCGGAGACCCCATCATGCAAACCTTCATCGACCGTTACATTGAACAGGGCGTGCATCAGGGCGTGCAGCAAGGCGGCGCAGCCATGCTCCTGCGCCTCATCGAACGCCGCTTCGGCCCGCCCAGTGAGCAGGTGCGCGAACGCGTCACCCGGGCCGACCCGAACACGCTGCTGCAATGGTCCGATCGGATACTCGATGCCAACAGTCTTGATGAGGTGCTGCACTGATGGCGTCGATGTTGGACCCTGATGCCCACAACCCACCGCCAGAACAGCCATGACCACCACGATCACTTTTGACTTCGATGCCTCGGCCTTCGGCGCGTTGCGCCTCGCGCCCGGGGAGTTTGCACGCGAGATGCGCATCGCCGCGGCGGTTCAGTGGTACGCCGAAGGCGTCGTTTCGCAGGGAAAAGCGGCTGAGCTGGCCGATCTGACGCGCGCCGAGCTCTTGGAAGAGCTCCACCGCCGCAAGGTCCCGGCGTGCCAAGTCACGGCCGATGAGCTTGCGGCCGAGATCCATGGCGGATAGACGCTGGTTCGTCAATGCCTCGCCGCTGATCTTGCTCGGCAAGGTCGAGCAGATCGAACTGCTCAGAGCCATGGCAGGGCAGATCGCCGTGCCCGGCGCCGTCATCCAAGAGGTCAGCGCCAAACCAGATGGAGCGCGTACGATTCAGATCCTGGGCGCACTCGAGCCTGCCATCATCGTGGATGACGAAGTCCCGCCGGCCAATATTCTGAGCTGGGATCTCGGCGCGGGCGAAACCCAAGTCATCAGCTATGCGGTTGCGCATGCCGCAGATCGGGTCGTGATCGACGACTTGGCGGCCAGACGCTGCGCGAAGGCGATGGGGCTCGCGATCATTGGAACCTTGGGCATCATCGGTCGCGCGAAGGTTGCAGGACTGATCGATTGCGCTGGGCCCGTCATCCAGCGACTGCGGGAAACCGGACTCTACGCGTCCGACGAGATTGTGCAGCGACTCTTGCGCGAGGTTGGCGAGGTTGGTGAGTCGCTGGAAATCAGCCGAGATTGCTGAAATTCACACGTATCCTGATCAGACCCGGCCATGAAAGACCCCGAGACCGCAGACGACACCCTCGACTGGCTCGATATTGATCCGTGTTACGAAGCGCTGGGTTCTACGGCCTCTGAGAGAGCCGCGCGTTATCGGGAGTTCGTGCGCGGCGCGATTCCGCAAGGGGAGTGGACGCTGATCCGCGAGGCTGTGCAACGTGGACAACTCACCGGAGGGCACCGGTTCGCCGATCAAGTGGAGGCCATCCTCAGCCGGCGAATCGAGAATCGTAGACGCGGACGACCTTGCAAGCCGGTTGGTCCTGGCGAGGTGGCCGGAAAATAAATCTGTCCCCTTTTCCCCCATAACATACGCAATTTGCGTATAATGAAGCAATGAAGCTCGTGTTTTTCGAAACCCCGCTGTTTTCTCGCCTGCTCCCGGACTACCTGAGCGACGAGGGTTACCGGGAGTTGCAACGGACCCTCTTGGAGAACCCCGAGCTCGGCGACGTGATGCCTGGCACAGGTGGGTTCCGCAAGGTACGGTGGGAGGACGCTCGCCGTAGGAAGGGCAAGCGGGGTGGTCTGAGGGTGATCTACTACTCCCTCACGGCCGATCACCAGATCTGGTTCTTCACCCTTTATGGGAAGGACGAAGCGGCGGATCTGACGGCCGAAGAAAAGAACTTACTGAAGAAAGCGATCCAGGCCGAGCTAACGGCCAGGAGGAAAAGCTGATGACGCGCAAACGTAAGCTATTCGATGAGTTGATGGATGGAGTCGAATCCATGCAGCAGCAGCGCACCGGCAAGGTGACGCTGCGTTCGCACGAGGTGGAGGACCTACCGCCATTGGTGGTCGATGCCGAACTGATCCGGCAGACGCGAGAACAGATGCATGTCTCTAGGGCTGTGTTTGCCCGCCGTTTGCGCGTTTCTACCCGCACCCTGGAGAACTGGGAGCAGGGCCGCGCTAGGCCGAATGCTCAGGCGGCCGCGCTGATCCTGATGGTGCGAAAGTTCCCGGATACCTTGGACAAACTTCGCGAGCTGGGACAGATCGCGGCGTGATGGTTGGTGTCCCCGTTGTGGGTCTACAGGCGGACGACGACCTCAAGGAGGCTTGCAAGCGCCTGGGCGAGCGTCTGGATCGGGACGTCAGGCCGCGGGCGGCTTGCACGGCCCTTTGAGGGTCGCCCGCCTGGCGGGTGATGGCGCTCGTGACACTCTGGACTGTCACGAGGACAGAATTGACCCCAGCATCGGGGTCTGGGCATGGCTTTAAAGGTAGCTCTGAAAAGGCAAAAGTCAAGACCTGACCCTAGGCCTCTGACCCTAGGCCTTGACGACCTTCATGAGAATCTTTCAACAAGCCACTCGCCGAATGTGCCACACTATCAGTAGTTGCAGCACATCGGGAACGAACGCCATGAAAGAACTGAATGTCAGAGAAATGCGGGCAGTGATCGGTCAGCTCGACAAGTTGGTGGAGGAGGCCGGCGAGATCGTCGTGAGTCGCCGCGGGAGCCCTATCGCCCGCATCCTGCCAATTGCCGGAAAGCGGCGGCGGCCGGACCACGCCGACTTGCGCGCCCGTACCCGGCGGCTGTCGACCTCCTCGGCAGTGCTGATCCGCGCCGAACGCGATGAGCGCGGATGATCGCGTCTACCTGGATACCAGCGCCCTGGCAAAGTGGTATCTCAGCGAACCGGGTTCCGAGGTCTTTGCCGAATACCTGCAGGGTGTCGATGTTGCCATCATCAGCCGGCTCACCCACACCGAGATGCGCTCGCTGCTGAGCCGTCGCCGGCGCATGGGCGAGCTGAGCGCCGAGCTCGAATCCGTCCTCTATGCCGCGTTCCTGGACGATATCGCTCGGGGCTGGCTGCAGGATCACCCTGTGAACGACGTCTGCTTCGACCAGGCCGTGAACTTGATCACCCGTTATCCCGAGCACCCGCTGCGCACACTCGACGCGCTGCACTTGGCGCTGGCCGGTCATCTGGCTGTGGAGACACTGGCCACCGCGGATTGTGTGATGGCCGAAGCCGCCTCGGCGATGGGCCTGACGGTGAGGCAATTTTAGATCGACGCAGAAGTCCCCTTTTTCCCATGTTTCCTTCTTCCGTCCCCTTTCTTCTTCCAAACCAAAAGACCGCCGAAGCGGTCTTTTTCAATAGGGGCTCAGATTCAGGGTTGATCCTTCATCCTTAACTTACGATTTCCTGGAAAATAAATCTGTCCCTTTTTGTGCTAGCCAGGGGCCGGGTGTCTACTCCCGACGGAGCAGCCCCATCGCCTTGATCCAGAAGGGTGACTGGCGCGGATCGGAGTCAATCCGCGACCTTTCAGCGAGAACCGCGGGCGCGTTGGCGGTACCGATGTCGCACTTCCCGACCGACACAAGCGTGCCTGGGTGCGAGAAAAGAGGTCGTGCCATTGATCGGGGTCAGCTAAATGGTGACCCCGATGTTTTGGGCGTGGGCATGGGCATGGGCCTCTCCGAGGCGTGTTCGTCTCGTCGAATGTTACCTCGGAGTACACGAGCTGGCATAGGTGGCGGGTCAGGTTCTGACGCATGCCTCGCCGCTACGCTCGGGTGCATCTCACGTTGCAGCGGCCTGGCCATAAGCCATAAGAGAGCTCGGAAAAGACCCAAGTCACAACCTGACCCCGACGACCCACGCATACCACGCCGGTATGCTCGGGTGAATCTCAAGTCGGTGGATGCCGACAGGTCGCGGGCAGCCATTCCAATCTTAGCGGTTGGACATCACGTGGTCCGCAAAGCCAGGTCACAACGCCACCGCTCGGTCCACCATGCCCTTCGAGGCGCAACTGACTGTTCGCATCGCCGCCGATGCCGTTGTAGACGGAGCGCCGCAGCTGCACCTCCATCCGGGTCTTCGGGCAGCCAGCTTTGCGATTGCAGGCTCCGACTCCGTGGACCGCCAGAACGCGAATGCTGGGATGTTTGTCTTCCGGAGAGATCTTGAACTGCTTGCGCTCGTCAGTGCCGACATCTGCATCCGGACCGACCGGGAAGCGCCCATGGTCGGAATAGAAAAGGCTTAAATCTGTCTTAACCTTGCCGACCTCGAGGAGAACCTCGGAGACCTTCGCGCGAATCGCATAATCCCGGTACGCAGGCACCGCGACAGCGGCGAGGATCCCGATGATCGCCACGACGATCATGAGCTCGATCAGGTTGAATCCCTGCTGATGTGGTTGCAAGGTCGATCTCCTTGTCTGGTTTGGATACTGTCGATTCAATAGCAAATTTCAGGCCAATCCAGAATGCGTGCGCCATGACCGAGGACAGATCGTGTCTTCTGCGACTCCTGCTACACTGGCGCCTGAACCCATCCGAAGCAGGACCGGAGCATGCCGAGAATCGGTCGCGTGGTGCTTCCGAACTATCCGCATCACGTGGTGCAGCGCGGCCACAACAAGCAGGTGGTGTTTGTCGAAGAAGCGGATTATCGGTACTACCTCAACACCCTGGAGGCGTTCAAGGCCCTCTACGACGTTCAGGTTTACGCGTTCTGTTTGATGACAAACCACGTTCACTTGATCCTGCAGCCCGGCGAGGCGATCGCCGGTCTCGGGCAACTCATGAAACGCCTGGCGGGGCGGCAGACGCGCTTCGTCAACCGTCAGGACGCACGGTCGGGAACCCTCTGGGAAGGACGCTACAAATCCAGCCCGATCGAGACCGATGCCTATTTGCTGGCCTGTTGCCGATACGTCGAGCTCAACCCGGTGCGCGCCCGCATGACCGATGCGCCGGCGTCTTATCCCTGGTCGAGTTATCGCCGACACGTCGGCGCAGACGACACCCTCGACTGGCTCGATATCGATCCGTGTTACGAAGCGCTGGGCTCTACGGCCTCCGAGCGAGCCGCGCGTTATCGGGAGTTCGCGCGCGGCGCGATTCCGCAAGGGGAGTGGACGCTGATCCGCGAGGCTGTGCAACGTGGACAACTCACCGGAGGACAACGGTTCGCGGATCAAGTGGAGGCCATCCTCAGCCGGCGAATCGAGAATCGTAGACGCGGACGACCTTGCAAGCCGGTTGGTCCTGGCGAGGTGGGCGGAAAATAAATCTGTCCCTTTTTTGCCCTCTCCCACGGCTCAAGCTGCCTCGCGCGGCTCGACCTCGCGTTCGATCACGTCGCGTAACCTCAGTTCCGCGGTCTTCAGATCGAAACAGGCCTGAAGATTCAGCCACGATTGCGCATCACCGCCGAAGTAGCGCGCGAGCCGCAAAGCAGTATCGGGAGTGATCGCGCGCCGTTCCTTGACGATCTCATGCAGACGGGTAGCCGGCACGCGCAAAGCGTGCGCCAAGGCGTTGACGCTCATCCCCAGTGGTATCAGAAAGTCCTCGCGCAGAATCTCACCCGGATGCACTGGCCTGAGGCCATTGATGGGAATCATTCGATCACCTCCTCAGTGGTAGTCCACGATCTCGACTTCGTAAGCATCGCCATCGCGCCAAATGAAGCACAGGCGCCATTGGCCATTGATACGTATGCTGTGCTGTCCCGTGCGATCTCCGCTCAAGGCTTCCAAACGGTTGCCTGGTGGGCTGCGCAGAAACTCGAGGGTTATGGCGGCGTGAAGTTGCGTCAGTTTGCGCTCCGCAACACGTTGGAAAGCGCGAAAGTGTTGCGGGCTTTGGCCGGCGAACAGCTTGGCGGTGTCCTTGCAGCGAAACGATTTGATCATGCAAGTAGAATATTACGTTAAGCGTAATACGTCAATCATAAGGAAGGCAGTCTGTCCCGGGCTTACCCGTCTCGACAAGGGTGCGCTGTTCCGGCTTGAGGCGAGCCGCGGATCGCGGCCGCGATGGGCATCGTGCGCGCTCTGATCGTCTGGCTCCAGGCACCCGCGCAGCTCGGATTGCAGACGCGCGTCGTCAACCGTCAGGACTCACCTTCGGGAACACTCCGGGAAGGGCGCTACGAAGTTCAATCGATCCCCTTTTTTCCTCTATTTCAACGCAAAAGAAAAGACCGCCGAAGCGGTCTTAATCTCACAGGGGGCAGATTCAGGCTTGTTCAGTCATCCTTAACTTACGATCTCCTGGAAAATAAATCTGTCCCCTTTTTTCCGGACTAAATCGTGGTCTGTCCCCGTTTATCCCTAGATGCCTTTGGCATCGCGCTGAAGATGCGCATTGCCCAGCAGCCGGTCGGCCCGCTTGATGCGGTGTCGCAAATCCAACCCGCCGCGGAAGCGTCGGCCGATCTCGGTCAGCGTCAGCCGCGGACCACTGACGGTTGCGGCGACGGCTTCGAGCAACACGGCCAAGCGCCGACGGTGAATGCCGGCCAGCAGTGGGGCAACACAACGCTGTAGAATCGTCAGGGCATGCATGGGGGGGCCTCCGCAGGTTTGGTCGCCCGTTGTGGACCATCAAACCCCATGCATGTTCCATTCTAACTTACATATGCGAAAATAAACGATTGTATTATAAGATTTTTTAGTGGGGATACCTCAGAATCTGTCCCCTTTTTTTCCTCTTTTTCAACGCAAAAGAAAAGACCGCCGAAGCGGTCTTTATCTCACAGGGGCAGATTCAGGCTTGTTCCGTCATCCTTAACTTACGATCTCCTGGAAAATAAATCTGTCCCCTTTCTTCCTCTTTTCTAACTCTTTGCTTTAGTTGGGCAAGAACTAGGTGCGCACTTGGCGGTGGTTGAGCAATCCCAAACAAGTGGTTGAGCCACGCCGCCTGCGTCGCTTGGTGCCAGTGTCACAGTCGCTTCTGAAGCACAAGAAGCTACACCATCTTTCTGCATCTTAACCTCGATGATTCCATTGGTGACTGAGACCGCGTCTGCATACTTCCCTACATCTTTTTCAACTGCTGCTGGGATACCATTTGAGTCGCTATTAAGGCCTGTCAAGTTTCCAGTCAAACTGTAAGCTTCAGCTACACTCGTTTTCAAACCACCGGCTAAGCTCATTCCCTCACTCAACTGAGCACGCCCCGTATAATCCTGATAAGCCGGCAAAGCAATCGCCGCCAAAATACCAATGATCGCCACGACGATCATCAGCTCGATAAGTGTAAAACCGGATTGCTGCTTTTTCATGTTTGTACTCTCGTTGCTGTGTGATGACCCGGGCGATCCCGGCGGTTGGGTACTGCCAGTGTTCTAGCGTCGCATCCCTGGGTGTCCCGACCCAGATACAGCATCATTCGGGCCAGCAACCGACATCCGCCGCAGCCATACGGACCGCGCTGAGACGCCGCGCACGGGACTAAAGGAAATCCTCCTCGCACGCCGTGACGCCCATCACGCTTTCACGGATCGGCACCTCGGCCCAAGACGTTGAAATCCCTACGTCGGCAAGGTATTTCCGCAATCTCCACGCAAAACCCTACCGATCGACAGCCGATTGCCCGTCGAATAAGGATCGCGCGTGATCCGCCCGGCACGGCTCGTCGGATCGCCCGGACGCGACAACACCGCCTTCGGCTCGGACCCAGCGTGTCAAAAGGTGACGAAACGGGGCAGGTTCGGGGTGCCCATTCCGGTCGCTCGGGCGGATCGGGGGATCGGATGAAGACGGCCGGCTTGCGGATCGCGCTGTGGGTCGGACTTGAGTCCGACTCTGCTGTGCTGCTGCTCTCGGCAGGATTGTCGGGCTGAAGCCCGACCCACATAGGGCGCGCCCCGGCTCGGACAGGGCCTCAGCGGTCGGTCTGCTGCTGCAGGAGCGCCTTGAGGCGTGCGACCTCGGCGAGTGCGGCTTCCTTGTCTTGGAGGGCGGCTTCCTTGGCTTGGCGCTCGGCTTCCGTGGCTGCGCGTGCCTCGTCCAGCGCGCGCTGGATGGAGCGTTGCACGCGCAGCGCCTCCTGTCGGGACTGATAGCGATGGTAGTCGCGCTCTTTCTCGGAAAAGCGGCTTAAGATGCTCATGGCCTGCCTCATGATGGGATGCTGCATCCACTCGGGGAGATGCTCGGGATCGAGGTGTTCACCGTCCTTGAGGAATTTTAGCCAACGTTCGGCGTCTGTTTCGACCCGCGCGAGCTGGAATTTGCTCAACTCGAAGAGCCGGATGGCGCCGTGGTCGACGAGCCGGCGCCCCAGGTCGTCGCGCAGACAGTAGCGGTGAGCATACTCCGGTCGCTCGACAAAGAGGGTCTGGTCGAGGATCCAGATCGTATAGGTCGGCCGGAGCGCGTCGTAGTCCTGCCCGCTGTGCAGTTGCTGGCTGTAGAGATCGGCCCAGGCATAGAGGATGCGCGGGGCCAGGTAGCGGGGGAAGACCAGGAGCTGGATCTCGACCTGAAAGATCCGCCGGGCCGTGTCGCGGGCCAGCAATTCTAAATTTGCCGCCGTTGTCCGGGCGATCGACGCTTGGGCGGCGGCCTCGCGGGCTGCAGGGCCTCCAGCATGAAGTCGAAGAGGTGATCCCAGGAGGTAAAGGGCATGTACAAGGTGAGCGCGCGCAGATGTTCGAAGAAGGTGCGCCGCGAGGGCAGGTTCCGGCGGATTGCGCGATAGCGTTGGTCGAGCAGATCGAGCACGCTGTGGGTGAGGAAGGCCAGCAGCATCAGGCTTGCCAGCAGCGAGGACAGGTGCTGTTTGCCGTGGCTGTAGTTGTGCTCGAAGTTGTAGCCCTTGGTCTTGAGGGTATTGTTGTTCTCGTTCTCGATCTTCCAGCGGCTGCGCCCGTCGGCGACGAGTTCGACGACGTTCTCCCGGGTGACCGGCACGGAGCTGGCCCAGGCGTTGCGGTAGAGCACATTGCCCGCGGCATCGGTGGTCGTCAGCTCGCACCAACCGACCTTCAGGGCATCATCACCGTCGCGCAGCGGCAGATCATTGAGCCAGCGATAGGTCTCGGTGAGGCGCTGCTTGCCCGTCCAGCATGTGTTCACCAGGGTCGGCACCGCGCCGATGCGCTCGAAGTCCGCAACCCATTCATACAGCAGCGTGTGCGACGGTGGCAGGCAGACGAACAAAAACGCACAGCCCAGCGCGAGCACCTGCTCGCAGAACGGCTGATGACAGTACAGATCGTCGCCCAGCATTGTGGTGCGCCACGGCGCGATACGCGCACCCCACTGCAGCAGCCACCGCGTTGCAGCATTGAGCTCGCAGTCCTGCTTGGCCTGCCCGTCTTGCGGGCGCACGAATGCCGGTGGCAAGGTAAAGACCTGCGCTTGCCCCGGGGCGACGATCACCGGTGTGACGGCAACATGGTAATTCTGAGTCTTGCCGTTACTCAGCGTGCGCGTCGAGCAGTGCTCGCAGTGGATCGACTCGGAACAGTGGTACTGAGTCCCGTCGAGCGCAATCAGCAGGCGTGCGTCGACGCCGCGGTGCGATGCCAAGGCGCCGTGCCGATGCAGCGCCTCGATGAGTTCGAAGAACACCGGCGCGAGATGATCCGCCGAGACCGGGTCGAGCAGATTGCCGATCTGCTGCGTGCTCGGGATCTGATGCACGCCGAACAGCGAGCTGGCGTTGTTCTCCCCGTGCTCTTTCTGCATGCGCCGCTGGTAATCCAGAAACGACGGACTCTGCAGGAAAAATGCGTATTCCGGCGAAAGTGGCCACCCGGTCCGAAGGAAAGTGGCCACTGGTTCTGATTCAATCCAGCCAGTCAGTCCGAAGGAAAGCGGCCGGTCCGAAGCGGCCCCGCGACACGGGATGGGTGTAGTTACGCGAGGGCGGGATCGTCTGTCAACCCGGTGGAGTGTTTGCGCATCGAGTCTCCGGTCAAATTGATCTTGTAGGCGCAGTGCACGAGGCGATCGAGGATGGCGTCGGCGAGGGTCGGATCGCCGAGGTAGTCATGCCAAAGGGCGACCGGGAGTTGGCTGGTGACCAGGGTGGCGCGCGTCTTGAAGCGGTCGTCGAGGATTTCGAGCAGATCGCGCCGCTGCTCGTCGTTCAAAGGGGCCAATCCCCAGTCATCCAGGACCAGCAGCTCAGTGCGCGCCAGTTCGGCGAGCAGCTTGGTGTAGCGGCCCTCGGCGCGGGCCATCGCCAGATCCTGCAGCAGCCGGGGCAGGCGCAGATAGCGCACGGTGAAGCCGTCGCGGCAGGCCTTGTGGGCCAGTGCGCACGCGATCCACGTTTTTCCGACGCCGGTCGGCCCGGTGAGGATGACGTTGAGGTGCTCGCCGATCCACTGACCGGTCGCCAGGCGGCTCATCAGGGCTTTGTCCAGGCCGCGGTGCGTGCGGTAGTCGAGATCTTCGATGGCGGCCGGCTCACGCAGCTTGGCCTGTTTCAGCCGGGTCTTGAGGCGTCGATTCTCGCGCGTGCTCAGCTCGCGATCGAGCAGCAGGCCGAGGCGCTCCTCGAAGCTCAGGGTTTGAATCTCCGGCATCTCGAGTTGTTCCTGCAGAGCCTTGAGCATGCCGTCGAGGCGCAGTTGCGCGAGGGTCTCCAGGGTGGGGTGAAGCAACATGGCGCTGGTCTCCGTAACGGGTGAGGACCCCGTCGTTCGACGGGGTCATGGTGACGGTTAGTGGTAGTAGTCGGCGCCGCGCAGATTGGCGTGATCCAGCGGCAAACTCTGCTGATCGGGGGTCGGCAAGGGCCGCTGATCAAGCCCTTTCTCCAGGATCGTGGCGAGGCTTTTGTAGCTGACGGTGCCGAGGGTGAGCGCGCGTGCACAGGCCGCCTCCAGGCGGGCCTCGCTGTAGGCCGTGCTCAGGCGCAGCACCCCGAAACAGGCATTGAAGGCCTGTTGTGGATGGCGCCGCGCGCCGAGCAGTTGCGTGGTGACGGCAGCGGTGGCCGGGCCGATGGTGTGCGCCCAGCGCTGCAGGCGTTCCGGGGTCCACTCCAGGGCGCGTTGATGGCGCTCCGGCATGTGGTCGGTCACCGTGGTATAGCCGCCCCGACGGGCGCTGCGGACATGGCTGGCGACCCGCTGGCCTTGGTGCATGACCTCCACTGTGGTGGTGGTCATGCGCACGTCGACCTGGCGCTTGACCAGGGCGTGCGGGACCGAATAGTGGTGCCCGTCGACCTCGATGTGAATGTTCGGCGCCACCCGTGCCTTGCGCCATTCGGCGTACTCGTAGGGAGTTGCCGGCAGCGCGCGCAGGGCCGGGCGATCGATCGCCTCGAATTGGCTCAGGCGCGAGCCGTCGAGCTTTTTGAAGGGACGGGTATTGAGCGCCTGCAGGTGGGTGGCAATGACCCCGTTGAGCTCGGCAAGGGAGAAGAACTCCTGATGGCGCAGGCGCGCCAGGATCCAACGTTCGACCAACAGCACGCCGCCCTCGGCCTTGGCCTTATCCCGAGGTTTGCGCACCCGTGCCGGGATCACCGCCAGCCCGTAATGGGCGGCGAAATCCTGGTAGGTCGGATTCAGATCCGGCTCGTAACGGTGGGCCTTGCTGACGGCGCTTTTCAGATTGTCGGGAACGATGATGTCCGGGCAACCGCCGAGAAAGTTCAGCGCGCGCACCTGCGCGCCGATCCAGTCGGGGAGCGTCTGCGTCCAGGTCGCCTCGGCATAGGTGTAGTTGGAGGCCCCGAGCACCGCCACGAAGATCTGCGCGGTGCGGATCTCCCCGCTGTCGGGGTCGATCACCGCCGCCGTCTGCCCGGCGTAGTCGACGAAGAGCTTCTCCCCGGCCCGATGGGTTTGGCGCATGACCACATCCACCCGACCCTTCCAGACGCTGTAGCGGGCGCAGAATTGGCTGTAGGAATAGCCCTCGGGATGGCGCTCGCGGTACTCCTGCCAGAGCAGGAACAGCGTGACGCCTTTGCGCCGCAGCTCCCGGTGAACGACATCGAAGTCGGGCTCGACCAGCCCGCGCTCGGCGGGGCGCCCGCCCGGCTTGAACAGCCGCCGCTCCAACTCGCCCGCACTCAGACCCTCGGGCAACGGCCAGGACAGCCCTGCCGCCTCGGCCCGATCCAAGTACTCCGACACCGTTGTTCGCCCGATACCGAGCGCACGGGCGATCTCCCGCACCGACCGCCCGGAACCCCATTTCAACCGCAACACCTCTTCGACTTTTCGCATGGATAACCTCTGTCTTGGCATCTGAGCACCTCCTGAAAAGAGGAGGCACCCTACGCAGGGTTATCCCGTGTGGCGAGACCCCGGCCGGGGTGGCCGGATCAACCGGAATCGGTGGCCGGATTCAGCCGGAATCGGTGGCCGGTTTGAACCAGAATGGGTGGCCGCTTTCAATCAGAATGGGTGGCCGGATTGGGCCGGAATACGCAGGAAAAACGCCGAGAAGGCACTCAGCGCAGCGTCGCCGATGGAATAAGACTGGTTGTTGCCGCCCTTACGGTGATCAGGCAAATCAAACAAGGCCTCGCGAATCCGCTTCACCAAGCCGGTGACCGAGAACACGTCCGGCGCAGGATCACTCTGGGCAACGGCAGGCTTGAGGACCAAAGGACTCTCCAGTAGCTTCTTAGGAGTCCCTCATAACATAATGGTCTTAAATTTAGAACTGCTGGTCGCGGGCCTTGACGTCGACGATGGTGAGCTTGTCGTCGAGGGTCTCGCGCTCGTTGTAGGGGTTGAGGATATCGACCTCGGCGACGGGTGCTTCGAGATCCTCCGCGAGCAAGGCGTTGAGGAAATGAACGAGCAGATTGCATCCGCGACGAGGATTCGGCGTCTCGTCGCGTGTGCCGAGTCGTTCGAGGCTCAATGCACCACCGGCGGGTCGTTGCGCTTCCTATCGTCAGCGCAACCTACGGGTGCGTCACGGGCCGCGGGATGATCGGGGGTAGCGCGTCTCGCCCATGCTGCGGCGGCGGGGGCGGCTTGCGCACCCGCACGGCCGGTTCGTGGACGCAACGCCCTTTTCTCGGAGCCGCTCAGCCGTCCTTTTGCTGCTGCAGGAGTGCCTTGAGGCGGGCGATCTCGGCGAGCGCGGATTCATTCTCTTGGAGGGCTGCTTCCATGGCTGCGCGTGCCTCTTCCTTAGCCATGCGCTCGGCTTCCGCGGCCGCGCGTGCGGCTTGCTCATCCGCGCGTGCGGCTTCCGTGGCTGCGCGTGCGGCCTGCTCATCCGCGCGTGCGGCTTGCTCATCCGCGCGTGCGGCTTGCTCATCCGCGCGTGCGGCTTGCTCATCCGCGCGTGCGGCTTCCGTGGCTGCGCGTGCGGCCTGCTCATCCGCACGTGCGGCTTCCGTGGCTGCGCGTGCCTCGTCCAGCGCGCGCTGGATGGAGCGTTGCACGCGCAGCGCTTCCTGTCGGGACTGATAGCGATGATAGTCGCTCTCTTTCTCGGAAAAGCGGCTTAAGATGCTCATGGCCTGCCTCATGATGGGATGCTGCATCCACTCGGGGAGATGCTCGGGATCGAGGTGTTCACCGTCCTTGAGGAATTTTAGCCAACGTTCGGCGTCTGTTTCGACCCGCGCGAGCTGGAATTTGCTCAACTCGAAGAGCCGGATGGCGCCGTGGTCGACGAGCCGGCGCCCCAGGTCGTCGCGCAGACAGTAGCGGTGAGCATACTCCGGTCGCTCGACAAAGAGGGTCTGGTCGAGGATCCAGATCGTATAGGTCGGCCGGAGCGCGTCGTAGTCCTGGCCGCTGTGCAGTTGCTGGCTGTAGAGATCGGCCCAGGCATAGAGGATGCGCGGGGCCAGGTAGTGGGGGAAGACCAGGAGCTGGATCTCCACCTGAAAGATCCGCCGGGCCGTGTCGCGGGCCTTGACGTCGACGATGGTGAGCTTGTCGTCGAGGGTCTCGCGCTCGTTGTAGGGGTTGAGGATGTCGACCTCGGCAACGGGTGCTTCGAGATCCTCCGCGAGCAAGGCGTTGAGGAGATGGATGAGCAGATCGCGCCGGTCGTCGGACCCGAACAGGGTTTTGAAGACGCAGTCGATCTTGGGGTCGATGGGGCGGTGCATGCGTAGAGCGTATGGCGGCGTCCGGGTGTCGACAATGCGTGACGAGGTTCTCGAGTCACTCGCCGGTGCAGCGGGCACTGCGGATCGGGCTTGGACGTGAGCCGGCAACGCGTTCGGACCGGTCGGTTGTGCCGAGCCGAGGGGTGCGAGGCACAACGCACCGCCGGCGGGTGTTGCGCGTCCTCTCGTCAGCCTGATCGACGGGTGCTGGCGCTACGAGCACGCCTTTCTCAATACCGAGGTGCGTCAGGCGGCTTCGAGGGGTCTGATCCTTGAAACGTCGACGGTTCTTTGTGCTCGTGCCAAATCCCACCCGCGCTGCAGGTTCATCCAGTACTCCGGGGTGGTATTGAAGAAGGTTGAAAGTCGAATCGCACTGTCGGCTGAAAGGGCCGTTTCCTGTTTTAACAGCCGTTCAATCCGCGTGCGCGGCACATCGAGGCGTTTGGCCAGCGCGCCGGCGCTCATGCCCAGTGGTTTGAGATACAGTTCGGATAAGACTTCGCCTGGATGCGCGGGGTTGGAAAGCAAGCTCATATCAACGCCTATCAGTGGTCATCGATGATCTCGACATCTTTTGGTCCTTGGTCGGTCCAAGCGAAACAGATCCGCCATTGGTCATTGATACGAACCGAATGCAGGCCGGCACGATCGCCGGACAGCGCTTCGAGATGGTTGCCGGGGGGGAAGCGAAGGTCCTCCAGCTCGACGGCCGCATCGAGTGCCGACAACATGGCGCGAGTGCGTTTGACCAAGTCGCCCGGGAAGCCCTTGCCGAAGCGACCCTGAACCGCTTGCGCAGCAAACTTGCCCTTGGTGCCTAGGATCATGAAAAGGTAAGTATCGCATCGCGATACATTTGGCAAGTCGGGGCGGGTGTGCCTAAAGGGGACAGATTTATTTTCCAGGCACGTGGCGCGACTCACCGCCGATACACGTCCCGTCGGTGACCGAGGCGGACCACGAGGAGGCGCACCGTCTCATCCTCGATACTCACGATAAGGCGATCATCGCCGACCCGGTACTTCCATAAATCCCCCAACCTCGACCCCTTGAGGGCTTCTCCGAGATGGCGCGGGTCATCGAGCGGCGCGACACGCCCATGCAGAAACGCCGGAATGCGGCGGGCGATGGGCGGATCGAGCTTGCCAAGCTCGCGTTCGGCGGCCGGATCGAACTCAATCGTCCAGGCCATAGCGCGTCATCAATTCATCCAGCGGCACGGTTTGAGTCTTGCCCGCGCGAATGTCGATCAGCCGCTGCTCGGCCAAGTACACGTCCTCGAGGTCGTCCAGATGCTCAAGGATGGCTTCGCGGGCATAGAAGGTCTTGGTGCGCCCCGTGGCCCGTGCCAAGGCTTCTAGCCGCTGCTCCACGTCGGCGGGGAGTCGGATGGCCAGCATGATCAGTCTCCTAAGTTAAAGCGCTATACAAGCATAGCATGCTGGTGTCCCGACGAACGGCAAACGGGAAAACGGGAAACATCGCCCCGAAACCGCGCTCGAGCTCGTCGTCGGAGAGCGGAATATCGGGTTCAGGTTCAGCGGGGTGTGCAGTGGCTCAAGGTCGCGAACACTCGCCCCAGCATGTTCGAGATCCGTGCCGGCATTAAGCTGGGGCATTGACTACCAGCAGCGCATGAAAATCCGCATCCAGAGTAACGATCAGTTGCCCCCGGCTTCGCGCAAACGCAATGATGTCCTCGTCGGGCGCGCGATCAAGGCCAATTTCAGCCACATGGTCAACGATCATGCCGTGCTCTCGGAGGTGTTGAACCGTGCTGCGTGGCAGACCCTGATCCAGCAGCAGTTTCATCACGCGACGTCCAACGTGAGGATCTGATCGTCGAGGCTGATGGCCGCAAATTCCAACGCTTGCCGGATGTCTTCGTCGTCGATTTCCGGATAGTCCTGTTTGAGATCGTCGCGGTCCGGATAAGCGGCCACGGCTTCAACCACGCGGCGCACGGTCAGTCTCATGCCGCGGATACAGGGCTGTCCGTTCATCAAGGCGGGGTTGATGGTGATTCGATCAAATTCGGTCAGCGATGCTGGCTTTGAACGCTAGCCTGAGCCGGGTTCTCAGGTACGTGATCTCGGCGAGAACCGTGTCCTTGTCTCGGAGGGGAACGGCCTTCGGATAGGTCTGTGGTCTGCTATGATGTTAAAACGTTTAAACGTCTTGGGAGCATCCATGAACAGTCAGTCCGTTCGCGCGACACTTTACCTGGAGCCTGCGTTACATCAGGCACTCCGGCTCAAGGCTGCGAGCGCGCGTCGCAGCATGTCGGAGATCGTCAACGACGCTATTCGTGAGGCCCTGCGCGAGGACCAGGAAGACCTGGCCGCTTTTGCCGAACGTGTCGGCGAGCCGAGCCTTAGTTACGAAGAGTTCCTCGCCCAGCTAAAAGTCGATGGCACGCTATGAGCTTTATGATCTGAGCTTCCGATCCGGGGTCGCAAAGGATCTGCGCGGGATCCCTCGAGCCGATGTTGCGCGCATCATGGCGCGCATCGAAGGCTTGCGCGAGGAGCCGCGCCCACCGGGCTGTGAGAGGCTCTCCGCCCAAGAGCGTTATCGAGTACGACAGGGACGCTATCGTATCCTTTACACGATCGATGATCCGGAGCGGGTTGTGGAGGTCGTGAAGGTGGGTCATCGGCGCGAGGTTTATCGCGAATCCGATTGAGTGGTCATCCTGTCGGTTCGCGGACCTCGCTCGGAGAAACCGGGACGGTGCGGCCTGGCAAGGCCGCGTGTTCTAGCGGGTGAGAATCCCGCCTGGTTCATCGTGTGGGAAAAGGGGCCAGACTCAAATAACGCCGGCTCCCGACGCCATCCGGTGGTGCAATCCGTGAGGTTGAGCGCGGGCAAGCCACGCATCTAAGCGACAGCGGAGGTTATGACCGCAGGCGCTCAGGCGTCGCGCGATTGGTTCAACAGTGCCTGCAGGCGTGCGACCTCGGCGAGCGCGGCTTCCTTGGCTTGAAGCGCCGCCTCCTTGGCTTGAAGAGCTTCCTCCTTGGCTTGGCGTTCCGCCTCCTTGGCTTGTCGCTCGGCTTCTTTGGCAGCCCGCTCTTTCTCCAGCTCCTGTTGGATGGAGCGCTGCTGGCGCAGGAACTCTTGACGCGCCTGGTAGGCGTGATAGGCGCGGTCTCTCTCGGAGAAGGTGGTCAAGGTGCTCATGGCTTGCCTCATCACAGGGGTTTGCATCCACTCGGGCAGTTTCTCGTCATCGAGGGTTTCGGCCTCGTTGAAGAATTTCAGCCAACGTTCTTGTTCGGTTTCGACCTGCTGGACGGCGAATTTGCTCAGCTCGAAGATCCAGATGCCGCCGAGGTCGAGGAGATGCTGTCCATGATCATCGCGCATCCGATAGCGGTGAGCATAGTCCGGCGTGTCCTCGCGCAGGGTTTGATCGAGCAGCCAGATCGCATAGGTCGGTTTGAGGATGCTGTAGTCTTGGCCGCGACGCAGTTGTCGGCGGTACAGGTCCGCCCAGCCGTAGAGCATGCGCGCGGTCAGATCTGCATAGACCGACAACTGGATCTCGACCTGAAAAACCCGGCCGGCGGCATCGCGGGCTTTCACGTCGACGATGGTGAGCTTGTCTTTGAGGGTTTCCTGCGGGTTGTAGGGATCGAGGATTTGCACCTCGACCACCGGACTGGGAAGCGTCTCGGTCAGCATCGCATTGAGAAAATCGATGAGCAGCGCGCGATTCTCCTCCGCGCCCAGCAGGGCCTTGAAGACACAGTCGACTTTCGGGTTGATCGGGTACCGCATGCGAAGAGTGTACGGTTGCCGAGCGACATGGGCAATGCCAAGAGCTCAACAACCGGCCCGATCTCGGCGCCACGACTTGAATATCCCGACAGACACGCTTAACGTCGCTCCACGGAGATCGAATTCGACCCGGACAAAGCCGCTGCCAATCCGGTCAATCACGACGGTGTGACCTTCGATGAAGCACGTCATGTGCTGCTTGATCCCTTCGCGCTGACACGCGAGGACGTGGACGCAAACGGCGAGCAGCGATTCGTGACCCTTGGCATGGGCGGGCGGGGACGTGTCCTCGTGGCGGTGTGGACACTCCGCGGGAATCGCATTCGTTTGATTTCCGCCTGGAAAGCTAACCAATCCCAACGGCGGCACTATGAGCAACAGTTCTGATCCCCTTTTCGACGACTATGCCGACCTTGATTTTACCGATGCCAAGTCTGTTTCCGAAGTACCGGCATTGGCACGTCTGCAGGCCGAGCAAGGAAGCCAGTCGCAGGTGACGATGCGGGTGGACAACCGGATCTTGGCGGCATTCAAGGCGCGCGCCGAGATGATGGGCAGCAATTATCAAACGCTGATGAACGATGCACTGCGCCAGTTCGTTGAAGGGCAGACGCTCGCGGATGTCGTGCGCGAAACGATTCGGAGCGAACTCCATCAGAACGGAGCCTGAAGCAGCGAGCGGTGGCATCGGTGTCAGGTCTGAAGACGAAACACGGTGGGGTCGGGGTCCCCACTCTTGTCGCTCGGGCGGGTCGTGCGATCGGATCGCGACCGCCGGATTACGGATGGCATCCACGATGAGGATTCGGCGTCTCGTCGCGTGTGCCGATCCGTGCGAGGCACAACGCACCGGCGGCGGGTGTTGCGCTTCCTATCGTCAGCGCAATCGACTGGTGGGTCACGGGCCGCGGGATGATAGGGGGCAACGCGTCTCGCCCGCGACATGGCGGCGGGGGCGGCTTGCGCACCCTCACGGCCGGTCCGTGGACGCAACGCCCTTTTCTCGGATGGCAGCTCAGCCGTTCTTTTGCTGCTGCAGGAGTGCCTTGAGGCGGGCGATCTCGGCGAGCGCGGCTTCCTTGTCTCGGATGGCAGCCTCCTTGATTCATGCGTAGGCTGGGGTGAGCTTGCGAACCCCTGGCACCCCTGACGCAGGCGTCAAGCTGGGGTTCGCAAGCTCACCCCAGCCTACATGTTCCGTTTGTTTTTGAGTCGCTCCTTATCAGAGTAATTTCACGAGCGCGGCGATGGCCGCGACCTGGGCGAGCATCAGCGGGACGATCCACTTGAGCAGATCGAGTTTGGTGCGGGTGATTTCGCCACGGACCTGCTCGATCTCCTTGAGCAGACGCAACTCGGTTGTTTGTAGATTGGCACGGATTTGCTCGATGTCCGCCTTGAGCTCGGCGCGTAATTGCTCGATGTCCGCCTTGAGCTCGGCGCGTAATTGCTCGATGTCCGCCTTGAGCTCGGCGCGTAATTGTTCGATGTCTTTCTTTAGTCTGAGCTCGGTCTCGCGCAGCCCGGCCCGGACTTGCTCGATTTCCTTCTGCAGCCGCAACTCAGACTCGCGCACATGTCCCTGCGTGGCGAGGTCCGGGAGATGGGGATAACGCTCTTCGAGACGTTCGAACGCCTCGGCGATGACGCGCGCGCGGGCGCGATCGTCGGGTGCGCTGGTCAGTGCGTCATAGAGGGCGACACTTGAGCTCATGGGATGATTCTGTTGATCCGCGTGCGATGACTATGCCACCCGGTGTACGCGCCGGCAAGGCGGCGGTTTGACGGATTCGACACCTGTTTGGTCGTGTGCACTCAGATGACTCCGGCGCGCCACAGGACCCGACCGATGACCTAAACGGAGCGGTCGCGGTCGGAGCCGGGGACCACCTCGTCCGGATAGCGGGCTTGGTCTTCGCAGCGTAGGACGAGCGAGCCGTCGTAGCGCAGCTCAATCCGCCGGGATCGCAAGGCTCCACCATAACGAACGACAACGACGGACCCATCGGCGATCTCGCGATCGTTTACGTCGACGATGAGCAGATCGCCATCCCGGATCAGGTGCGCCATGGTGTCGCCTTGGGCTTCGAGCAACGCGAGATTCTCGGTGCACACCTTAGCCCGTGCGATCCACGGCTCCGAACGGGTCGACGCGGCGCCCCCATCATTGATCGACAACGGCCCCGTTTCCGGATCGACGGCAATCCGTCGTTGCGGCAACCGGAGCCATCGATCGCCTGGCGCCATGTCTCGGTGACCCGCAGCAGGAGACCGATCGCCGCATGAAAGACACCGATCGTCAGTATTGACCGAGATCGGATGACAGCGCGACGACGATTGAGTGGTCATCCTGTTCGCCGGGCTCGCGCGTCACCTGGGTCAAGCCGGCACGGGGCGCGGAGCGCTTGCAGAGGTGTTTTATCTGTACGGTGAAGGTCCCTACCGGGGCAAACCATAAGTGGCGATTCTGCCGAGACATGGCGAAGCCCGGAAAGAGTCTTTATAGCCATTTTCCGGCGGCGATGATGAGCGCGGCGATGGTCGTGATGAAGCCGATCAGCCACATGAACTGATGGTCGTGACGCTTGATGAGATCCTCGATGCGTTTGTCGCTTTGTTCGAAGCGTCTATCCATCTGCTCGAAGCGCTTCTCCATCAGCTCGAAGCGCTTCTCCATCTGCTCGAATCCCTGCCGCATCAGCTCTCCCTGATGTTTGAGCGCCTCCTCGACCCGCACCATGCGCTCGCGCAGCTCGATCTCATAGACGACGGAGGGTTTGCCGAGGCTCTGCTCGGCGAGCCACTCGCCCATGTGGGCTTTGATGAATTGGATATCGTCCTGAGAGAGGGCCATGTTGACCTCCGTTGCAGCACCGCCGGGCTTGGCCTGAAGACATGATCCACCGGAGAGGTGGATTGCGCAATGACCCGTCGCTTGAGGGTCAATGGGCGGTTTTCTCATGGACAGGGATCCGCGGTACCGCGGAGAATCCCCGTGCCCGGCCGTTGGGTCGACGAGACTCCGGCGGGTTCGCTTGTGATTCGGGCCAACGTTTGCGCGTGGCGCAGAGCGCCACGGGGCATGCGTGACACCGCGCAGCGGGTGTCACGAGTCCTCTTCAGGTTTGGGGGCGGTCTCATGATCGACGCCACCCCGGGCCTTCGATTGAATTCTTAAGGTGAATGCCCGTGCAGAAAACGGAAAACCTCAATGTCAGCGGCTTCGATCCGATGCCCTCGCCGCTGGAGATCCATCGTGCCGTGCCGATCTCGGATGCGGCATCGGCGACCGTGCTCGCCGGTCGCGAGACCCTGCAGGCGATCCTGGATCGGCGCGATCCACGGATCTTTGTCGTCGTCGGGCCTTGCTCGATCCATGATCCGGTCGCCGGCCTGGATTACGCCCGGCGGCTCAAGGTGCTGGCCGATGCGGTCTCGGATCGCGTGGTGTTGGCGATGCGGGTCTATTTCCAAAAGCCGCGCACGACCACCGGATGGAAGGGTTACATCAACGATCCGAATCTGGACGACACCTTCAGCATCGCCGAGGGCATGGAGAAGGCGCGGCGATTTCTGCTCGAGGTCACCGAGCTGGGTTTGCCCACCGCGACCGAGGCGCTCGATTCCATCGTCCCGCAATATCTGTGGGACTTGATCTGTTGGACGGCCATCGGTGCGCGGACTTCGGAGTCGCAGACCCATCGCGAGATGTCCTCGGGGTTGTCGACCCCGGTCGGCTTCAAGAACGGCACGGACGGCTCGGTCGATACCGCGATCAATGCGATCCTCTCGGCGGCCCAGCCGCACAGTTTTTTGGGCATCAATGCCCAAGGTTTGACCAGTGTCGTCAGGACCCGTGGTAACCGCTACGCGCATCTGGTGCTGCGTGGCGGGGGCAATCGCCCGAATTACGACACCGTCAGCGTTGCCATGGCCGAGGAGGCACTGACCAAGGCCGGCCTACCCGCGAACATCGTCATCGATTGCTCGCATGCCAACAGCTTCAAGCGACCGGAGCTTCAGCCGCTGGTGATGCACGATTGCGTGAATCAGGTCTCCGGCGGAAAACGCTCGATCGTCGGCTTGATGGTGGAGAGCTTTATCGAGGCTGGACAGCAATCGATCCCGGCGGACCTCGGCCAGCTGCGATACGGCTGCTCGGTGACCGACGCCTGTGTTGACTGGCCGACCACCGAACGCATGATCCGCGATGCGCATGCCGCGCTGTCCGACGCCGTGCTGTCGCGGCGTATGCTCGATGTGTGATGATTCAGAGACAGGGTGAGCACGTTGATTGGCGGGTCGTGCGGCCGTCCGGATTGGGTGTTGGAGTTGTGAGGATGGGTTTCGCGACGCTCTACCCACGTTGATTGGCGGGGCGTGCCGTCCACCGGATCGAGCGTTGGAGTTGTGAGGATGGGTTTCGCTTCGCTCTACCCATCCTACGGGTTTTGGTTGTTTTTGAATCGTCGGTTGGATTGTCGCGATCATCCTTTGATGAACGACATGAACTCGGAGCGCGTGCGTGGGTCGGTCTCGAAGGTACCGCGCATGGCGCTCGAGACGGTGGAGCTGCGTTGTTTCTGCACGCCGCGCATCATCATGCAGGTGTGGCTGGCTTCCATGACGACGGCGACACCGTGCGCGCCGAGATGCTCCATGAGGGAGTCGGCGACCTGGCTGGTCAGGCGCTCCTGGACCTGCAGTCGGCGTGCGAAGACGTCGACCACACGGGCGATCTTGCTCAGCCCGACGACCTTGCCGTTGGGCAGATAGCCGACATGTGCATGGCCGAAGAAGGGCAGCATGTGGTGCTCGCACATGGAGTAGAACTCGATATCGCGTACGACCACCATCTCTTTGACGTCTTCCGCGAAGAGCGCCTTCTTGATGATCTCCTCGGCGGACATGGAATAGCCGCTGGTGAGAAAGTCCATGGCCTTGGCGACCCTCAAGGGGGTGCGGCGCAGTCCCTCGCGATCGGGGTCTTCACCGATCTCGCCGAGCATGCTCTTGACCAACGCCTCTTTGCGCTCGTCGTAGACCTCGTCGTCGGACTCGGCCTCGAAGCTCGAGGCGTAATGGCTGTGCGTGAACACCTGAGTGAGATTGGGTTTCTTTGCCATGGTGTTGCCTAAATGGTCCTGGTGAGGTGATCCGGGAGATGGCCTTGGGCGCGCTGCCGGAGATCGACTTGAACAGATGCTGGACAAGAGGGTGGGGCCGCGCCGGACAAATGGAACTAGCGGAACAGTGCTGGAGATTCCGAGACGCTCCGAGATGATTTCCGGGAAAGAACCTACCGACGCGTAGGGGCGAAATAATTCGCCCCCACATACCCCACAAATCTTCCGGGCATGCGCAGTCGGGATACCTCTTCACGGAAATCGCCTAAGTTCGTCACGTCGAACGCGACCTCGCGGGCCGTCGGTCCGGCTGAAGAGGACGACTGCAAGTCGTCTATCCTGGGGGCCGTTCGACGGGTCTGCCGACGCTCCGGTGCTGGTCGCGCGGTGGCCAGATGTCCCCGTATTGGGTATGATCTATGCGTGTTCATCGTGAATGTCCAGATGCGCGGACGAACGGCGATGCCGATTCCGCCGATCTGCCCGCCCCGCTTTTGCATCGCCTTCGCACGGCGCCGCACCTGCGTTTCGGACCCCTGTGTCGGGTTCGATCCCTAAGCGCGCTGCAACAAAACCCCGCCCCGCCCGAATCGATTTCGTGCCTTCCGAGTGCAGCGGCCGAGCCAGGGCGACGCCGGCGCACGACCCCGTGCCCTCGCGTCCGCCAGCCCGTCGCACCCTGTACTCCGGACCTTCAGGAGAAGCTCATGTGTGGACTTTGCGGTGAGATCCGCTTCGACGACAACCCGATCGACCTCGGCGCCTTGAGCGCCATGAGTGCGGCCATCATCCCGCGCGGCCCGGACGGCGACGGCCTCTGGCAGCAGGGACGGGTCGCGCTTGCGCATCGCAGGCTCTCGATCATCGACCTGAGCAACCATGCGGCGCAACCCATGGTCGACAGCGCGCTGGGGCTCTCGATCGCCTTCAACGGCTGCATCTACAACTACAAAGAGCTGCGCGCCGAGCTGGAAGGCAAAGGCTATCGGTTCTTCTCGCACGGCGACACCGAGGTGGTCCTGAAGGCGTTTCATGCCTGGGGCGATGCCTGCGTGGATCGCTTTCACGGCATGTTCGCCTTCGCCATAGCCGAGCGGGACTCGGGTCGCCTGACCCTGGTGCGCGACCGTCTCGGGATCAAGCCGCTCTATTACGCCGAGGTGCCGGGCGGGCTGCGCTTTGCCTCGACCCTGCCGGCCGTGCTCGCGGGCGGCGGTGTCTCGACCGAGATCGACCCGGTGGCCCTGCATCATTACATGCACTTCCATGCCGTGGTCCCGGCGTCGCACACCATCCTGAGCGGCGTGCGCAAGCTCGCGCCGGCCACCATTCGGACCATCGAGCCGGACGGACGCCAGCGCGATCGCTGCTATTGGGATATCAGCTTCGTGCCTCGCCCCGAGGAACGCGACCTGTCTTTCGAGGATTGGCAGGAGCTCACCCTGTCCGCGCTGCGCACCGCCGTCGCGCGCCGTCTGGTGGCGGATGTCGATGTGGGCGTGCTGCTGTCCGGTGGGTTGGATTCGAGCCTCATCGTGGCCCTGTTGGCCGAGCAAGGCCAGCGCGGCATCAACACCTTCTCGGTCGGCTTCGAGACCGTCGGCTCCGAGGTGGGCGACGAGTTTCAGTACTCGGACATCATCGCCGACACCTTCGCGACAAGGCATCACAAGATCCGGGTCGACTCGGCTTCGCGCCTTTTACCCGAGCTGCCCAACTGCGTGCGCGCCATGGCCGAGCCTATGGTGAGCCACGACGTGATCGGCTTCTATCTGCTCTCTCAAGAGGTCGCCAAGCATGTGAAGGTGGTCCAGAGCGGGCAGGGTGCGGACGAGGTCTTCGCCGGCTATCACTGGTATCCGCCGATGCTCGGCAGCACCGATCCGGTCGGCGACTATGCACAGGCCTTCTGCGATCGCACCCACGAGGACTACCGTCGCGCGGTCGATCCGCGGTTTCACGGCGAAGACGCCAGCCGCGCCTTTATCGCCGCGCATTTCGCCCGTGCCGGTGCGGATGCGCCGGTCGACAAGGCGTTGCGGATCGATCAGCAGATCATGCTGGTCGACGACCCGGTCAAACGTGTCGACAATATGACCATGGCGTGGGGCCTGGAGGCGCGCGTACCCTTCCTGGACCATCAGCTGGTCGAGCTGGCCGCGCGTATGCCTGACCGACACAAACTTTGCGATGAGGGCAAAGGCGTGCTCAAGGCGATCGGACGACGGCTCATCCCGACCTCGGTGATCGACCGGCCCAAAGGCTACTTCCCGGTGCCCGCGCTCAAGTATCTGCGCGGCGATGTCTTGGCGACCGTGCGCGATTTGCTGCATTCGCCGCGTGCCCGCGAGCGCGGTCTCTTTCAGCCGGCCTACATCGACACCCTGCTGGCGGCGCCGGACGATCACCTGACCCCGCTGCGCGGCTCCAAGCTGTGGCAGGTCGCGCTGTTGGAGATGTGGCTGCAAGAGCAAGGGGTCTGAGACCAATGAGCAGAGATCGGATGCGTCATCGACTTGAGCGCAGTCGTGCTCCGTCGCTCAAGAACTGGGACCGCCAACCGCGCGCGGATCAGGCGCTCGCGCAGCCCGCGATCGTCGACTGCGGCTGGGGGCGGCTGCTCTTCGGTCAGACCTTCTCGGACCCCAAGGCGCTCGCCGAGACGCTCCGCGAGGAGCACCGCGGCAAGCGCGACGTGGCGCTCTATCTGAGCGACCCTCACGTGGTGCTCTCCTACGCGCCGCGGGATCTGTTCCTGGACCCCTCCCACACCTTCCGCCTCTGGCTCGAGCGCTACCAGTGCTCGCCGCGTCGGCCCAAAGGGTTTCACGTGCGCTTGCTCAACAGCCGCGACGACGCCGAGGCGATCCACCGGCTCTATGTCACCCGTCGCATGGTCCCGCCCAGTGCCGACTTTATCTCGGCGCAGCGCACCTCCAAGGTCCTGACCTACTGGGTCGCCGAAGAGGAGCAGGACGGCCGTATCGTGGGTGCGGTGACCGGCGTGGATCATGTCGCAGCCTTTGCAGACCCCGAGAACGGTGCGAGCCTTTGGGCCCTCGCCGTCGATGCCCAGGCCCCTTATCCGGGTGTGGGCGACGCACTGGTGCGACAGGTGATCGAGTATTATCAGGCCCGCGGTCGCGGCTTTCTGGACCTGTCGGTCATCCACGACAACACCCAAGCCATCCGGCTCTATCGCAAGCTCGGCTTCGAGCGCATCCCGGCCTTCGCGCTCAAGAACAAGAACGCCTTCAACGAGCCGCTCTTCATGGGCCAACAGCCGGAGGCCAAGCTTAATCCCTACGCGACCATCATCGTCAACGAGGCGCGCCGGCGCGGGATCGCCATCGAGGTGCTCGACGCGGAGGGCGGCTATTTCGCTCTGGTGCTCGGCGGGCGCAGGATCGTCTGTCGCGAGAGTTTGAGCGAGCTGACCAGCGCCGTTGCCATGAGCCGCTGCGACGATAAGGCGGTCACCCATCGGCTGTTGCGCAATGCCGGGCTGCGGGTCCCGGAGCAGACCCGTTTCGAGGCGTTGGACCAGGCCGAGGCGTTTCTCTCCAAGCTCGGCCGCGTGGTCGTGAAACCCGTGCGCGGCGAGCAGGGTGCCGGGATCAGTGTCGACGTGCGCGATCCCGAGACCCTCGAGCGTGCGATCGCCGCGGCGCGTAGAGTCTGCGACCAGGTGATCCTGGAGGAGTATGTCGCGGGCGATGATCTGCGCATCGTCGTGATCGCCGACCAGGTGGTCGCCGCCGCGATCCGTCGCCCGGCACAGGTGACCGGGACCGGGCAGCACAGCGTGCGCGACCTCATTCAGGCTCAAAGCCGACGCCGCCGCGCGGCAACCGGTGGGGAGAGCAGCATTCCGATGGACGACGAGACCAAGCGGTGCGTCGTCTCCGCCGGCTACGATCTGGAGGCGATCCTGCCGGAGGGAGAGCTGCTCACGGTGCGCAAGACCGCGAATCTCCATACCGGCGGGACCATCCACGACGTCACCGAGCAGCTCAATCCCGTCCTCGCCGAGGCCGCCGTTGCCGCGGCGCGGGCGTTGGCGATCCCGGTGACGGGGCTCGACTTCCTTGTTCCTTCGGTGTGCGGGACCGATTATGTGATTATCGAGGCCAACGAGCGGCCCGGTTTGGCCAATCACGAGCCCCAACCGACCGCCGAGCGTTTCGTCGACCTGCTGTTTCCTCAGACCGCCGCCCGGGAGTCCATGTTTTGAAGTTGCCTGCCATCGATACGCGCTACCTGGTCGAGATCCTGCTCAAGCTGCTGCATACGCCCAGCCCTTCCGGCTATACGGATCGCGTGGTGCATCTGGTGTGCGAGGAGCTCGAACGCTTGGAGGTCCCCTTCGAGCTGACCCGCCGGGGCGCTATCCGCGCGACGCTCAAGGGCGAGGTCTCCCAGCCCGATCGCGCCATCGTGGCCCATATCGATACGCTCGGCGCCATGGTGAAGTCGCTCAAGGAGAACGGTCGTCTGCAGCTGGTCCCGGTCGGGCACTGGAATGCGCGTTTTGCCGAGGGTGCGCGTGCGACGCTCTTCACCGACAACTGCCAATGGCGCGGCACCATCCTGCCGCTCAAGGCATCCGGACACACCTTCGCGCCCGAGATTGACAATCAGCCCGGCGGCTGGGATTTCGTGGAGTTTCGTATCGACGCGCGCGTGCGCGACATCGCCGACCTCCTGCGCTTGGGCGTGCATGTCGGCGATTTCCTGGCGATCGACACCAGCCCCGAGATCACCGATACCGGCTTCATCAACTCACGCCATCTCGACGACAAGGCCGGCACCGCGGTCCTGCTCGCAGCGATCGAGGCGGTGCGACGCGAAGGGCTGGAGCTTCCGGTCGACTGTCATCCGCTCTTCACCATCTCCGAGGAGGTGGGATCCGGGGCGTCGGCTGCGCTTCAGCAGGATGTCGCCGAGATGCTGACCATTGACAACGGCACGACCGCCCCGGGGCAGAATTCGAGCGAATTCGGCGTCACCATCGCCATGGCGGACGAGGTCGGCCCCTTCGATTATCATCTGACCCATCGCATCATCCAGCTCTGCCAGGAGTTCGCGATCCCGCATCAGCGCGATGTCTTCAAGTACTATCGCTCCGACAGCGCCGCGGCCCTGACGGCCGGCAATGACGTGCGCACGGCGCTCGTGACCTTCGGAGTGGATGCCTCGCACGGCTACGAACGGATCCACTTCGATGCGTTGGAATCCCTCGCCCGACTCGTGAGCGTCTACATGCAGGGGCCACCCCTGTTCAGCCGCGATCGCTTCGAGATGGGTCCGCGTACGGGCTTCCCGATTCAGCCCGGTTAAGGCGCGGATAACTTGAGACGCGGGCAAGACGATGCTGCACGCTCTGACCCTGATTCTGCTGTGCCAGCTCGCCGGCGAGACCGTCGTCCTGCTGACCGGTTTGCCCGTCCCGGGGCCGGTGCTCGGGATGTTGCTCCTGCTGGGGTGGCTCTTTCTGCGCGGCGGGATCTCGGAGGAGGTCGGGCGCACGGCCGATACGCTGCTTGCGCATTTCTCGCTCTTATTTGTCCCGGCCGGAGTCGGCGTCATGCTGCACTGGGAGCGTCTTCAGGGTCAGTGGCCGGCAATCGCCGCAGCGCTGCTGCTCGGCACACTCCTGACGCTGGCGGTCACCGCATTGACGATGGCCGGCGCGCAGCGGCTCCTCGCGACCGTCCAGCGGCGTCGACGCGGTGCCGCCGGTGACTGACACCCCCTTCACCGAGATTTGGGTCTATCTCTCCGCGTCGCCGCTGCTCTGGCTGTCGGCAACATTGGTCTGCTACCTGGCGGCCGATCGGCTCTACCGGCTCGGGCGCGGCAGTCCGCTCCTGAATCCGGTCGCGGTGGCGGTCGCGCTCTTGATCGGGATCCTGACGCTCACCGGAACGCCCTACGCGGTCTATTTCGACGGGGCGCAATTTGTTCACTTCCTGCTCGGTCCGGCGACGGTCGCGCTGGCCATTCCGCTGTATCGGCAGCGCGAGCGGCTCGGGGCGCTCGCAGTACCCATCGGTGCGGCCCTGCTGGTCGGAGTGCTGACGGCGAGCTTGAGTGCGATCGGGCTTGCGGCCTGGCTCGGTGCCGATACCGCCACTCAGATCTCTCTGGCCCCCAAGTCCGTCACGGCGCCGGTGGCGATGGGCATCTCGGAGAAGCTCGGCGGGATCCCGTCGCTCACGGCGGTTCTGGTGGTGAGTACCGGCATCGTCGGCGCCGTCTTCGGCACGGGTGTGCTGAGGCTTCTGCGGATTCGCGATGATGCGGTCAAAGGGGTTGCCATGGGCGTGACCTCGCACGGTATCGGCACCGCGCGTGCGTTCCAGGTCAGCCCGACGATGGGCGCCTTCTCGGGTCTGGCAATGGCGCTGTCGGCCTTTCTAACCGCGGCGCTGCTGCCTTCGGTCTTGGATTGGCTGGGGTTGGTCGGCGGATAAGCGCCAATTCGGAAACAAGGCGAACACCTTGATTTGCGTAGGATGGGTAGAGCGCAGCGAAACCCATCCTCAACGCTCAAGCGCCCAATCCAGTACGCGGCGCGGAAAAGATGCGCTTCGCTGCGCTCGGGCCGGGTTCTTCGTTTTAGGCGTTGTACCGGGAGGATGGGTTTCGCTGCGCTCTACCCATCCTACGCTACTCATGTGGCCTGCGTGGGCTATTGCTTCTCGATCGTGCTCATCGTCATGAGGCTGTAGGCCGGGCAAGACCGCACGAACGCGGTGCCCATCACGACGAGTCCGACGAGCGCCAGCCAGCTGCCATTGAACACGCCCCAGAGGACGATCAGGGCGCCGACGGCAAAGCGAATCTTGCGGTCTTTCTCACCGATGTTTTTGGTCAGTTCCATGCGAGGCACCTCTTGCAGTGATGGTCTGTGAGGATTCGATGCCGACCCGACATCCGATCGCGTGACCGCTTGGGGGTCAAATCGACTCGAGCCTGCCGTGACATCGCCAGGCGGCGTAACCATACACTTGCCAGGGTTTATAGGGAACCCCCGGGGAACGCTTGGGAACGGTTCGAAAATAAGTAAAACAACGCGACAAGAGAGCACCTCTGCCACCTTCTCGTTGTCGTTGTCGTTGTCGTTGTCGTAATCGTGTTCGTGTTCGTCCGAAATCCGATTACGACAACGACAACGACAACGACAACGATCAGGGCCTTCGACCACTTTTCCTGGTTGCGGCTCTGCCGTTAAACCGCGCCCAGTGTGGTATGCGTTGTTTTTGGATGGATCGGCCCCGGCAGACTTGACGTCTGCTGGAGCCGGCGCGGTTTAACATACTAAAAAAGATAGCCTCGGCCGCGAGCTACTTCTGGTCGTCGGTCAGGGTCTTGCCCTGCTCGATCCAAAACTTCTGAGCGCCCGCATGGACCGGCGTGACGACACCTTCCAGCCCGCTTTCCAGCGTCATGGCCGTTGCCGCCTGCGAAACGCTGTGCATAAAGGCTAGACCCTCGTCGGAATAGATCTCGCTGATGGCCTGGTACATCAGATCGTCGGAGATATGACGGCCGGCGACCCAGAGGGCGCCGTCGGAGATGGTGGCGACGTCGTAGTCGACGCCCGGATAGGTGCCGGCGGGGATGACGACCTTGACGTAGTAGGGATGATCCTGCGGCAGGCTGCCTTGCTGAGCGGCATCCCAGACCTGGAGCAGGCGGACCTTATTGCTGGTCGCTGCCTGGATCACGGAGGCATTCGGGAAGCCTGCGAACACCCAGAGCGCGTCGATCTGGCGATCGCCAAGGGCGGATGCGCCTTGGTTGTAGCCGATGAACTGCGGGCGAATCTTGTCCCAAAGCCCCAGGCTTTCGAAGAAGCGTTGCGCCGATGCGGCGGCACCCGAGCCGGCCGGACCCACGGCGACCTGCTTGCCTTCGAGCTGCGCGACATCCGTGATGCCCGAACCCTCGAGGACGAGCAGATGCGCCGGCGCACCATAGAGGAAGGAGACGGCGCGCGTATTGCGATATTGGGCGGTGTCGTTGGTCAGTTGCCCCTTCATGCCGAGATAGAGGTCGCCGGCGTAGACGATGCCGAAATCGGCATCGCGCGAGTTGACGCGACGCAGGTTTTCAACCGATCCGGCCGAGGCCATGTTCGAAACATCCACGCCTTCGACGTTGCGCGACAACAGGGTCGCGATCCCGTTGGAGAAGAACTGGAAGGTGCCGCCGTCGGGTCCGCCCGAGAAGGCCAGTCGCTGCACCTGGGCGTTGGCGATCGGCACGCCGGCAAGGACGACCGCCGTGATCGCGGCGGCGGCGAGACCGGCCACGCGGGTCAGCTTGAACCTCTGCTTTTTGATCATTCTCGATTCCTCGTGGTGTTGCGACAGGCTGTCGCTCTGACATAGGCGGAAACGCTATCCGCCGGGTTTTCCGATGGCGGCCAAGTCGCGGCTTTCGGCAGACGCCTCGACACCCGGTCCGGATGCATCCTGCATCCGTTTCCCGGGCGTCGATGCGTGCGGGATCGGCGCGGCATGGCGGCCGGGGGAACCTTACTCCCTGACGGTGAGTACGGGAATAGGCGAGCTGCGGACCACCTTCTCGGCCGTCGAACCCATCAGCATCTTTTCGATACCGGCCCGTCCCTGGGTGCCCATCAGGATGAGATCGGCACCGATCTTCTTGGCTTGTCGGATGATCTCCTCGTGGCTCTTGCCGACGGCGATCTCGGTGGTGACCGGCATGTCTTTGAAATAGCGGTCGCGAAACTCCTGCATGTCCTCGACGGCATGTTTTTCGATCTCGGCCGCGAGCCTTTCGTAGACCTCGGCGGAGACCTTGCGCGCGTTGCGGTCGGAGAACTCGTTGATGACATGCAGCAGGGTCAGAGAGGCGCCGCAGGTGTCTGCCAAGGAGCGTGCGAGATCGCACGCACGCGCGGAGCCTTTCGAGAAATCGGTTGCAAAGAGGAGGGTCTTGATCTCGGCCATAGGGATTCACCTGCGATTGGAGAAAACGGATCGGGTCGTCGGGACGCGCGTCGTTGCCGCCGACGAAGTCCTTCGCAGCGAAGGACTTCGGTGTTCGGTGTTGCGCGCAGCTTCCTCCCTCATCTAGAGGAGCAGCGCAGAGATTCCGAGACCGTCCGAAATCATTTTCGTTGTCGTTGTCGCAATCGTGGTCGTCGTCGTATCGATGGTCGATTACGACAACGACAACGACAACGAATGGTCTCGACACATCTGCCGTGCTGCACTAGGTCCTTGCGGCGGGGCTCAATGGTGTCGCTGCAGCATCGCGTTGCAGCCACCAGACCAGCGCAACCCCGGCCAGCCCGGCGGCATCCGTGATAAAGCCCGGCCAATAGAGCAGGAAGGTCGCGATCCCCAGCACCACCCATTCGACGAGTGTCGTATTGCGGCGCAGGAATCCCATGGCGAATGCGCCGAACGCGATCGTTCCCAAGGTTGCCGAGAAGAAGGCGCTGACGATCTCCCAGGTCGTGCCGTCCAGGAGAATGGCCGGCACGTAGGCGAACAGAAGCGGCATCACGTAGAGCATCTTGGCGAATCGGAAGGCCGTCCAGCCGGTCTTCCAGGGGTCCGCTCCCGCAATGGCCGCCCCCGCATAGGCCGCGACGCACACGGGAGGGGTGATGTTGGAGTCTTGAGACAACCAGTAGACGATCATGTGCGCCGCGATCGCCGCCACACCGAAGTGCCCGAGCGCCGGTACCGCGAGCACCGCGACGATCAGATAGGCGGCGGTCACCGGCACGCCCATTCCGAGCACCAAGGAGGCAATCGCGATCAGCACCAGGGCCAGGAACAGGCTGTCGCCGGCCATCGAGATCACGAGATCCGAGAACTTCAGCCCCATCCCGGTCAAGGAGATGACGCCGACGATGATGCCGATCACGCCCAGCGTCGCGCCGATGATCAGGGTGTTGCGCGCTCCCAGCTGGATCGCCTCCCAGATCGCGCGCGGCCCCATCCGCGTGCTCGGGTGTACCCAGCTCACCAGGATGCAGGACAGAGTGGCCCAGAAGGCGGCATTGCCGGGCGAGCGCCCCATCAGCATCAAGGCCGTGATGATCACCAACGGCAGCGCGTAGAACCAACCGCTCTTGAGCACCGGTCTCCAGTTTGGGATCGTCTCGCCTGGTATACCGACCAAGCCCTGCTTCTTGGCCTCGAAATGGACCATGAAGAACACCGACAGGAAGTAGAGCAGGGCAGGGCCGACCGACAGGAGCATGATCTGCGAGTAGGGCATCCCGGTCAGCTCCGCCATCAGGAAGCCGCCGGCACCCATAATCGGCGGCAGGAACATGCCGCCGATGGAGGCTGCCGGCTCGATCGCACCTGCGACATGGGGTTTGAAGCCCGCGCGCTTCATCATCGGAATCGTGAAGGCGCCGGACGAGACGGTATTGGCGATCGCACTGCCCGAGACCGAGCCGAACAGGGCCGAGGAGACGACTGCGACCTTGGCGGGTCCGCCGGTCGAGCGTCCGGTCAGCGCCAAAGGCAGATCGATGAAGAACTTGCCGGCCCCGGACTTCTGCAGGAAGGCACCGAAGAAGATAAAGAGGATGACATAGGTCGCGAGCACGCTCGCCATCACCCCGAAGACGCCGTTGGTGGTGAGAAAGAGCGAGGTCGCCAAACGCTCGAAGCGGAAGCCGCGATGGGCGAACAACTCGGGCAGGTGGGGTCCGAACAGGGCAAAGGCGATCATGCCGATGCCGATCAGGGTGATCGACCAGCCCAGCACCCGTCGGCAGATCTCGAGCGACAGGAGCAGACCGATGATGCTTACCAGCATGTCGACCTGGTTCTCGGCACCGGCGCGATAGTTCAGCGCCTCGAACTGGCTGATCCAGTAGACCACGGTGCCGGCGACGATCGCCGCCATCAAGACATCGCTTGCGGTGGGGCTTTGGTGGAAGCGTCGCGACAGCCATTGATCGAGCGGCAACAGGACGACGGCGAACGGCAGGATCAAGATCAGGGTCGTGCGCAGGGCGCCGAAGTCATCGGCCCATGCCTTGGCGAGACCGTCGTAGTCCCAGGTCTCGCGAAATAGCGTGACCTGATTGTAGAAAGCGGTCGGCGAGTCGAAGACCCAGAAACAACTGACCAAGACCGCGAGCATCGCGGCGGTCCAGACCGACATCGCACCAACGGCGAAGCGCCCGCCCGCCGGATAGAGCAGGAACACCAGGACAAAGGTGATGAGGACGTAGACGCCTAAGTGATATTGGGTGTCGAGCGCCTGAACGCCGGCGCCGTAGAAGTAGATCAGGACCATCGCCGCACCCAGCAGCGATGTCAGCCAGAGCCAGGGTCCGCGGACCCGTCGCTCGGCCTTCGCGTCCTTCTGCATCAACTCCTGGACCTTTTTGCGCTCCTCGCTGCTCAGGCCATCGAGTGACTGATCCGTTTGCGCCATTGTCGTTACCCCAAGGTATTTTCATGGCCCCGTTACGGCGTCCTATCGGGGATACGCGAGCGTGCAGCATCGCGGCCTAGGCGTCAACGGGAGTGACTTCGGTGCCTGAGCGCCGATCAGCTTCAGAAATCTCACACGGAGCCACGGAGGGCATGCAGGACGGGTTTCGCCGACCCCCTACCCATCCGACATGTTTCGGTTGTTTTTGAACCGTTCCCAAGTCGTTGTCGTTGTCGTTGTCGTAATCGTAATCGTCACGAATCCCGCCCTAGACCTTCAAGTTTCGCCGAGACGGTCGTAATAGCGCGCGCGATACAGCAAGCGTGGCCTCGCGCCGTCGGTAAACCCGGTACGTGTGTGGAGCACGTTGTTCGAGATCAGACCCCAGCCGGACTCGAGACGGCCCGTGAAGTGCCAATGCGTTGGCGTGCGCAGGATCTCCTTGAGGCAGGTCACGGCGGCGGCGGTCGAGGGATCGTCGCGCCAAGCGATGTTGCGGCTGCGGTCCGTATAGCGCATGTGCAGGCGTCCGTCCGGGCGGATCGAGAAGACGGGTCCCGATCGGCCCGGGCGCAGCTCGATGCCGTCCACCACATTGGCGGGGATCGTCATGCAGGCCGGATGCATGAGGGTGCGGATATGCTCGCGATCGCGATCGCGGACCAGGATGTAGGCGATCTCGTGGTCGAGAAGGGCGTTCTCGCCGCCGGTCTCGGCGGGTTGGACGCAGTGCAGGAGCAACCCGTGGATCTGCTGCTCCGGGGTGTTGTAGTAGCCGTCGGTGTGCCAGGCGATGGGGCGATCGGAGTAGGGGATGTAGTTGCGATGTGCGGCGTCGGTCTGCACGGTGAGCGAGGTGACGGCATCCTCGTCGGCGCCGCGGTTATGATCGAGCCGGTGCAGACCGAAGCGTGCGCCGAGCGCGACCGGGATCGCCTTGTCCGGGTCATCGCCGCTCGTGCCGATGTAGATGGCCATGTTGGCCCGGCGGCAGCGCTCGAGGATGGCTGCATGCTCGGCGTCGCTCAGTGCGCGCGGATCGCCGATCTCGACGACGAGGTCTGTCAGTGCGTTCGGGGCCGCCGCGAGCTTGCGCTCTTTCCAGCGTTGATAGGCGTTGTCGTCGTCGAGGTCGAAGGGGTTGCTCACCGGGATCTCCGTGAAGTGTCGGGGATCGGACCCTAGCGGCTGCGCGCTCTTACGGCATTGATCCGCGTCAGTTGCGAGGAGGAGTAGGGCGATCGAGACCCTTTATCCTGTGGTTTCGATTGTCCCCGGGGTCTGTGTCTGCTCGTGTGGATAAGCTGTGCGGGCATCGGCTAAGCCGCGGGCGGGCGGGGCCGATCTCGGTGCTGGTCGATTTTTGACCGGTGTGGATGCGTTGGCGATCCGGACTCGCTCCGACAGGCCCGGTCGTTGGCCGATGTCCCGGCGAGCCCTACAGTGCCCGAACCCCGAACCCCGAACCCCGAACCCCGAACCCCGAACCCAAGGAAACCCCGATGTCTTCCCCAGTCACCCCCTTGCTTGCCGCCGATGCCATCATCGAGCTGGTCGACCGGCCCGGCCGCCCCGTCGTGCTGATCGAGCGTCTCAATCCGCCCTACGGGTGGGCCATCCCCGGCGGCTTCGTCGATGTCGGCGAGCGCATGGAGGCGGCGGCGATCCGCGAGGCTGCGGAGGAAACCGGGCTCGCCGTGACCCTGCGCGCACTGCTCGGGGTCTATTCGGATCCGGCGCGCGATCCGCGCGGCCATACGGTCACGGCGGTCTATGTGGCCGAGGCGCGCGGCGAGCCGCGGGCGATGGACGATGCGCGCGCCCTGCAGGTCTTTTTACCGGATGCGCTTCCGCCGCGGCTGGCGTTCGACCATGCCTTGGTGCTTGCGGATTACCGCCGTTGGCGGGCGGAGGGCCTGCCTGCACCGCTGCGGCTCGATGCAGCGCGCGCCGACGGGAGCGATTGATTCGACACATGCGCAGTGGCCGAATCGGCTATCCTGATTCGAGGAAAACCCAGTCCGACCCGGACGGCTGTCTGCGCGTCGATGTACCCGGACAGACCGCGCCGAGCGGACGAATCGGAACCGAGACCGGAGATCCTAGATGCAAGCCGTGATCGACCGAGGCTTCTGCCTCAAGAACCCTGTGAAGATCGTTCAACTGTTCGGGCTCGACGTCTTCATCGGGATGCTGCTGAGCAAGGACAAGACCTTGCTGCAGCGCATCGCCGAGAAGTACCAGGCGCGGCGCGTGCCCATGCCCGGAGCCGTCGGCAACGCCTACAAGCTCTCGGCCCTCTTCGAGTTCCGCGTGGCGCATATCTACGCGGCCATGGCCGAGCGCTTCAAATCCAATCCCGACGTGCACCGTTTCTTCCTGGATCTGCGCGACGAGGAGATGGAGCACGGACGGCTCATGCTCGCCTGTCTCTACCAGGTCGCCGTCAACCGCGAGGTGGAGTTCGTACCCAGCGTGCGCGACCGAGAGATGCGCGAATCACTCAAGGCGCTGCGCGAGGTCGAGCGCCGCGTCCCCGAGATGAGCTTGGACGAGGCGTTCAAGGTCACGAACGAGCTGGAGGCCGGCGAGGTCAACGTGATCTTCGGTCGTCTGCTCACGCAAGTCGGCCGGGCCGAGACCGAGCTCTTCGCCGAGCAGCTCAAGGGTGCGCAGAGTCACCCCGAGTCGGTCCCGAGACGGATCAAGGAGCTGAAGGCGCGATTGGTACGGAACGGGCTGGCTGCCGCGGCCTGACCCCCGGACCCGGCCGTAGGATGGGTAGAGCGATAGCGAAACCCATCCTCCAAACCGCCGCATCGCAGGGTTCGGGTCTGACGCCTTTGGCGCGGGCTGGATGGGTTTCGCTCACGCTCTACCCATCCTACGTGTTTCGTTTGTTTTTGAATTGCTCACGGGGCTTTGCGTTCTGCTGCGCCCGGTTCGGTCTTGTTCAGGGACCGAAGTCCATCCTCCCGACCGGCTCGAGCGTGCCCCTGTCCTGATCCGAAAGCCGCATCAAGACCGCTTCTCCCGAGGCGGGATAGATGCCGGTGAGCGCCGTGACCGTCACCTGATGCGTGACCAGCACGATGGGCTCGCCGTTTGGAGGTTGGCCTTTGAGGAACGCCTCGAGTGCGGCCAGGTTCGGCCCGCGATCCCCTCGGCGCTCGTAGAAGGAGTTGAGTGCCGGCAGCGGCGTGACCGGCCCGAGCCCCAGCAGCTCGGCGGTCTCCAAACAGCGGCACCATTCGCTTGAGTAGAACCGCGCATGCTCGACCCCGCGCGCCCGCAGCCAAGCCCCGATGGATCGCGCCTGCTCGCGCCCGGCGTCGTTGAGGTTGCGTTGGGTCGCGCAGTCGTCCAAACGAAATCCCTCCGGATCGCCCGTTCCCGGTGCGTAGGCGTGGCGTAGGAGCAGAACCGCACCGCCGTTTTGCATCCGTGCGGCGAGATCCGCGTTCTCGACATCCTGCGCAGCGGTCGTTGCCGTGGCCAGGATCGCCCAGATGACCGCACAGCGGAGGCAGAGATTGCGGCATCCGACGAGCCATGATTTTACCGGGGGTGTCGGACGCATCGACCGATCCTCTGTGTGTTCGTCGGGTCTTTGTTTTTCGGTCGAGGGTTCATTGTCGACCGCGCCCGGTGCGGTATGCGTCAATGTGTTGGAATGGCTTGACCGCGCCAGCCCCGACGACTGTCGGAGCTGGCGCCGTTTAAAGTCTTGAACAATATTCAATTCTAAACCGCGTCTCACCGGGGTCGAGGACATCTCCGAAGCTAAACGCAACATGAAAACGACGCATGTCGCTCCGGACGCGGTTTAGGCTCGGAATACGCTCGCGACGCGAGAGCCTGAGGTGACGACACCGAGGATGATCGCGCCCGCGATCACGCCGATCAGCGCGTTGAACAGCGGCTCGGTCAGGGCTTCCAGGATCGGTCCAATCGTTGGAACCGCGGCGGCGCCATGGGTCAGGAGATGGAGGATATCGTGCGTCCCCGGAAGCCCGTGGACCAGGATCCCGCCTCCGACCAGGAACATGGCGGCAGTCCCGACGACCGCAAGGAGGCGCATCAGGCGCGGTGCGGCAGCGAGCAGCAGTGCGCCGAGGCGTCGCGCGAATCGGGCGCCGAGATCCTCGCCCGTGCGTTGCTGCAGATAGAAACCGGCGTCGTCCATCTTGACGATGCCCGCGACCAGTCCGTAGACGCCGACGGTCATCAGGAGACCCACGCCACCCAAGACCGCGACCTGCACGCCGAAGGAGGCGCCGGCGACGATCCCGAGTGTGATGACGATGATCTCGGCCGAGAGGACGAAGTCGGTGCGGATCGCACCCCGAATCCTGTCGTTTTCGAAGGTCGCCATGTCGACATTCGGGTCGAGAAGGGTGCGTGTCAGCTCCGCATGACGTTCACCCTTTTTCTCGGCATGCAGAACTGAGTGGGCCAGTTTCTCGAAACCCTCGTAACAGAGAAAGGCCCCGCCGAGCATCAGGAGCGGCGTAATGGCCCAAGGCGCGACGGCGCTGATAAGGAGCGCGGTCGGAATCAGGATCAGCTTGTTCTTGAGCGAGCCGAGGGCGACCGCCCAAACCACCGGCAGCTCGCGCTCGGCGCGTATCCCGAGGACCTGCTGGGCGTTCAGCGCCAGATCGTCCCCGAGCACGCCGGCGGTCTTGCGCGCGGCGACCTTGGTCATCACCGAGATATCGTCGAGGACGGTTGCGATATCGTCGAGCAGTGTCAGCAGGCTGGCCCCGGCCATGGGATGTCGTCGATTGGGTTGAGGTGGTGCGGATTCTATACCGAGCGTGCGTGGCGATGAGAGCGGACTCAAACCGATGCAACGGCCGAACTCGCGGCCCCGCGCTTCGCCAGCATCAATTCCAACGCACGGCGCGGTAAACCGGCGCTCAAGCTGTAGCGCGAGACCGAGTCGAGGCTGTAATCGCCGTCGTCGGCAATGGCATCGGCGGCGATGATGCCGCTGCGAACCGCGGGTCCGATCCCCTCGGCCAGATCGCGGGTGGCGAGTCCGGCGGCATCACCGACCAGGTAGGCGTTCTCCCGTCGGATGCTCTGCACGCCGTCCCGCAGATAATAGGAATAACCCTGAGGCTCGAGCTTCACACTGTCGTCGACGAGCCGACGGCGACGCAGGCTGGCGACGAGATGCTCCCAATGCCTGTGAATGCTTGCGTTCTTGTCCTGGAGCTGCTGAGACATGGCGCCGACGCCGAGATTCAGATAGCCGTCCTGTTTGGGCACGTACCAACTGTAGCCGGGGAGCCCCTTCTCGAAGAACCAGAGGTGGCAGTCCGGGTCCTTCCAGGTATACGGGAGCTCCTGTTCAAGCGCGGCGACCTGGAGCCATCGCGCGCGCGGGTTGATCTCGCGAAACAATGAACGATACACCGGGCAGGCCGTGCCGCCGGCGCCGACCAGGGCATCGCACTCGAAGCGGTCGTCGATGCGGTAGCCGTGCGCGGTATGCTCGATCCGCTTGACCTGGTGGGTCACCACCTCGGCCCCCGAGCGCTTGAGCAGCCAGTCGTCGAACTCGATACGGCGAATCGAATGCTGCGGCGAGCGCATCGTCAGACCGATTCCGAACAGATGAGCCCGGGTGACCTCGAAGGTCAGGAAGCGATGCGGATAGGCGGCGATGTCCATCTCCAGATCCGCAACGAGTTCAGGCGTGATCCAGCCCCCGCACAGTTTAGGCCGCGGGAAGACCGCCTTGTCCAGGATCAGGCAATCGAGGCCGCGTCGGCGTAGCTGCCATGCGCAGGATGCCCCCGCGGGACCGCCTCCGACGATGATGACCTGCGTCTTGATCATGAGCCGTCCTCGCGAGGATCTTGTCTGTCGGGTCGGTTGCCGCCCGCCGGATGCGTCGACGCTTAAGCCGCGTTTAGAGGGAAATGCGTCATTCTCATTCTGTGTTTGGCGATGCAGATGCCGTCGGGTCGACTGGAGGCGCGGTTCAGAAGTTTCTATTATTCAAAATCTTAAACCGCGCAGACTCCGACTTTCGCCGAATCCGCCGAGGCTGATCCCATCCAGAAAGATCGCAGACTGCATCAAGCGCGGTTTAATCCCGGTAGAGGTGCGCACGCGTCCAGGCCATGTCGTTCTTGCCCGGGCGAGAGAAAAGAACCTGATAGAGCTCCAAGGCACCGGCGCGGAAGCTGGCGATGGACGCGGCGAGATAAAGCCGCCAGGCCCGCACGAAGAAGTCGTCGAACATCTCCCGGACCGCGGTTTCATGCGTCTCGTACCGGGCCAACCAATGCTCGATTGTGTTGGCGTAGTGGAGGCGGAGGTTCTCCACGTCGACCACCGAAAGGCCCGGACCCTCGAAGATATCCATCATCCGGCGCAGCGTCGGTGGGTTCGCCCCCGGGAAGATGCGCCGCTCGTTCCATGCGCTGGGGGGATCGGGGCGGATCTGGCCGATGGAATGGATGAGGCCGCGTCCGTCGTCCGTGAGGACGCGATCCACGACTTGGCCCAAGGTCGCATAGTGCTCGGCCCCGACATGCTCGAGCATGCCGACCGAGACGAAGGCATCGTAGGTCCCTCGAATGTTGCGGTAGTCGTCCTCGACATACTCGACCCGATCATCCAACCCCTCGGCCTTCGCCCGCTCGCGCGCATAGGCGATCTGCGACGGCGAGATGTTGTAGGCACGCACCTTCACGCCGTAACGACGCGCGAAGTGCCGTGCCAGCCCGCCCCAGCCGCAGCCGGCCTCGACCACCGCCTCGCCGGGTCGCAGCTGCAGCTTGCGCGCGATATGGTCGAGCTTCGCGGCTTGCGCCTGCTCGAGCGTGTCGCCCGGATCGGCGAAATAGGCGCAGGTATAGGCCATCTCCTCGTCGAGCCAGAGGCGATAGAAGTCGTTCCCCAGGTCGTAGTGATGTTGGATATTGTCTCGCGAGCCCATGAGACTGTTGCGTCGCGGCCGCACGAACCCGCGCTTGACGAACTGCTGGAGGAAGCCGGGCCGGGTCCGCTTGATCTTGGCCTCGTAGAGGGCTTCGGTGAAGGCGACCAGGTCTCCCTCGATGCGGATTCGCCCGGAGCTGTAGCCGTCGCCGAACTCCAAGTTCGGATTCGCGAAGAGTCGCCAAAAGGTGGATCGGTCGGCGAAGCGCATGCGTGCGACCGGGTTGGCCCGGGGGCACCGGTAATGCTCCCGGTCGTCCCAGAAGACGACACTGATGGCCGGATCCCCGATGAGCTGCATGAATCGGTTGAAGAGCCAGGTCTCGATCGGCCATACGCTATCGGTGTCCGTCCATGCGCCCCGATCGACCGACGCGGCTGGGTTCGACAGTGGGTTCTTCTCAGACTTCATGTTGCATATCCTCGCGTTTCGTCGGGCGTTGCCGCCGACGTCTAAAGGACAGTGAATTCAAAGTCTTTACCTCTGAGAAAGTAGTGTTCTGGATCGATTCAGTCAAGGTCGAGACCCCGCGCGAGGCCCGTCGCGCGTCCGACCTGCTCCGGATCGGGCCCGGATCGACCAGGGCGAATCGGCCTACAATGACGCCCATTCAGTGAACGACGCGGACCTGTCCGATGAGCAACCGAAAGACCCGCAGCAGCTATGTCTGCAATGCCTGTGGTGCGCGTCAGCCGAAGTGGGCGGGTCAGTGCCCGGACTGCGGGGCCTGGAACAGCATGGTGGAGACCGCGGAGATCGCGCGTCCCGCCGTGCGCGGCGGCTACGCAGGCGCGGCCGAGTCTCCGCGCGTGGAGAGCTTGGCCGAGGTCAGCCCCGAAGATCGGGTGCGGATCCAGAGCGGCATCGGCGAGCTGGATCGCGTGCTGGGCGGCGGCCTGGTGACGGGCTCGGTGGTCTTGATCGGCGGGGATCCGGGGATCGGCAAGTCCACGCTCTTGTTGCAGGCGAGCGCCTCGCTGGCGCGCAGCCTTCCGGTGCTCTACGTCAGCGGCGAGGAGTCGCCCCAGCAGATCGGCCTGCGCGCCCACCGGCTCGGGCTGGCGGGCGAAAGCATCCGTCTGCTTGCCGAGACCAATGTCGAGGCGATCCTCGCGGCTGCATCTCAAGAGCGGCCGCGGGTGATGGTGGTCGACTCCATCCAGACCCTCTACACCGACACGCTGCAATCGGCCCCCGGCTCGGTCTCGCAGGTGCGCGAGGCGGCGGCGCAATTGGTCCGCTTCGCCAAGCAGCAGGACACGGTCGTCTTCCTCGTCGGCCATGTGACCAAGGACGGAACGCTGGCCGGTCCGCGCGTGCTCGAGCACATGGTCGACACCGTGCTCTATTTCGAGGGTGAGCCGGGTGGTGCCTTCCGCTTGGTGCGCTCGGTGAAGAATCGCTTCGGTGCGGTGCACGAGCTCGGTGTCTTTGCGATGGGCGATCGCGGGCTGCGCGAGGTCAAGAACCCCTCGGCGATCTTTCTCTCACGCCACGACGAGGCGGTTCCGGGCAGTCTGATCATGGTGACCCGCGAAGGCACACGACCCCTTTTGGTCGAGGTGCAGGCGCTGGTGGACGAAAGCCCGCTCGCCAATCCGCGCCGGGTGGCCTTGGGGCTCGACGGCAACCGTTTGTCCATGCTGCTGGCGGTGCTGCATCGTCATGGCGGTGTGGGCATGTTCAACCAGGATGTCTTCGTCAACGTGGTCGGCGGGGTGCGGATCACCGAGACCGCCGTCGACCTGCCGCTGGTCATGGCTGTGCTGTCGAGCTATCGCGACCGACCGCTTCCGCTGGATCTCGCGGTCTTCGGCGAGGTCGGTCTGTCGGGCGAGGTGCGCCCGGTCCCCAATGGTCCGGATCGTTTGCGCGAGGCGGCCAAGCACGGTGTCCGTCGGGCGATCGTGCCGGTCGGGAATGTCCCCAAGGAAGGGGTGGAGGGGTTGGAGATCACGGCCGTGAAGACCCTCGCGGAGGCTCTCGAAGGGGTCTGAGGGGCTAAATCTAAATCCGGCATTTGGAAACGCAAAGGCGCAAAGGACGCAAAGAAAAACAAGAAACTGCAATGCCAACGACGTTCACACTTTGGGTGAATAGCGTCATTGAAGCAAGGTACTGAACCCCTTTGCGTTCTTTGCGTTTTAACCTTAGACGATCGCCCGCCCCTTGCGGGCCGGGCGGGTCACGATTTTGACGGTCTTCACCCCATTGTCGGCGGTTTGAAGGATCTCGATGGCATGATCGTGAAGCTTGAGACTGGTGCCGGGCTCCGGGATGGTCTCAAGGTATTCCAGGATGAGTCCGTTCAGTGTCCGGGGTCCATCGGTGGGAAGCGTCCAGCGCAGCGCCCGGTTGAGATCACGCACGCCGATGCTGCCGTCGATCAAGAGGCTGCCGTCTTCGCCGCGATGGATCTCCGGGATGCTGTCGGCCGGGTCGGTCGTAAACTCGCCGACGATCTCTTCGAGTAGATCGGTCAGGGTGAGAAGTCCGAGAAAGTCGCCGTATTCGTCGACCACCAGAGCGACGCGCCGCTTCCCGCGTTGGAAATTGAGCAGTTGTTGATAGAGCGGCGTGCCTTCGGGGACATAGTAGGGCTCGCGTGCGATGGCGCGCAGATGCTCCTTGTCCAGACCCTCCTCCAGCATCGCATGCAGGGCGTGCTTTGCATGGAAGACACCGATGACGTTGTCGATGCCGCCGTCGAACAGCGGCATGCGGGTGTAGCTGGAGTTGCGGATCGCCTGCAGGATCTCGTCCTCGCTGTCCTGGATGTCGATCCCGTCCACCTCGTTGCGTGGGATCATGATGTCCTCGACCGTGGCGCGCTCCAGATCCAGGATGCCGAGCAGCATGGAGCGGCTGCGCTCCGGGATCATGGCACCCGCCTCGTTGACCACGGTACGCAGCTCCTCGCGGCTCAGCGCCGTGCCCTGAGCCCCTTCCGTCGTGATCCCCATCAGCCGGAGCAGCCCGTTGGTGAAGAGATTGACGAACCAGACGATCGGATAGAGCAATTTGAGCAACGGCTTGTAGACGTAGGCCGCCGGAAAGGCGAGGCGCTCGGGATGCAGCGTGGCGTAAGTCTTGGGCGTCACCTCCGCAAAGATCAGGATCACCAGGGTCAAGAGGCCGGCGGCGATGCCGATCGCTGCCTCGCCGCCGAGACGCAAGGCGATGATGGTCGCCAAGGACGAGGCCATGATGTTGACGAAGTTGTTCCCGAGCAGGATGAGTCCGATCAAGCGGTCGGGTCGTTCCAGCAGTGCACGGGCCAGGCGGGCGCCGCGGTGGCCGCCGTCCGCGAGGTGTTTGAGCTTGTAGCGGTTGATGGTGAGCAGGGCCGTCTCCGACCCGGAGAAGAAGGCCGAAAGCATGAGCAACAGGACTAATGCGAAAAACAGGCCGGGGAGCGAGAGTTCATCCACCTTGGATTCCGAGCGTGGCGATGGGTCGATCGTCGCCACAGTATACCGGGTGCGTTGCGAATTCGTGTTTCCGCGTCGACATCTCGACCCGGCGCTTGCAGTTCGGCGAGGCTCGGTCATAATCCCGGCCTTTTTGACCGGGGCCGATGATGTTCAAGAATGTACGACTGTATCGATTGGGACGCCCGTTCGGTCTGGACGCCGACACCCTCGAGGCCCGTCTCGACGAGCGCCGCTTTCGGCCCTGCGGTCCGCTGGAAACCGCGACGATGGGCTGGGCGGCGCCGCTCGGCGATGGCTCGACCGCGCTCGTGCATGCGGTCTCGGGATGCTTTCTGATCTGCTCGCGCAAGCAAGAGCGGCTGCTTCCCTCGGCAGCGGTCGCCGAGGCATTGGATGAGCGCGTGAGCGATCTGGAGACGGCGGAGTCCCGCGATGTGGGCCGTGCCGAACGGCGCCGGCTGCGCGAGCAGATCATGGCCGAGATGCTTCCGCGGGCCTTTACCCGCTCACGTCGCACGCTTCTGTATGTCGATACCGAAGCAGGTTGGTTGGTGGTGGACTCCGGGAGCGATCGGCAGGCCGAGGACGTGATCTCGCTGCTGCGCGAGACCATCGAGACCTTGCCGGCGCGCCCCCCCGCGCCGCGCATGGAGCCGCCCAAGGTGATGACCGGCTGGCTGTTGAACGGCGATGCGCCGAGCGATTTCCAGATCGGCGATGCCTGCGAGCTGCGCGATGTCAGCGACACCGCAAGCCTGATCCGCTGTCGCGGACAGGATCTCGGCAGCGAGGAGATCCTGGCCCATCTGCGTGTCGGCAAGCAGGTCTTGAAGCTGGCCCTGAGCTGGGAGGAGCGACTGGATTTCGTTCTGGCCGAGGACATGTCGCTGAAACGCCTGCGCGTCGGAGATGCCCTGCTCAACGAGCTGGACGACGGCGATCTCGAACCCGCAGCGCGCATGGACGCCGAGCTTGCGATCCTCGCACTGCAACTGCGCGAGCTGATCGCCCGGCTGGACGCCATCTTCGGCCTTATCGGCGACGAGGATGCAGTCGGCACGCCGGCGCCGTTGCCGCAGGCCGAACCGGCAACCGCGGCGGTCGCGCTTTCCGGTGCGGAGCCGCCGCCTTGGGTCGAGTGAAGTGAGATCGAGCCCCGCACTCCAGCCGTTAGCGATCAGCTATCAGCTATCAGCTATCAGCTATCAGCCATGAGTCTGCTCAGATCTGAGAGCAGATGGCAGATGGCAGGAGGCAGGCGGCAGGCGGCAGGCGGCAGGCGGCACAACAACCCCCGCTCATGCCGAAATAAGCGCCCTATCCGAACCGCGCTCAGGCTCCGGCGCTGCGGGCGTGCTGCATGAAGAACCGCAGCATTTCGCGGCTGGCGTCGGGTCCGCGCGGCTCGGTATAGGAGCCGTCCGCGCTGCCTCCGGACCAAGCGTGACCGGCACCGTGCAGGACCCACTGCTCCAGCTGCGCCCGTCCTGCATCGTCGGCGTAGACGCTGCGGGTGTAGCGGATTCCCCCGGCCGATTCGCCCTGACTGAGCGTTTTACGTAAACGCGCAACGCCCGGTGTCCCGGCGATGACCTGATCGGCGTTGATCGGGTTGACCGTGGTGTCGAGATCACCGTGAAAGACGATGGTCGGAACCAAGGGTGCCTTGCCGTCCGGCCAGTGGTGCCGATGGCGCGAGGTGTCCGAAGAGGCTCCGCCCTGACGCATCGCGAGGAGCGCGGACGGCATATCGTCGGCGGCCCCGTAGGCCAGCCCGGAGTGCACGCCGATCGCGGCATAGAGGTCCGGGTAGGTGGCCCCCATGATCGCTGCGGCGGCCCCGCCGGCGGAGAGTCCGGCGATGTAGACGCGATCGGGGTCCACTGCGTAATCGCGGATGATCTCGCGGGTGATGCCGGCGATCAGCGCAGGCTCGCCGCGACCGCGATGCTGGTCCTCGGGCCTGAACCAGCTCCAGCATTTGGTGGCGCTGGTCGCCAGGGACTGCGCCGGATAGGCGACCAGGACCAGCTCCTGCTCGGCCAAGGTGTTCATGCCGGTACCGGCCGCGAAGTCGTCGGGAGACTGGGTGCATCCGTGCAGCATCACCACCAGGGGCAGCGGCTGTCCGCGGTAGCCGCTCGGGATGTAGAGTTTGTAGGCGAGGGTGCCTGCAGACGCGGTGTAGCGTCGTTCCTCGAACCGCGCCCCGTCCGGGAGTTCGACCGGCGCGCGGTCGATCGGGAATCCGGTGCTGCGACCGGGCAGAGATCTCCCGAGCCGTTGCCTCATGCGGCCGAGCACGCCGCGCAAGACTTCCGGGTTGTTCGGCGCAGGCGGCTGCATGTCGAGCACGCGCGAGGTGTCCTCGGACGGCGCCGGCTCCGCGTCGCGTACCGACCCGGACGCCGCAGGCGCATCGACCCTCGCGCCGCGCAGCATGGCCATGGCGTCCTGGAGCCGACCTTCGCGGGTCAGGCGGGTGACTTCGGCCATGTCGATCTTGCCCAAATGAGTCATGGGTCGGGTCCTCGAGTCGAGAAATGGGGCGCGGGTGCGCCTTTCTGCCGCGCCGCGTAGTGGTTTCGCCCTCATCGAATGCGGTCGCGCAACGCGGCCTTCACCGCGGACCCGGCCTGGAAGGCGCCGAGCACATGGATCGAGGCGATGGTCTCGCGTGCGAGATCGGGAGGCACGTCCTCGGCGATCACGACGAGGCCGAGCACCTGGATATGGAGAGTCTCGCCCGCCGCCTGCACCCGCTCCAGCTCTTGCCGGTCGTACCGGCGCAGGCCCAGGTCGAGCCGGTGTCTGGCGACCGACTGACGCACCGCCTCGCCGTGACGATCGAGCTGGCTGCGGATCGCGGTGCGGATAAAGTCGGTGCGGTTCGAGTAGAAGCCTTCCTGCACCAACAGATCGACGTGGCCTAGGTCGACGTAACCGAGGTTGATCGTGATCTTCTCGCTGTCGACCGGTTTTCGACGGGTCTCTTGAAGCTCGCCTGACATGTTAACCATCCCTTTACCATCTGTATGGATGGTATTGGGGTGCGGCTGGCGATTGCAAGAACGGGCCTAAGCCAATCCGGCGTCGATACCCCCATCCGAGCGTCGTGCCGGAACACACAAAAAAATCAACTGAATCGCGTCAACTCCGGCCTAGACCGTCCGAGATCATTTTCGTTGTCGTTGTCGTTGTCGTCTTTAGTCGTATCGATGGTCGATTACGACAACGACAACGAACGGTCTCGACACATCTGGCGTGCTAGCCCTCGTAAGCCCGAGCACCCGCTCGAACAACGTGTGTCACTCAAGACGCGGTTTAGAGGCGGTAGAAGCCTCGATACCACTCCACGAACCGCGCCACCCCTTCGCCGACCGGGGTATCCGGGCAGTAGCCCGTGTCGCGCACCAGGTCTGTGACGTCGGCATAGGTGTCCGGGACATCGCCCGGCTGCAGGGGGAGCAGGTTGATCTGCGCCTTGCGACCCAGCGCTTCTTCGAGGAAGGCGATGTAGTCCATCAGCTCGACCGGCTTGTTGTTGCCGATGTTGTAGATGCGGTAGGGCCCCTGACTGGTCGCGGGATCGGGCTGCGCGCCGGACCAGCTCGAATCCCCGGTCGGTACGCGATCCAGGACGCGGACGACGCCTTCCACGATGTCGTCGACGAAGGTGAAGTCGCGACGGTGCTTGCCGTAGTTGAAGACGTCGATCGGCTTGCCGGCAAGGATGGCGCGGGTGAATTTGAAGAGCGCCATATCGGGTCGTCCCCAAGGGCCGTAGACGGTGAAGAATCGCAGGCCGGTGGTCGGGATGCGGTACAGATGGCTGTAGGTGTGGGCCATCAGCTCGTTGGCCTTCTTGCTGGCGGCATAGAGGCTCAAGGGGTGATCGACGTTGTGATGGATCGAGAAGGGCATGGCGGTGTTGGCGCCGTAGACCGAGCTGCTCGAGGCGTAGACCAGGTGCTCGACCCCGACATCCCGACAGCCTTCCAGGATGTGCGCGAAGCCGACCAGGTTGGTGTTGACGTAGGCCATCGGGTTTTCGATGGAGTAGCGCACGCCGGCTTGGGCTGCAAGGTGCACGACCCGGTCCGGGCGGTGCAGGGCGAAGAGCTCGCGCATGCGCGCACCGTCTTCGATGTCGACGCGCTCGTCGCGGAAGCCCTCGAAGGGCAGGGTGCGGGCGAGGCGTGCCTCCTTGAGCGCCACATCGTAGTAGTCGTTCAGATTGTCGATACCGATCACCTCGTCGCCGCGGTCGAGGAGGCGTAAGGACAGGGCCGAGCCGATAAAACCGGCGCTGCCGGTCACCATGACTTTCATGCGTCTACTCCGTCGTGTTGAGCGTCATCCTGCGTGTCGAGTGTCATCCGGCCCAGCCGAGCATCTCGCAGGCGTGGTCGCGGGTACGTGCCGTGATCTTGGTGCCGCCGAGCATGCGGGCGATCTCGTCGACGCGCGCATCCGGATCGAGTGTCTCGATGCGGGTGTAGGTCTGGCCGTCGAGGGTCTCCTTGCGGACCCGAAGCTGTTGATGGGCCTGGGCGGCAACCTGGGGGAGATGGGTCACGCAGAGCACCTGGCGCGCGTCGCCGAGTCGGCGCAGCAGACGCCCGACGATCTCGGCGATCCCGCCGCCGATTCCGACATCGACCTCGTCGAACACCAGCGTCGGGACGCTTCCGCA